>NZ_JBJGYT010000080.1:0-885 GCF_054050135.1 Geodermatophilus sp. SYSU D00705 | reverse complement strand
GGTCGAGGCTGATGGGCTCCCGGGCGTACTGCTGGATCTCCAGCACCTTGTCCGGGGTGATGTCCATCTCCTTGGCCAGCTCCTCCGGGGTCGGCTCGCGCCCGAGGTCCTGGAGCAGCTCGCGCTGGATGCGGCCGAGCTTGTTGATGACCTCGACCATGTGCACCGGGATGCGGATGGTGCGGGCCTGGTCGGCCATGGCGCGGGTGATCGCCTGCCGGATCCACCAGGTGGCGTACGTGGAGAACTTGTAGCCCTTGGTGTAGTCGAACTTCTCGACCGCGCGGATCAGGCCGAGGTTGCCCTCCTGGATGAGGTCCAGGAACGCCATGCCGCGGCCGGTGTAGCGCTTGGCGAGGGAGACCACGAGGCGGAGGTTGGCCTCCAGCAGGTGGTTCTTGGCCCGCTCGCCGTCGCGGACGATCCAGTTGAGGTCGCGGCGCATCTGGGGGGAGAGCTTCTGGCCCTCCTCCTCGGCCTGGCGCAGCCGCTCGGCGCCGTAGAGGCCGGCCTCGATCCGCTTGGCGAGGTCGACCTCCTCCTCGGCGTTGAGCAGGGCGACCTTGCCGATCTGCTTGAGGTAGGCGCGGACCGAGTCGGCCGAGGCGGTGAGCTCGGCGTCCTTGCGGGCCTGCCGCAGCGCCTCGGACTCCTCCTCGTCGTCCCACTCGAAGTCGCCGCCCTCGGCCGCGGCGGCCTCCTCCTCGGCGGCGGCCTCGACGGCGACGCCGTCGGGCCCGGCGACGACGGTCTCGTCGAGCTTGAGGCCCTCGCCCCCGTCGACGACCGCGACGGCGGAGTCGTCGGTGGCCACGGCGGTCAGCACGGCGCCCTCACCGGTGCCCGGCGACGGCGTGATGCTGGGCTTGCCCTTGGCGGCGGTGG
>NZ_JBJGYT010000079.1:0-979 GCF_054050135.1 Geodermatophilus sp. SYSU D00705 | reverse complement strand
CGGGTAGGGGCCCACGCCCAGGATGCCGTTCTCCGAGTGCAGCACCACGTGCACCCCGGCGGGCACGTGGTTGGGCACCAGGGTGGGCATGCCGATGCCCAGGTTGACGTACTGGCCGTCGGCCAGTTCGGCGGCGACGCGGGCGGCGAGCTGGTCGCGGGTCAGGGCCATGATCAGTTGCCTTCCTGCACGGCCTCGTCACCGGCGGCCGCGGGGGCGGCGGGGGCCGGGCGGGGGCGGGTGGTGAGCTTCTCGATCTTCTTGTCGCTGGGGTCGGCGGCCACGATCCGGTCGACGAACACCCCGGGCAGGTGCACCTGCTCGGGCACGATCTGCCCGGGTTCGACGATCCGCTCGACCTCGGCGATGGTGATCCGGGCGGCCATGCCGGCCAGCGGGTTGAAGTTGGCCGCCGACTCGTGGAACACCAGGTTGCCGTGCCGGTCCCCGAGCGCGGCGCGGACCAGGCCGAAGTCGGCGCGCAGCGCGGTCTCCAGCACGTACTGCACCCCGTCGAACTCGCGGATCTCCTTGGGCGGGGAGGTCTTGACCACCGCGCCTTGGGCGTCGTAGAGGACCGGGATGCCGCCGTCGGCGACCATCGTGCCGACCCCGGTGGGGGTGTAGAAGGCCGGGATGCCCACCCCGGCCGCGCGCAGCCGCTCGGCCAGCGTGCCCTGCGGGGTCAGCTCCACCTCCAGCTGCCCGGACAGGTAGCGGCGGGCGACCTCCTTGGAGCCGCCCACGAAGCTGGAGATGGTCTTGCGGATCCGCCCGGCGTACAGCAGCACCCCCAGCGCGGCGTCGTCGACCCCGCAGTTGTTGCTGATCGTGGTCAGGTCCGTGCTGCCCCGCTCCAGGAGCGCGTCGATCAGCGCGTACGGGATCCCGCACAACCCGAACCCGCCCACGGCCAGCACCGCACCGTCCGGGATGTCGGCCACCGCCGCGGCCGCACTCTCCACCACCTTGTCCATGC
>NZ_JBJGYT010000078.1:0-1091 GCF_054050135.1 Geodermatophilus sp. SYSU D00705 | reverse complement strand
TGTAGTGCCCAGCACGGTTGCTGACGGCGACCCGGGTGATCGGGGGTTGTCCGCCGAGTGCGGTGTGGCTGCGGTGATGGTTGTAGGTGTGCAGCCAGTCGGGCAAGGCTGCGGCTCGCTCGGCTGAGCTGTCGAAGGGCCGGATGTAGGCCCATTCGTCGGCGAGGGTGCGGTTGAACCGCTCTGCCTTGCCGTTGGTCTGTGGCCGGTAGGGCCGGGTGAACCGGGCCTGGGCGCCGAGGTCAGCCAGCGCGGCGCGCCAGGCATGGCTGATCCGGTAGGCCCGGGCGTTGTCGGTCATCACCCGCTCGATCCGGTCGATGCCGTGCTCGGCGAACCAGGCCGCCGCGCTGTGGAGGAAGCCGGCGCAGGTGGCAGCCGTCTCATCGGGATGGATCTCGGCGTAGGCCAGGCGGGTGTGGTCGTCGATGGCGCAGTGCACGTAGTCATAGCCGACCCGGCGGCCGGCCAATTGCTCGTTGCGGCTGTGGTTGCCTTGGGCCGAACCGCGGCCGTGCACGCGCCAGCCACCACCGGCCCGGATACCACCGAGCTTCTTGACATCGACGTGCACCAGCTCGCCGGGCCGCGCCCGCTCGTAGCGCCGCACTAGCTGGCCGGTGGGCCGGTCCAGCCAAGCCAGCCGGTGCATGCCGTGCCGGCGCAGGACTGCGTGCACCGTCGAGGGGGCCAGCCCGACCAGCGGTGCGATCCGCGCGGGACCCAGCTTGCGGGCGCTGCGCAGAGCCAGCACCCGCGTCTCCAGCTCAGCGGAGGTCCTACCGGGGAGCCGGTGGGCCCGGCTGGGACGATCAAGCAGCCCAGCAGGGCCTTCCTCCCGCCAGCGGGCCAGCCACTTGTAGCCGGTGGCGCGAGAGACGTTCAACTCGATCACGACGTGCGCGACCGGCCGACCCAGTTCGACCACCCGGCGGACAAGTTCCGCGCGGCCATGAACGGTCAGGCGAGCGTTAGCGTGGGACACGAGACCTCCGAGCATTCGGGCGTGGCGTCAGCACCCACACCTTCGCTCGGAGGTCTCCTCGTTGGATCAGGCCTCGGCGCCGTCAACAACGCTCATGGGCAGTACA
>NZ_JBJGYT010000077.1:0-1142 GCF_054050135.1 Geodermatophilus sp. SYSU D00705 | reverse complement strand
TGGACGACGAGGACCGGGAGAACGAGGGCGATCTGATCTTCGCCTCGGAGCTGGCCACGCCGGAGCTGGTGGCGTTCATGGTGCGCTACACCTCGGGCTACATCTGCGTGGCCGTGACCGAGGAGGACGCCGACCGGCTGGACCTGCCGCCGATGTTCCGGGTCAACCAGGACCGCCGGGGCACCGCCTACACCGTCACCGTGGACGCCCGCGAGGGGGTGTCCACCGGCATCTCGGCCACCGACCGGGCGCACACCATCCGGCTGCTGGCCGGCTCGGAGACCACCTCGGCCGACCTGGCCCGGCCCGGGCACATCGTGCCGCTGCGCGCCCGCGACGGCGGCGTGCTGCGCCGGCCCGGGCACACCGAGGCCGCGGTGGACCTGGCGGTGCTGGCCGGGCTGCGGCCCTCGGGCACGCTGTGCGAGCTGGTCAGCGAGAAGGACCCGATCGGCATGGCCCGCGGGGAGGAGCTGCGGGTCTTCGCCGACGAGCACGACCTGTGCCTGGTCACCATCGCCGACCTGATCGCCTACCGGAAGCGGTTCGACAAGCTGGTCGAGCGGGTCGCCGAGGCCACCGTGCCGCTGGCCCCGGGCACCTTCACCGCGGTGGGCTACCGCTCCTCCTACGACGAGCGCGAGCACGTCGCGTTCGTCTACGGCGACATCTCCGACGGCTCCGACGTGCTGGTCCGGGTGCACTCCGAGTGCCTGACCGGCGACGTGTTCGGCTCGCTGCGCTGTGACTGCGGCCCGCAGCTGCAGGCCGCGCTGGCCGCGGTGGCCCAGGAGGGCCGCGGGGTGGTGCTCTACATCCGCGGGCACGAGGGCCGCGGCATCGGCCTGCTGCACAAGCTGCAGGCCTACCAGCTGCAAGACGCCGGGGTGGACACCGTGGACGCCAACCTCGACCTGGGCCTGCCCGCCGACGCCCGCGACTACGGCACCGGCGCGCAGATCCTGGTCGACCTGGGCGTGCACACCATGCGGCTGCTGACCAACAACCCCGCCAAGCGGGCCGGCCTGGAGGGCTACGGCCTGAAGATCACCGGCCGGGTGCCGCTGCCCAGCCACGTCACCGCCGAGAACCTCGCCTACCTGCGCACCAAACGCGACCGGATGGGACACCTGCTCGACATC
>NZ_JBJGYT010000076.1:0-1840 GCF_054050135.1 Geodermatophilus sp. SYSU D00705 | reverse complement strand
GGGGGGGGGGGGGGGGGGGGGGGGGGGGGGGGGGGGGGGGGGGGGGGGGGGGGGGGGGGGGGGGGGGGGGGGGGCCGCCCCCCCCCCCCCCCCCCACGGCACGAGGAGCACCGGCAATGCGGGTGTGGCTCGGCGGCTGTTGCGGTGTTCTGCCCGCTCCTGCGGTGGTGCAGGGCCGCAGAGGCACGCGGAACACCGCAGGAGCGGTCAGTCGTACGGGTTGGTGAGGACGGCGTTGGCCTGCAGGACGGCGAACGTGACCGGCGGGCCGTCGGTGGTCGTCGTGCCCGGGACGTCGGCGCTCGCACCGCCGTCGACGCTGAACGTGCCGCTCCAGGTGGTGGTGAGCGCGGCGGTGTAGGTGCCGCTGCGGTACTCGTGGCTGACCGTGTGGTGCGGGTAGGGCGCGCCGGGATCGGTGCTGATGAGCTCGGTGCCGTCGCCGGTGTGCCAGGTGAACCCGGTGGCCGTGGCGACGATGTCGACGTCGAACCCGCGGATGTCCACGGCGAAGGTCTGCGTGGTCGGACCGTCGGTGTAGAAGACGACGGGCAGGCCGACCAGACCGTTGCCCGGCGGCTGCTGCTGCGTGGGCAGTTGTGGCAGCGGGAGGGTCTGGAAGTAGCGGAACACCTCACCCGGGGACGGCGGCGGGTTGAGCGCCGTGATGTCCACGCAGGTGCGGGTGACGGCCTCCCACTGACCGACTGGGGTGCCTGGGGAGGTGCCGGCCGTGACCGGGAAGCCATCAACTGTCGTGCCATCCGGGAGCACCAGCCGGCGCTGCTCGATCACCAGGAACTGAGCTATGCGGTCCGGCGATGCCGGGCAGAGCCTGTCGTCCTCGGCGCGGCAGCTGTCGCCAGCCGCCGTGTCGTACTCGCACGGCGGAGTCAGTCGATAGGTGTACGGGTGAGCATCGGGGGCTGCTGTCCCGGACACCCAGAATCCCCCAGCGTCACTTGCGGCATACGCGGCATGCAGTTCCCCGCTGCCGGGAGTTACTTGCGGGCCACCGCAGGCTAGGCCCGCACAATCCGCCGTTGCGGGAGGAGGCGACGGTAGGACGGTTGCAGCCAGCACCAAGAGGCCAATGAAGGTAAGTCGCCGCATGTCAACCGATCGTCAATTCGGTCACGATCCACGTGCTCAGGCTCTCGTCCCACTTCAACATGGTTCCTGACTGGAGTTTGCCGGTCGCAGCAGTTGAACGATCGGTCACTTGTTGACCTGACGTGTCGAGTACCGTGAAGGGTCCCTGCTCGTAGACGAATCCGACTTGGGCTGTGTCGCCTTCGAGCAGGCCGGGGCCGGCCTCTAGAAATGTGTAACTGAAGTCGCGATACGCGTAGCCTGCCGCTCGGTCATCCGTGTAGGACTGAACGACTTGGCGACACTGCCTACAGCTCTGACTTAGGTCTAGGAGGGGTTGTGGGTCTCGCGGGCCGTCGGCGATGTAGCCGTTGAGGTCGATGTAATAGCGCGTAAACGCCAAGGCCCCTTCAGGCGTCTTTTCGCGAGCCTCGTCGGGAACTGGGAACTCCGCCGGGCCGAGGGATGGGAGCTCGGCCTCCGACGGCTGGGTCGCGTCCGCGCTCGGCAGCGTGTCGCTGGCCTCCTGCTTCTCCGAGCACCCGCCCAGCAGAGCCACGCCCGCCGCCAGGCCGGCCGCCAGTCGCAGCGTCGTGCGCCGTGCCACGTCGTCCACCCCCGAGTCGTTCGCCCAACCCGCCGGGACACTACGGAGCCTGGCGAACCCGGGCACGCAGCCCTGTGGACAACCACCCGATCGCATTGCCGGTGTTCCTCGCGCTCTGCCGGCGCTGCAGCGCCGGCAGAG
>NZ_JBJGYT010000075.1:0-1945 GCF_054050135.1 Geodermatophilus sp. SYSU D00705 | reverse complement strand
CGGCACCGCGCGGTGTCGGCGCCCCCTGCCACGATCCCCCCGTGCTGCTCGCCGACGTCGTCGCCGCCTCCACCGCCGTCGCGGCCACCCGCTCCCGCACGGCCAAGGCGACGGCGATCGCCGACCTGCTGCGCCGCGCCACGGACGACGAGGTGCCTGCGGTCACCGCATGGCTGGCCGGTGAGCCGCTGCAGCGCCGCCTCGGCGTCGGCTGGCGCACGCTCGCCCCGCTGACCGGGGAGCCCGCCGCGGCGCCGGCCCTCGCCGTGACCGCCGTCGACGCGGCGCTGGGGGAGCTCGCCGCGACCGGCGGGGCCGGCTCCACCGCCCGCCGGGAGACGCTGCTGCGCGCCCTGCTGGGGGCGGCCACCGCGGACGAGCAGCGGTTCCTCGTCCGCCTGCTCACCGGCGAGCTGCGCCAGGGCGCACTGGAGGGCGTCGTCCTCGACGCGGTGGCCACGGCGGCCGGCGTCCCGGCGGCGGGGGTCCGGCGGGCGTTCATGCTGTCGGGCAGCCTCCCCGAGACCGCGGCCACCGCCCTCACCGGCGGCGCGGCCGCGCTCGACGCCGTCTCCCTGCGGGTCGGCCGGCCGGTGCGGCCCATGCTCGCCAGCCCGGGTTCCTCGCTGGACGCGGCCCTGGAGGACCTCGGTGCCGACGTGACCGTGGAGTTCAAGCTGGACGGCGCCCGCATCCAGGTGCACCGGGACGGCCACGACGTCCGGGTCTGGACCCGCACGCTGCGGGAGGTGACCGACGGCGTGCCGGAGCTGGTCGACCGGGTCCGCGCGCTGCCGTGCACGACCGCCGTCCTCGACGGCGAGACCCTCGCCCTGGACGACGACGGCCGGCCGCGGGCCTTCCAGGAGACGATGAGCCGCTTCGGCAGTGACGCTTCCGATGCCGGCGTGCTGCTGAGCCCGTTCTTCTTCGACCTGCTGCACCTCGACGGCCGCGACCTGCTCGACGAGCCGCTGTCGGTCCGCCTCGACGCGCTGGCCGGGTTGCTGGCCGCCGACGAGCACGCCCCACTCCGCATGCCGGGCGTCCGCTCCCCCGACCCGGACCGGGCCGCGGCGGTGCTGGACGGCGCCCTCGCCGCGGGACACGAGGGCGTCGTGGTCAAGGCCCTGGACGCGCCCTACGCCGCGGGTCGGCGCGGGCGGGCCTGGCAGAAGGTGAAGCCGGTGCACACCCTGGACCTCGTCGTGCTCGGCGCGGAGTGGGGGTACGGCCGCCGCGCGGGCAAGCTGTCGAACATCCACCTGGGCGCCCGCGACCCCGACGGCGGGGAGCCGGTGATGGTCGGCAAGACCTTCAAGGGCATGACCGACGAGCTGCTGGACTGGCAGACCGCGACCTTTCCCGAGCTGGCCCGCGAGCGGCCGGAGTGGGGCGTGCTGCTGCGGCCGGAGCTGGTCGTGGAGATCGCCTTGGACGGCGCACAGCGCAGCCCCCGCTACCCCGGCGGGGTCGCGCTGCGCTTCGCCCGGGTGCTGCGCTACCGGCCGGACAAGACACCGGCCGAGGCCGACACCCTCGACGCGGTGCGCGCGCTGCTGGCCGGCGGCTGACCGCGCCTCAGTGGGTGGCGCTGGACCGCAGCGCGCCTCCCCCGACCTCCCGCAGCGCCGACACCGCGAGCACGCGGCTGGTCGGGTAGAGCTCCACGTCGGCGTCCTCGGTCAGGTGGTCGACGACGGTGAGCCAGCCCGGCGGGCCGAACCGGAGGATCCGCGGGGGCAGGTCGACCACACGGCTCGGGTCCTCGGCGTCCCGCAGGACCACCCGCCCCTCGTAGAGGTGCCGGTCGTTGACGGTGGTGATGTCCATGCGGACAGCGTCCTCGGCGCGGGGGGGGGGGGGGGGGGGGGGGGGGGGGGGGGGGGGGGGGGGCGGGCGGGGGGGGGGGGGGGGGGGGGGGGGGGGGGGGGGGGGGGGCGGG
>NZ_JBJGYT010000074.1:0-2906 GCF_054050135.1 Geodermatophilus sp. SYSU D00705 | reverse complement strand
GGGCCGGCAGACGGCCGGCCCGCCCCCCACTCGCGAATCGACGGAAGGCCTGCGAAGCCCAGTGGCTCAGTACATCTACACCATGGTGCGTGCGCGCAAGGCGCACGGCGACAAGGTGATCCTGGACGACGTCACCCTGTCGTTCCTGCCCGGCGCCAAGATCGGCGTGGTCGGCCCCAACGGCGCCGGCAAGTCGACCGTGCTCCAGATCATGGCCGGCATGCAGCAGCCCTCCAACGGCGAGGCCATGCTCGCGCCGGAGGCCTCGGTCGGCATCCTGCTGCAGGAGCCGCCGCTGAACGAGGCGCTCGACGTGCGCGGCAACGTCGAGGAGGCGGTCAAGCCCCTGCGCGACGCGCTGAGCCGCTTCGAGGAGGTCAGCGCGGCGATGGGGGAGCCCGACGCCGACTTCGACGCGCTCCTCGCCGAGCAGGGCGAGCTCATGGAGGTCATCGAGAACCACGACGGCTGGGAGCTCGACGCCCGCATCGAGCAGGCCATGGACGCGCTGCGCTGCCCGCCCGGCGACGCCGACGTCACCGTCCTCTCCGGTGGTGAGCGTCGCCGCGTCGCGCTGTGCAAGCTGCTGCTCGAGGCGCCCGACCTGCTGCTGCTCGACGAGCCCACCAACCACCTCGACGCCGAGAGCGTGGCGTGGCTGGAGCAGCACCTGGAGAAGTACGCCGGCACCGTCGTCGCCGTCACCCACGACCGGTACTTCCTCGACAACGTCGCCCAGTGGATCCTCGAGCTCGACCGCGGCCGCGCCTACCCGTACGAGGGCAACTACTCCACCTACCTGGAGACCAAGGCCGCCCGCCTCAAGGTCGAGGGTGCCAAGGACGCCAAGCGGCAGAAGCGGCTGGCCGAGGAGCTGGAGTGGGTCCGGTCGGGCGCCAAGGCCCGGCAGGCCAAGAGCAAGGCCCGTCTCCAGCGCTACGAGGAGATGGCGGCCGAGGCCGAGAAGTACCGCAAGCTGGACTTCGAGGAGATCCAGATCCCGCCGGGCCCGCGCCTGGGCAACGTCGTGGTCGAGACGAAGAACCTCACCAAGGGCTTCGGTGATCGCCTGCTCATCGACGACCTGTCGTTCACCCTGCCGCGCAACGGCATCGTCGGCGTGGTCGGCCCCAACGGCGTCGGCAAGACCACGCTGTTCAAGATGCTGGTCGGCGAGGAGAAGCCCGACGACGGCGAGATCAAGGTCGGCGAGACGGTCAAGCTCTCCTACGTCGAGCAGAACCGCAGCGGCATCGACCCCAAGAAGACGCTGTGGGACGTCGTCTCCGACGGCCTGGACCACATCAAGGTCGGCAACGTGGAGATGCCGTCGCGGGCCTACGTCGCCGCGTTCGGGTTCAAGGGCCCGGACCAGCAGAAGCCGGCCGGCGTGCTCTCCGGCGGTGAGCGGAACCGCCTCAACCTCGCCTTGACCCTCAAGCAGGGTGGCAACCTGCTGCTTCTCGACGAGCCGACCAACGACCTCGACACCGAGACGCTGACGAGCCTGGAGAGCGCGCTGCTGGAGTTCCCCGGCTGCGCCGTCGTGGTCAGCCACGACCGCTGGTTCCTCGACCGGGTGGCGACCCACATCCTCGCCTACGAGGGCGAGTCCAAGTGGTTCTGGTTCGAGGGCAACTTCGCCGACTACGAGAAGAACAAGGTCGAGCGCCTCGGCCCGGAGGCGGCCCGCCCGCACCGCGCCACCTACCGGAAGCTCACCCGGGACTGAACGAGGACCCGTCCTCCTCACCGCTCGCGAGCTCGCGGTGAGCCTCTGGACGGGGCCGACCCGGCACAGTGCAGCGAGAACCTCGCCGGCGGCCGGCCGGAGCACCCACTCCGGCCGGCCGCCGCCGTTCGGGCCGGGGCCGTCGTCGACCGGAGGCCGGGTCGACGGCGGACCGGCGTGCAGGACGGCGCTCCCGGTACGGCAGGGTGGAGCGCGTGAGGCACACCGTGCGCGTCCCGATGCGCTGGTCGGACATGGACGCCTACCAGCACATCAACAACGTCGCCTTCCTCGGCTACTTCGAGATGGCCCGGGTGAACCTGTTCTTCGAGCACCCGACCCACGACTCGGCGACCGGGATGCGGCGCGGGCTGGTCGTCGCCGGGCACGACATCCAGTACAAGCGCTCGGTGGTCTACGACGCCGAGCCCCTGGAGGTGCAGGTCTGGGTGTCCGGGATCCGGGCGGCGGCGTTCACCTGCCACTACGAGTTGTTCGACCACGGGCAGCTCGCCGTCACCGGCAGCACCCTGCTGGTCCCCTTCGACTTCGCCCTCAACCGGCCGCGCCGCCTCACGCCGGGGGAGAAGGAGTTCCTCGCCCGCTGGACCGACGAGCCGGCTGAGGCCTGAACCGCCACCCCAGCGCCCGCCGCCCTGCTCAGCGGGCGGGCGCCGTCCGTACCACTCCCGAGCCGGCGTGCAGCCAGTCGCGCGGGGGAGCGGTCGGCACCACCCGCTTGCCCAGCGGGAAGAGGCCGACCGCGGCGAGCTTGAACGACGCGATCCCGAACGGGATGCCGACGATGGTCAGGCAGAAGCCGATCCCGCTGACGACGTGGATCAGGCCCAGCCACCACCCGGCCACGAGGAACCACACGAGGTTGCCCAGGGCCGAGGCGGCTCCGGCCCCCGGCGCCGGCACCGTCGTCCGGCCGAAGGGCCAGACCACGAAGCCCGCCAGCCGGAACGCCGCGATGCCGAACGGGATGGTGACGACCAGCAGGCAGGCGACCAGGCCGGCCAGGGCGTAGGCCAGCGCCAGGATCCAGCCCTGGAACACCAGCCAGACGAGGTTGAGCAGCGTCCGCAGCGTGTCCACGTCCGTTCCACGACCCGGGCGGCGGCGGGGTTCCACCGGCGGTCGTGCTCTGCCCACCCTGGTGGGCAGAGCA
>NZ_JBJGYT010000073.1:0-3119 GCF_054050135.1 Geodermatophilus sp. SYSU D00705 | reverse complement strand
CCCCGGACGGGGGGGTGGGCCGCGACGACCCCCCACCCCGCCCCCCCGGCCCGGGTGTGCTTCTGGAGAGCGGGGGGGGGCCCCCCCCCGCCCCCGCGCTCGATGCGCAGGCGGCCGCCCAGCCGGAGCAGCCGCTGGACGGGGTGCGGCTGCTGGCGCCGATCCCGACGCCGCGGCGCAACATCTTCGCCGTCGGCAAGAACTACCGCGAACACGTGGTCGAGTTCGGCCGCAGCGGCTACGACACCCCCGACCGCTCCGAGGCCCTGCCCGAGGAGCCGATCGTCTTCTCGAAGGCCACCACCTCGGTCACCGGCCCGTTCGACGACATCGACCCGCACCACGGGGTGACCAGCGAGCTGGACTATGAGGCCGAGCTGGGCGTGATCATCGGCCGCGGCGGCCGGGGCATCACCCGCGAGCAGGCGTTCGACCACGTCTGGGGCTACACGATCATCGACGACTTCACCGCCCGCGACCTGCAGCGCGAGCACAAGCAGTGGCTGCTGGGCAAGTCGCTGGACACCCACTGCCCGATGGGCCCCTACGCGGTGACCGCCGACGAGGTGCCCGACGTGACCGCGCTGGTGGTGGAGAGCTCGGTCAACGGCGAGCAGCGGCAGTCCGCGTCGGTGAAGGACCTGATCTTCGACATCCCCGAGCTGATCGCCACCATCTCCGCCGGGCTCACCCTGCTGCCCGGCGACATCATCGCCACCGGCACCCCCGCCGGCGTCGGCATCGGCTTCGACCCGCCGAAGTTCATGGCCTCCGGCGACGTCATCGAGGTCTCCATCACCGGGCTCGGCGCCCAGCGCAACCGCGTCGCCTGAGCCCCGATCCGACATGACCGACGGAGGAGACATCGTGAACGTCAACGGCAAGGAGCTCGCCGTCGAGATCGACGGTGACGGGCCGGCCGTGCTGCTGGTCCACGGCCTCGGCGGCACCAGCAACTTCTGGCAGGTGCAGACCGACGCCCTGGCCGAGCGGTTCCGGGTGATCCGGCCCGACTCGGCCGGCGCCGGCCGGTCCCCGGTGGCCGACGGGATCAGCGCGGAGTCCCACGCCGAGGACCTCGCCGCGCTGCTCGACGAGCTCGGCATCGAGTCCGCCGCCGTGGTCGGCCACTCGTTCGGCACGCTGGTCGTGCGGGCGCTGGCCGCCCGGCATCCGCAGAAGGTGACCAAGCTGGCCCTGCTCGGCGCGGTCCGCGAACCCGCCGAGGCCGGCCGGCAGGCCCAGCGCGACCGCGCCGCCCTGCTGCGGGAGAAGGGCACCGCCGCCGTCGCGCCGGCGGTGGTGGCCAACGCGCTGTCGGAGACCACCCGCCGGGACCGGCCCGAGGTCGCCGCGTTCGTCCGGGAACTGGTCATGCGCCAGGACCCGGAGGGCTACGCCCGCAACTGCGAGGCGCTGGCCAACGCCACCGACCCTGGGCCGGTCGACCCGACCCTGCCGCTGCTGCTGGTCACCGGCGCCGACGACAAGGTCGGCCCGCCCGAGGCCAGCTCCGAGCTGGCCGCCGCGCACGGCAACGCCACCGTCGAGATCCTCCCCGGCGTCGGCCACTGGACCGCGCTGGAAGCCGCCCGGCCGGTCACCGACCAGCTGCTCAAGTTCCTCTGACCCCGCTCCGGGATCACCCGCCCCGCCCCACCCCATCCACCGCGCCCGTCGGGCGCGCCCCCGCCGCCGGCCGTCCGGCCGGCGCCCCGCCCCGCAGAGGAGATGCACCATGCCCGTCTCGCCCGACAAGGTGCTGTTCCGCGACGTCAGCATCCTCGACTCCACCGGCGCCGCCCCCTATCCCGGCGACGTCCTGGTGGAGAACGACCGCATCGCCGTCGTCGGCACCGTCGAACCGTCCCGCGCCGAGGGCGCCCGGGTCATCGAGGGCCGCGGTCGCACCCTGATGTCCGGGCTGTGCGACGCGCACACCCACTTCACCTGGAACAACAGCGCCGACCTCGACGGCCTGGGCACCATGCCCGTCGAGGAGCACCTGCTGTTCGCCCTGGAGTCCGCCCGCACCTACATCGACTCCGGCTACACCATGTGCGTGGGCGCGGCGTCGGCGAAGGACCGCCTCGACGTGGTCTGCCGGGACGCGATCAACGCCGGCCGCTTCCCCGGCCCGCGCTACCTGGCCAACGGCCCGGAGATCTCGGTCACCGGCGGGGCGCTGGTCAAGGGCATCACCAAGTTCGCCGACGGCCCCGAGGGGATGCGCAAGGCCGTCCGGGAGCTGATCGAGATCGGCGTCGACCAGATCAAGCTGTCCATGACCGGCGAGGAGATCACTGGCACCCAGCGTGCCGAGGACACCTACTTCTCCGAGGAGGAGACCGCCGCCGCGGTCACCGAGGCCCACCGGCGCGGCAAGCGGGTCTGCGCCCACGCCCGCAGCGCGGAGAGCGTGAAGATGTGCGTCCGGAACAAGGTCGACATCATCTACCACGCGTCGTTCACCGACGCCGAGGGCATGGACATGCTCGAGGCCAACAAGGACTGGGTGTTCGTCGCTCCCGGCATCAACTGGCTGATCGCGACCCTCTACGAGGCCGAGGCGTTCGGTTTCCCGCAGGAGGCCGCCGAGGCCGTCGGCTACAAGCGGGAGCTGGACATCGCCGTGAAGGGGCTGCGCGAGATGCACCAGCGCGGCATCAAGGTGCTGCCCGGCGGCGACTACGGCTTCGCCTGGACCCCGCACGGCACCTACGCCCGCGACCTGCAGCACTTCGTCGAGCTGCTCGGCTTCACCCCGATGGAGGCGATCATCTCCGCCACCGCCTGGGGTGGCGAGATCATGCTGCGCCCCGACGAGCTGGGGAAGGTCCAGCCCGGCTACCTCGCCGACATGATCCTGGTCGACGGTGACCCGTTGGCCGACATCACCATCCTGCAGGACCACTCGAAGATCAACTACGTCATGAAGGACGGACGGTTCCACAAGGAGCGGGCCGAGGACGACCACACCGTGCCGGCGCCGCGCGCGGCCGACCTCGTGCACGACCAGGCCGCGTCCGTGGTGGCCCACCGCCCCTGACGCCGCCTCTCTGACGTCGACCGGGGGGGGGGGGGGGGGGGGGGGGGGGGGGGGGGGGGCGCGGCCGCCC
>NZ_JBJGYT010000072.1:0-3443 GCF_054050135.1 Geodermatophilus sp. SYSU D00705 | reverse complement strand
GGGGGGGGGGCCCGCCCCCCTGCCACGCGGGGGGCCGGGGCGGGGCGGGGGCCCGGGGCCTCTGCCGGAGGTGGGCGATACTGGGTTCGAACCAGTGACCTCTTCGGTGTGAACGAAGCGCTCTACCACTGAGCCAATCGCCCGTGCGTTCCATTCTGCCAGACGCTCACCGCCACAGTGGCACCCACCCCGGGATCCATCCCGGGACGCCCATCACGTGCAGCGTCACGACCAGGACGCCGTACACGAACGCCGCGGTGGCGAGGGCGACCGCCAGGCGCACCCACAGCGGCTGCCGGCCCAGCCAGTCGGTCCACCGCTTGACGTGCTTCTTGGTGAACTCCAGCAGCCGCTCGGCCCAGAAGAACTCCGTGGCCAGCACGAACAGGCCGGCGATGACGGTGAGCCAGCCCGGCCCCGGCAGCGGGATCGTGGCCAGGCCGAGGGCGACGACCAGGCCGCCCACGACCCCGACGCACACCCGGTACGTGGAGTCGACGGTGCGGCGGGCGGCCAGCTTGCGGCGCCAGCGCGTCTCGGCCACGCGCTCACGGAGGCTGCGCACGCCGTCGTCGTCGAAGTGGGTCCGCAGCTCCTCGGACGTCTGGTGGTGGCGCCGCTCCCGGCCGGGGGCCGCCGTCTCCGGACCGGTCAGTTGGTCACCTCACCACGCGCGACGATGTCCGTCGGTTCCGACGGAGCCTGACGGCCGGGCTCCAGACTGACGGCGTAGCCGTCGTGGACGTCGAGCCCGGTCGCGCCGGAGCCTACGGCGCGCAGGTCGCTGTGTGGGGAGAGGACGTCGAACGTGCCCAGCGCCACGGCTCCCCCGTTCCCGGTGCCCCACAGGACGTAGGTCTGCTCCCGGACGTCGTTCACCGGCAGCCCGTGGTCCACCACCTGCAGCTGGCCGTTGCGGACGACGACGGTGGCCACGGCCGCGCCGTCGTCGCCGGAGAGGGCCACGACGGTCGCAGAACCCGGCGTCAGCAGCGCGTTGACGACGTCGGCCTGCCGCGCGACGGTCGCCCGCGCCTCGTCGCGGGCGTCGCTGAGCACCACGTTCCAGGTGCCGAGCGCCAGGATCGTCGCCACCGCGGCGGCGACCAGGGCGTTGGGCAGGACGCGCCGCCACGCGCTCGCGGGCGTCGCGGTCGGGACGCCTGCAGGCGGGGCGGCCGCGGGCGGTACGGCGTCCGGCACCCGCGGGGCGGCGGGCCCCGGGACGGCGGGCTCGGGAGCCCGCCGTGTGGCGTCCCCGGCCGATGACCGCCCGCCGGTCACCGGCGGACGGGATGCCGAGGCGGAGGCGGGGAGACGGGGCGCCGGCGGCCGGCGCACCTGCGGGGTCTGCCGCACCGCGTTCCGCAGCTCCTCCCGCAGCTCGTCGGGCGGATCGGCGACCGGCAGGCTCGCGGCCAGGGCGGCCAGGACCTCGCCGGTCTCGGCGACCGTGCCGAGACAGCGCGGACAGCCGGGGAGGTGGGCGGCGACGAGCACCTCCTCCTCGGGCTCGAGGGCGTGGAGGGCCCAGCCCACGGCCAGCTCGTCGAAGACCGCGTGGTCGCGGGCCGGGCCGCTCACCGGCCCGGGCCCTCGACGACCGCCGGAGCGCCCAGCGCACCACCCCGGGGGTCGGCGCCGAGCTCCCCACGCAGCTCCCGGACGGCGGCCAGGGCGGCGCTCTTGACCTCGGCGAGCGGGGTGCCGGTCAGCGCGGCGACCTCCCGCTGGGTGTAACCGCCGTAGTAGGCCAGCGTCAGCGCCTCGCACTCCGCCTCGGGCAGGCCGCGCAGCGCGGCGCGCACGGGGTCGGGCGCAACGCCGGCGCGGTCCTCGCCGGCCGGCACCCCCGTGGACGCGGAGTCGCCCGGACGGCGCCGGTGGACCTGTCCGCACCGCACCGCGTCGACCGCCCGCTGGTGCACCCGGTCCATCACCCAGGACGCGACGCTGCCCGCACCGGGGTCGTACGCGGCGGGGTCGTGCCAGACGCCCAGGAGGACCGCCCGCAGCACCTCGCGGGCGGCGGCGTCGTCGGACAGCACGCACCGCGCCAGGGCGAGGGCCGGGCCGCTGAAGCGGTCGTAGAGCTCGTCGAAGGCGGCCCGCTCCCCCGCGCGCACGCGGAACAGCAGGTCGGCGTCGCCGGGACCGCCCCCGGCCCGCCGTGCCGGACGGCTCACCTCCCCATCGTCACACGCACCGGGCGCGCCGGGGAGAGGCCCGGGGTTCAGCAAGGCGAGTTGCGGGCACAGAGAGGAACGACGCGCCCGGGGGACACCCCGGCGTGACCGCTCTCAGGGAAGGTCGTTGTTGGGGACATGACGAGCCGCTCGACACCCGGGTACACCTGCCCCACCACGCTCCACCTCGTGGGGCCGCAGTCGTGGACAGAGGTGCCCGCGCAGCTCAGCTACGAGGTGAGCGACCCGTTCGCCGTCCGGATCACCTTCGGCGACAGCGGAGCCGGCGAGGAGGGCATCTCCTGGCTGGTCGGCCGCGAACTGCTGCAGACGGGCCTGGACCGCCCCGCGGGCGAGGGCGACGTGCGCCTGTGGCCGTCGCGCACCTCCGGCGACGTCCTGTTCCTGCACCTGCGGGCACCCTCCGGCGAGGCGCTCTTCGAGGCCTCCCGCGGCACGCTGGCCGGGTTCCTGCGACTGACCGAGAGCGTGGTGCCGGCCGGCGAGGAGTCCTCGGTCCTCGAGGTGGACGGCGAACTGGCCGCACTGCTGTCCAACGGCGGGGCTGATCCGAACGGGCGCTGACCCCCCGGGGGGACCCCCCTGTCGACCCCGTTTCGGCGTCGGCTACAGTTCTCTCTCGTAAGGCAACGCGGACGTGGCTCAGCTGGTAGAGCATCACCTTGCCAAGGTGAGGGTCGCGGGTTCGAATCCCGTCGTCCGCTCGGAACCTCGGGCGCTGGTCGCGAGACCGGCGCCCGCGTGCGGTGGAGTGGCCGAGAGGCGAGGCAACGGCCTGCAAAGCCGTCTACACGGGTTCAAATCCCGTCTCCACCTCGGCGTCCGCCGGGACACGGTGGAGCGGGCCGGCCGGCAGGTCGGAACGGGCGATTGGCTCAGTGGTAGAGCGCTACCTTGACACGGTAGAGGTCACTGGTTCGAACCCAGTATCGCCCACAGCAGAAGGGCCCCAGGTCGTCGACCTGGGGCCCTTCGCGTTCCCCGGGGTCCGCACCGGCCGGTGAGACGTCTCACAGCCTCCTCCGACCCCCGAGGCCGGCCCGCGCTGCGCGCCCGACGATCCCCCGATCGGGCTCCGACCGGGGTGGCCAGGGACCCCTCCTGCGGAGGGGGGGGGGGGGGGGGGGGGGGGGGGGGGGGGGGGGGGGGGGGGGGGGGGGGGGGGGGGGGGGGGGGGGGGGGGGGGGCGGCGGGCGGGGGCGGGGGGGGCGGCCGCGCCCGCGCCGCCGCAGCCGC
>NZ_JBJGYT010000071.1:0-4779 GCF_054050135.1 Geodermatophilus sp. SYSU D00705 | reverse complement strand
CGGCGTGGCGCAGCCAGTCCTCCGCGCACGAGCCGGCCAAGTCCTCGGCCCCGGCCCCCCCCCCCCCCACCCCCCCGCCCCGCCGCCCCCCCCACGCCGCCGCCACCGGCCGCCCCCACCACGGGCCGGGAGCTGTAGACCAGGACGGTTGCCGGCGCATCGGTCACCCGGCGGAGCCTAGTGCCCGGAGCGTCCCCTACCGGGGACGCCCGTCCCCAGGTATCGGGGAGGTCACGGCACCGCCACGCCCGCCCACCCGCGGTCGTGGCCCTGCCGGGACCGATGCCATGATGACCACGTGACAACGGCTCCCGTCGCGAGCGGCACCTTCGACACCTCCCGGGTGCACTCCCTGACCCGACCCAACATGGTCAGCGTCGGCACGATCATCTGGCTCTCCAGCGAGCTGATGTTCTTCGCCGGGTTGTTCGCCATGTACTTCACCGCGCGGGCTCGTGCCACCGAGGGGTGGCCGCCCGAGCCGACCGAGCTGAACCTGCCCTACGCGTTGATCTTCACGATCATCCTGGTGGCCTCCTCGGTCACCTGCCAGCTCGGCGTGTTCGCTGCGGAGCAGGGGAACGTCTACGGCCTGCGGCGCTGGTTCACGATCACCTTCGCCATGGGCCTGGTCTTCGTGCTCGCCCAGGCGAACGAGTACCGCGTGCTCGTCACCGAGCACGGCACGTCGATCTCCAGCTCCACGTACGGCTCGGTCTTCTACCTGACCACCGGCTTCCACGCGCTGCACGTGATCGGGGGTCTCGTCGCCTTCGTCTACCTGCTCATCCGGTCCACCATGGGCCGTTTCACGCCGGCACAGGCGACCGCGGCCATCGTGGTCTCCTACTACTGGCACTTCGTCGACGTCGTGTGGGTCGGGCTCTTCGCCACGATCTACCTGATCCGCTAGGGAACCGGTGTCCACCACGAACCCGCAGTCCGACGCCCTGCCCGACGACGTGCCGCCGCGCGGCCGCGCCCGTTGGTCCCGCCGTCCGGCCGAGGGCGGCCCCGCCACCGCGGCCCGCGCCCGTCGCCGCTCCAAGCACCGCCGCCGGGTGGTCAACGTGGCCGGCCTCATGGCTGCCCTCGTGCTCACCGGCACCCTGTACTCGGCCCTGTCACCGGCCTACGCGACCGACGAGGACGCGACGAGCGAGTCCTCCGCCGAGGCCGCCGGCCGCGAGTTGTACGAGCGCAGCTGCATCACCTGCCACGGCGAGAACCTCGAGGGCGTCCCCGCCCGCGGTCCCTCGCTGATCGGCGTCGGCGAGGCGGCCGTCTACTTCCAGGTGCACACCGGCCGCATGCCGCTGGTGCGTCAGGAGGCCGACGCCCCCGACAAGCCGGCCGTCTTCACCGACGAGGAGATCGACCAGCTGATGGCCTACGTCCAGGCCAACGGCGGCGGCCCGACGCTCCCCTCCGGCGACCTGCGCGACGGCGACCTCGCCCTCGGCGGCGAGCTGTTCCGGCTCAACTGCGCCTCCTGCCACAACTTCGTGGGCCAGGGCGGCGCCCTCTCCTCCGGCAAGGCGGCGCCGAGCCTCGAGGAGTCCAGCGACCTGGAGATCTACACCGCGATGCTGAGCGGGCCGGAGAACATGCCGGTCTTCGGGGACAACCAGCTCACCCCCGACGAGAAGCGCGCGATCATCAACTACGTCCAGACGATCGACAACCAGGCCGACCCGGGCGGTGCCGGCGTGGGCCGCATGGGTCCGGTCGCCGAGGGCCTGGTCATCTGGGTCGTGGGCATGGGCGTGCTGCTGTTCGGGATCTTCTGGATGGGGAGCAAGGCGTGAGCACGCACACCGGCTCCGCACCGGACACTTCGGCCCAGCGACCGCTGACCGCGTGGGTCAGCGAGGAGGAAGCGTGAGTACGCGCGACAGCCGCCCCGGTTCCACCGGCGGCGCAGACGTCGCCGGGCCGCTGCACGGCGGTCCGGACGACGACTACACCCCTGAGCAACTGGCGGCGATGCCCCGCGAGGAGCTCGACCGCCTGGGCGCCCGGTACGACGGGGTCGAGGTGCTCCACGTCGACCCCGGCCCCGAACCCGGGTCGCGGCTGGAGCGGCGCGCCGTCCGCCAGGTGGGGCTGACCTTCGCCCTCGCCGGCGTGGCCGCCTTCGGCTTCGTCGTCGTCTACGTCGGATCCGGCTGGTTCCTGCCGGACTGGCAGTGGGAGATCTCCGAGTCCGGCTGGAGCGCGCTGTTCACGCCGCTGATCGGCGCGCTCTTCGGCCTGGCCATGATCCTGGTCGGTGTGGGCCTGGTGCTCTACACCAAGAAGCTGCTGCCGCACGAGACGGCGGTGCAGGACAAGCACGACGGGTCGCACTTCGACCGGGTCACCACCGGCGCCACGCTCGTCGGCGGCCTGCACAACAGTGGTCTGGCCCGCCGCAAGCTGCTGTCCCGCTCGATGCTGTTCATGGGCGGCGGCCTCGGGCTCATGCTGATCCTGCCGCTGGGCGGTCTGATCAAGGACCCGAACAAGGGCAATCCGCTCGGCAGGACGAGCTGGGCCAACGGCGTGCGCCTGGTCCGCGACGACGGCACCCCGATCCGCCCCGGTGACCAGGAGCCCGGCTCGATCGAGACCGTCTTCCCGGCCGTCCCGGGCGGCAACCGCGAGTCCGACGCCGCCACCATGCTCTTCCGGCTGCGCCCGGAGCAGGTGGAGGTCGACAAGCCGCGCCCCGGCCAGGACGACTTCAGCTACGGCGACTACGTGGCCTACTCCAAGATCTGCACGCACGCCGGCTGCCCGGTGTCGCTGTACGAGCAGGAGACCAGCCGGATCCTGTGCCCCTGCCACCAGTCGCAGTTCGACATCACGCAGGGCGCCAAGCCGGTGTTCGGCCCGGCCACCCGGCCGCTGCCGCAGCTGCCGATCACGGTCGACGACGAGGGCTACTTCGTGGCCCGCAGTGACTACATTGAGGCCGTAGGCCCCACTTACTGGAACCGGGAGCGCATCTGATGGCTCGCACCGCCACGGCGCCGGGTGTCCCGACCACGCGACTGGGCAAGATCGGCTATGAGGTCGACGACCGTCTGATCGTCGCCGGCCCGCTGCGCCGCACGCTGAACAAGGTCTTCCCGGACCACTGGTCGTTCCTGCTCGGCGAGATCGCGCTCTACTCCTTCATCGTCCTGCTCCTGTCGGGCACGTACCTGACGTTCTTCTTCGACGCCTCCATGCGCGAGGTCGTCTACGAGGGCACGTACGCACCGCTGCGCGGCGTGGAGATGTCGGCGGCCTACGACTCGACGCTGAACCTGTCGTTCGACGTCCGCGGCGGCCTGTTCATGCGGCAGATCCACCACTGGGCGGCACTGCTGTTCGTCGCCTCGATCGTGGTGCACCTGCTCCGCATCTTCTTCACCGGCGCCTTCCGCCGGCCGCGCGAGACCAACTGGATCATCGGCGTGGTCATGCTGGTGCTGGCACTGCTCATGGGCGTGACCGGCTACTCGCTCCCCGACGACCTGCTGTCGGGCACCGGCCTCCGCATCATCAGCGCGATCATCCTGTCGGTGCCGGTGATCGGGACGTGGGCCCACTTCGCGGTCTTCAACGGCGACTTCGTCGGCGAGAACATCATCGGCCGGTTCTACATCGTCCACGTGCTGCTCATCCCGGCGATCCTGCTGGCCCTGATCGCCGTGCACCTGCTGATCCTGGTCAAGCAGAAGCACACCCAGTTCCCCGGCCCGGGGCGGACCGAGCACAACGTGGTCGGCAACCGGCTCTTCCCGACCTTCGCGGGCAAGGCGACCGGCCTGCTCTTCATCGTGTTCGGCGTCTGCGCCGCGCTCGGTGGCCTGGTGCAGATCAACCCGGTGTGGCTGTGGGGCCCGTACAACCCGGCCCAGGTCTCCGCGGCCTCCCAGCCGGACTGGTACATCGGCTTCCTCGACGGGTCGACCCGCCTCTTCCCGGCCTGGGACATCAACCTGCCCGGCGACTACCAGATCCCGGCGCTGTTCTGGCCGACGGTCGTGATCGCCGGCCTGATGTTCACGGTGCTCGCCCTGTACCCGATGATCGAGCGGAAGCTCACCCGGGACACCGCGTCCCACCACCTGCTGCAGCGTCCCCGCGACGTGCCGGTGCGCACGTCGCTGGGCATGATGGGGCTGACGTTCTACATCTGGCTCATGATGTCCGGCGGCAACGACGTCATCGCCGACAAGTTCGACATCAGCTTGAACGCGATGACCTGGGTCGGCCGTATCGGCGTCATCATCCTGCCGCCGATCGTGTACGTGATCACGTACCGCATCTGCCTCGGCCTGCAGCAGCACGACCGCCAGGTGCTCGAGCACGGCATCGAGACGGGTGTCATCCGCCGTCTGCCCAGCGGCGAGTTCATCGAGGTCCACCAGCCCCTCGGCCCGGTGGACGAGCACGGCCACGGTGCGCTCGCCTACGGCGGCGCCCCGGTGCCCAAGCGGATGAACCACGTGGGCGGCGCCCGCCGCGCCATCCGCGGCTTCTTCACCCCCGTCGAGGAGCCGGCGCAGGTGGAGCTCGAGCAGCGGCACGAGGACCACGGTCAGGCCGCCGCCGCCGCGGACCGCGAGCTCACCACCTCTGGCCGCCCGGTCGACGGCGGCCGGCCGCAGGAGCCGCGCGACTGATCGACCGCAGTACGAGTGGGGGGGGGGGGGGGGGGGGGGGGGGGGGGGGGGGGGGGGGGGGGGGGGGGGGGGGGGGCGGCGGGCGCGCGGGCGCGGGGGCGGGGGCGGGGGGGGGGGGGGG
>NZ_JBJGYT010000070.1:0-5449 GCF_054050135.1 Geodermatophilus sp. SYSU D00705 | reverse complement strand
GTGTGGTGAGGGATTCCTTTGGTTGATGGATCATCGAGAGTGCTAGCTCTCGGTTCTCGGCCTGGGATGCAAATTCATCTACGGAGAGTTTGATCCTGGCTCAGGACGAACGCTGGCGGCGTGCTTAACACATGCAAGTCGAACGGTGAACCCCGCTTGCGGGGGGATCAGTGGCGAACGGGTGAGTAACACGTGGGCAACCTGCCCCCGGCTCCGGGATAACTCCAAGAAATTGGGGCTAATACCGGATATTCATCGCTGTCCGCATGGGCGGTGGTGGAAAGATTTATCGGCTGGGGATGGGCCCGCGGCCTATCAGCTTGTTGGTGGGGTAGTGGCCTACCAAGGCGACGACGGGTAGCCGGCCTGAGAGGGTGACCGGCCACACTGGGACTGAGACACGGCCCAGACTCCTACGGGAGGCAGCAGTGGGGAATATTGCGCAATGGGCGAAAGCCTGACGCAGCGACGCCGCGTGGGGGATGACGGCCTTCGGGTTGTAAACCTCTTTCAGCTCCGACGAAGCGCAAGTGACGGTAGGAGCAGAAGAAGCACCGGCCAACTACGTGCCAGCAGCCGCGGTAATACGTAGGGTGCAAGCGTTGTCCGGAATTATTGGGCGTAAAGAGCTCGTAGGCGGTTTGTCGCGTCGGCTGTGAAATCCCGGAGCTCAACTCCGGGCCTGCAGTCGATACGGGCAGACTTGAGTGTTGCAGGGGAGACTGGAATTCCTGGTGTAGCGGTGAAATGCGCAGATATCAGGAGGAACACCGGTGGCGAAGGCGGGTCTCTGGGCAACAACTGACGCTGAGGAGCGAAAGCGTGGGGAGCGAACAGGATTAGATACCCTGGTAGTCCACGCCGTAAACGTTGGGCGCTAGGTGTGGGGGCCATTCCACGGTCTCCGTGCCGCAGCTAACGCATTAAGCGCCCCGCCTGGGGAGTACGGCCGCAAGGCTAAAACTCAAAGGAATTGACGGGGGCCCGCACAAGCGGCGGAGCATGTTGCTTAATTCGATGCAACGCGAAGAACCTTACCTAGGCTTGACATGCACGGAAATCCCGCAGAGATGTGGGGTCCGTAAGGGCCGTGCACAGGTGGTGCATGGTTGTCGTCAGCTCGTGTCGTGAGATGTTGGGTTAAGTCCCGCAACGAGCGCAACCCTCGTTCCATGTTGCCAGCGGATAATGCCGGGGACTCATGGGAGACTGCCGGGGTCAACTCGGAGGAAGGTGGGGATGACGTCAAATCATCATGCCCCTTATGTCTAGGGCTGCAAACATGCTACAATGGCCGGTACAAAGGGCTGCGATACCGTGAGGTGGAGCGAATCCCAAAAAGCCGGTCTCAGTTCGGATTGGGGTCTGCAACTCGACCCCATGAAGTTGGAGTCGCTAGTAATCGCAGATCAGCAACGCTGCGGTGAATACGTTCCCGGGCCTTGTACACACCGCCCGTCACGTCACGAAAGTCGGTAACGCCCGAAGCCGGTGGCCCAACCCCTTGTGGGAGGGAGCCGTCGAAGGCGGGATCGGCGATTGGGACGAAGTCGTAACAAGGTAGCCGTACCGGAAGGTGCGGCTGGATCACCTCCTTTCTAAGGAGCACTGGCCGCCGCGACCGTGAGGTTGTGGTGGTCCAGGGCCATGCTCGGACGAGACGGTCGCCCGCTTCGGGGTGGCCGCGAGGTTGCCGGGCTGGTGCTCGAGGGTGGAACGCTGACCAGTTCGGCCGGCAGCCGGTGGCTGCTCCTAGTACGGCATCCCTGCGGGGGTGTGGGGAACGGGGCGGGTGCGCGGGGTCGGTCGTAGGCACGCTGTTGGGTCCTGAGGGAGCGGGCCGGTCGCCGTGGGGTGGCCGATCCGGTGTCTCGTGCGGGGCCTCCGGGCGCTCGTACCGCCCAGTTCCTCTCCGTTCGGGGAGGGTCTGGGGTCTGGCGGGTGCGGATGCGGGGGTGTCCGGTCGTACGTTGAGAACTGCACAGTGGACGCGAGCATCTTTAACTGAACTCTGTAGCGAGTTTCTTGTAGGTCCCCGCCGCGCGGTGCCTGCCTTCGGGTGGGTCCGGTGGTGGGGGTTTTGTGTGGCCAAGTTGTTAAGGGCACACGGTGGATGCCTGGGCACCAGGAGCCGATGAAGGACGTAGGAGGCTGCGATAAGCCTCGGGGAGCTGCCAACCGAGCGTTGATCCGAGGATGTCCGAATGGGGGAACCCCGCACCAGTCATGTGGTGTGACCCGCGCCTGAACACATAGGGCGTGTGGAGGGAACGTGGGGAAGTGAAACATCTCAGTACCCACAGGAAGAGAAAACAACCGTGATTCCGTGAGTAGTGGCGAGCGAAAGCGGATGAGGCTAAACCGATCGCATGTGATAGCCGGCAGGCGTTGTGTGGTCGGGGTCGTGGGACCGTTCTGGCACCTCTGCCGGGGTGTCGGGGAGTGAGAAAGGACCGTGGTTAGTGGAAGGCCTCTGGAAGGGGTCGCCGTAGAGGGTGAGAGCCCCGTACACGAAAATCCGGTCCCTCCCGAACGTGTTCCCAAGTAGCACCGAGCCCGTGAAATTCGGTGTGAATCCGGCGGGACCACCCGCTAAGCCTGAATACTCCCTGGTGACCGATAGCGGACTAGTACCGTGAGGGAAAGGTGAAAAGTACCCCGGGAGGGGAGTGAAATAGTACCTGAAACCGTGTGCCTACAAGCCGTGAGAGCCCGGCGCCGCACCTGTGCGGCCGGGGTGATTGCGTGCCTTTTGAAGAATGAGCCTGCGAGTTAGCGGTACGTGGCGAGGTTAACCCGTGGGGGGTAGCCGTAGCGAAAGCGAGTCCGAACAGGGCGTCTCAGTCGCGTGCTCTAGACCCGAAGCCGAGTGATCTACCCATGGCCAGGTTGAAGCGCGGGTAAGACCGCGTGGAGGACCGAACCCACCAGGGTTGAAAACCTGGGGGATGAGCTGTGGGTAGGGGTGAAAGGCCAATCAAACTCGGTGATAGCTGGTTCTCCCCGAAATGCATTTAGGTGCAGCGTCACGTGTTTCTTGCCGGAGGTAGAGCACTGGATGGCCGATGGGCCCCACAAGGTTACTGACGTCAACCAAACTCCGAATGCCGGTAAGTGAGAGCGTGGCAGTGAGACTGCGGGCGATAAGGTTCGTAGTCGAGAGGGAAACAGCCCAGATCATCGGCTAAGGCCCCTAAGCGTGTGCTAAGTGGAAAAGGATGTGGGATCGCAGAGACAACCAGGAGGTTGGCTTAGAAGCAGCCACCCTTGAAAGAGTGCGTAATAGCTCACTGGTCAAGTGGTTCCGCGCCGACAATGTAGCGGGGCTCAAGCACACCGCCGAAGCCGTGGCATTCCAGCACGACCCCGTCGGTCTTCCTCGTGGAGCCGGCCAGGGGCTGGGATGGGTAGGGGAGCGTCGCGTGGTGGGTGAAGCGGCGGAGGAATCCAGCCGTGGACGCCACGCGAGTGAGAATGCAGGCATGAGTAGCGAGAGGGGAGTGAGAACCTCCCCCGCCGGAAGACCAAGGGTTCCTGGGCCAGGCTAATCCGCCCAGGGTGAGTCGGGACCTAAGGCGAGGCCGACAGGCGTAGTCGATGGACAACGGGTTGATATTCCCGTACCCGCGAAGGAGCGCCCATGCCGAACCCAGCGATGCTAACCACCCGAGGCCGCCGAGCTCCCTTGTGGAGCGGAGTGGTCGAGGCTGGGACCCGGACTGGTAGTAGGCAAGCGATGGGGTGACGCAGGAAGGTAGTCCCACCGGTGAGTGGTAGTACCGGTGCAAGGGTGTGGCCCGCGCCATAGGTAAATCCGTGGCGCACGTGGGTGAGGCCTGACGCATAGCCGACTGAGGCGAATGGGATGATCCTATGCTGCCGAGAAAAGCCTCTAGCGAGTTCCGAGCGGCCCGTACCCCAAACCAACTCAGGTGGTCAGGTAGAGAATACCGAGGCGATCGAGCGAACTGTGGTTAAGGAACTCGGCAAAATGCCCCCGTAACTTCGGGAGAAGGGGGGCCGGTTACCGTCATCCGCCTGGCGCGGGGCAGCGGTGGCCGGCCGCAGAGACCAGTGAGAAGCGACTGTTTACTAAAAACACAGGTCCGTGCGAAGTCGTAAGACGATGTATACGGACTGACGCCTGCCCGGTGCTGGAACGTTAAGGGGACGGGTTAGCTCTTCGGGGCGAAGCTCAGAACTCAAGCGCCAGTAAACGGCGGTGGTAACTATAACCATCCTAAGGTAGCGAAATTCCTTGTCGGGTAAGTTCCGACCTGCACGAATGGCGTAACGACTTCTCAGCTGTCTCAACCACAGGCTCGGCGAAATTGCACTACGAGTAAAGATGCTCGTTACGCGCGGCAGGACGGAAAGACCCCGGGACCTTCACTATAGCTTGATATTGGTGTTCGGTTCGGCTTGTGTAGGATAGGTGGGAGACTGTGAAGCGGGCACGCCAGTGTCCGTGGAGTCGCCGTTGAAATACCACTCTGGTCGAATTGGATGTCTAACCTCGGTCCGTGATCCGGATCAGGAACAGTGTCAGGTGGGTAGTTTAACTGGGGCGGTTGCCTCCCAAAATGTAACGGAGGCGCCCAAAGGTTCCCTCAGCCTGGTTGGCAATCAGGTGTCGAGTGCAAGTGCACAAGGGAGCTTGACTGTGAGACCGACGGGTCGAGCAGGAGCGAAAGCTGGGACTAGTGACCCGGCACCGGCATGTGGAAGCGGTGTCGCTCAACGGATAAAAGGTACCCCGGGGATAACAGGCTGATCTTCCCCAAGAGTCCATATCGACGGGATGGTTTGGCACCTCGATGTCGGCTCGTCGCATCCTGGGGCTGGAGTAGGTCCCAAGGGTTGGGCTGTTCGCCCATTAAAGCGGTACGCGAGCTGGGTTTAGAACGTCGTGAGACAGTTCGGTCCCTATCCGCCGTGCGCGTAAGAGACTTGAGAAGAGCTGTCCCTAGTACGAGAGGACCGGGACGGACGAACCTCTGGTGTGCCAGTTGTACCGCCAGGTGCACTGCTGGTTGGCTACGTTCGGCAGGGATAACCGCTGAAAGCATCTAAGCGGGAAGCTCGCTTCAAGATGAGGTCTCTCACCGGGACAACCGGGTAAGGCCCCCGCCCAGACCAGCGGGTTGATAGGCCGGAAGTGGAAGCGCCGCAAGGCGTGGAGCTGACCGGTACTAATAGGCCGAGGGCTTGACCACACACCTCCAAGAGCCTCCGCTCCGGAAGATCCAAGTCAAAGCATGCACCACGCGTCCACTGTGTAGTTCTGAACGCACGAACCGGCCCCGGCAGGTTCGACATGTTCACAGCGTTACGGCGGCCATGGCGAGAGGGAAACGCCCGGTCTCATTCCGAACCCGGAAGCTAAGCCTCTCAGCGCCGATGGTACTGCCCCGGAGACGGGGTGGGAGAGTAGGACGCCGCCGGACAA
>NZ_JBJGYT010000069.1:0-5659 GCF_054050135.1 Geodermatophilus sp. SYSU D00705 | reverse complement strand
CGGCGTTGGCCTCCGACGCCTTCGGGCGGACCGTCTCCGGCGGGCTGGGCACGGCCGACGTGGGCGGCGCGTGGACGGCGACGGCCGGCGCCACCCGGCTGTCGGTGACCCCGGGCGCGGCGGTGCTCTCGCTGCCGTCGGCGGGCAACAACACCGGCGCCCACCTGGGCGACGTGGCCGTCACGAGCGCCGACGTCCGCACGAAGGTCGCGCTGAGCTCGATGCCCACGGGCGGGGGCACGTACGTGTACGTGTCCGGCCGGCGGGTGTCGGCGGGCAACGAGTACCGGGTGCTGGTCAAGGTGGCTGCCAACGGTCAGGTCTCCCTGGTCCTGTCCCGGCTGGCCGGCAACGCGGAGGCCTGGCCCGGCGGCGAGGTCGTCGTCCCGGGGCTGACCTACACGGCCGGCACCGTGCTCAACGTGCGGGTCCAGGTCTCGGGGACCGCCACCACCACGGTGAACGCCTCGGTCTGGGCCGACGGGCAGGCCGAGCCGGCCACGCCGCAGCTGGTCCGCACCGACACCACCGCGGCGCTCCAGGCCGCCGGCTCGGTGGGCATCTCCGCCTACCGGCCGGCCAGCGCCACCGCGGCCACCGCGGTCCGCGTCTCCTCGTTCGCGGCCACCCCGGTGGGCGCGGGCGGCGGGCAGCCGCAGAACGCGGCGCCGACGGCGGCGTTCACCGCCAGCACCGACGGCCTGGCCGTGGCGGTGGACGGGCGCGGGTCGGCGGACACCGACGGCACCGTGGCCGCCCACGCGTGGGACTTCGGCGACGGGCAGCGCGGCACCGGGGCGACGGCGTCGCACACCTACGCCAGGGCCGGCACCTACACCGTCCGGCTCACGGTGACCGACGACGACGGCGCGACGGCGTCGGCCACCCGGGAGGTGACCGTGGCCGCGGCGGCCCCGCCGGCCGACCCCGCGGTGTTCGCCTCCGACGCCTTCGGGCGGACCGTCTCCGGCGGGCTGGGCACGGCCGACGTGGGCGGCGCGTGGACGGCGACGGCCGGCGCCACCCGGCTGTCGGTGACCCCTGGCGCGGCGGTGCTGAACCTGCCCTCGGCGGGGAACAACACCGGCGCCCACCTGGGCGACGTGGCGGTGACCAGTGCCGACATCCGGACGCAGCTGGCGCTGACCGCGATGCCGACCGCGGGTGCCACGTCGATGTACGTCGTGGGCCGGCGGATCGACGCCGCCAACGAGTACAAGGTCAACGTGAAGGTCGCCGCCAACGGTCAGGTCTCGATGATCCTGAACCGGCTCTCGGCCAACACGGAGGCCTGGCCGGGCGGCGAGGTCGTTGTCCCGAACCTGACCTACACCGCGGGCACCCTGCTCAACGTGCGGGTCCAGGTCAGTGGCACGGGGACGACGACGGTGCGCGCCTCGGTGTGGGCCGACGGGCAGGCCGAGCCGGCCACGCCGCAGCTGGTCCGCACCGACACCACCGCGGCGCTGCAGGCCGCCGGCTCGGTGGGCGTCAGCGCCTACCGGTCGGCCGGCAACACCGCGGCCACCGCGGTCCGCGTGACGGGGTTCAGCGTCCGCCCGGTCGGCTGACCTTCCGCACCACGACGGGAGCCCCCGTCGGAGCCCGCCCGGCTCCGGCGGGGGCTCCCTCGTGTCCGGCCGGGGGAGGGTGCCGGGGGGCCCGCCGCGCGGCCGGGTGAGGGGCGGTCACCCACCCGAGCGGGTGGCCGGGCAAGCGGGACTCCCTCACCCTGAGTGATTTCTCCTGCGGAAGAGGCGGGTGTCACCGCACGTCAGCACCGTATCGAGTGGGGTGACGCCCACTGTTCCCCGTCCTTTCGTGACGCTTAGTGTTCGGCGCTCGTCCAAGCGGACGGGTCAGTGCTGGAACGACACGGGGGGCACCATGGGGGAGCGGGCGGCTGCTGCCGGGAGGAAGGTGATCGCGGCCTCGGTGGGCGTGCTGCTCGCCGGGGGCGTGCTCGGGACGCTGGTGCCCGGGGCGGCCCGCGCGGACTCCGCGCCCCCCGTCGTGAGCCCGGCGTCGCCGGCCACGGTCTCGGCCGACCCGCTGCCGACGGTGCAGATCGACGGCGTCGTCTGGTCGCAGGTCGTCGTCGGCAACACCGTCTACGCCGCGGGCTCGTTCACCCGGGCCCGCCCGGCCGGCGCGGCGGCCGGCACCCAGGAGACGGTGCGCAACAACCTGCTCGCCTACGACATCCGCACCGGCGAGCTGGTCACCTCCTTCGCGCCGGACCTCAACGCCCAGGCGCTCGCCGTCGCGGCGTCCCCCGACGGCAAGCGGGTCTACGTCGGCGGCGACTTCACGGTCGCGAACGGTCAGCCCCGCAACCGGGTGGCCGCCTACGACACCGCCACCGGCGCGCTCGTCAGCTCGTGGGCACCCAGCGTGAACGGGCAGGTACGCGCGCTGGCCGCCACCAACAGCACCGTGTACCTCGGTGGTGGGCTCAGTGCCGTCGGCGGCGTCAGCCGTACGCGCCTGGCCGCGGTCTCGGCGACCACCGGGGCTCTCCTGCCCTGGGCCCCGGTTCCCGGCGCGGGCCCGACGGAGGGCAACCGGCTGCCCTTCTTCGACGCCGCGGGTCAGCCGATCTCTGGGACGCTCGACGCTGCGCGCAACCGTCAGACGTCGAACGACGTCCTCGCCATCGTCCTCACCGGCGGCGGCTCTCAGGTGGTCGTGAGCGGCCGCTTCCACAGCCTCAACGGCGTGCGGGCGACGGGGATCGGCGCGCTCGACCCGGTGACCGGGGCCACGCGTCCGTTCGGGATCAACGGGCTCATCACCAACCACGGCGTCAACTCCGCCGTCTGGAGCCTGTCGACCGACGGCACCACCGTCTACGGCACGGGCTACGACTACTACGGCCCTGGCAACCTCGAGGGTTCGTTCGCGGCCGACGCCAACGGCGGCAAGGCCCGGTGGATCGCCGACTGCCGCGGCGACACCTACGCCAGTCACCCGTCCAACGGGGCGCTCTACACCGCTTCGCACGCACACACGTGCATCAACATCGCCGGCTTCCCGGAGCAGAGCCCGCAGGTCTGGAAGCGGGCCACCGCGGTCAGCCTGGCCGCCACGGGCACGGTCGGAACGGCGACCCAGGCCAATGCCAACTTCACCGGTCAGCCCGCGCCTGCGCTGCTGCCGTGGTTCCCGAACATGGCACAGGGCACCGTGACCGGGCAGTACCAGGCCGGCTGGAGCGTGACCGGGAACGATCAGTACGTCGTGTACGGCGGCGAGTTCCCGACGGTGAACGGGGTCCGGCAGCAGGGCCTGGTGCGCTACGCCATGCCCGGCATCGCGCCGAACGACGTGGGTCCTGCGGTCGCCGCGGGCTCCGTCAGCGTCACCCGGGTCGCCGACGGCGCGCTCCGGGTGGCGTGGCCCGGCAGCAGCGACATGGACAACGGGTCCCTCACGTACCGCATCCACCGCGACGGCGGGACGACGCCGGTCGCCCAGTTCACCCGGGACGCCACCTGGTGGCAGGTCGCTCCGCAGGCGTGGATCGATCGGGCGGTCGCGGCCGGCGTGCACACCTACCGCGTGACCGTGAGCGACGCCTACGGCAACGAGGTCGTCATCGGTACCGCCAGCGGGACCGCGTCCGGGGTCGGCCGGCAGCGCCCCTACTCCGCTGCCGTGCACGCCGACGGCGCGTCGAACTACTGGCCGTTGGGCGAGCGCTCGGGGGCGACCGCCTTCGACCACGCCGGCACGTCGGACGCGCTGTACCAGCCGGGGACGCAGCAGAACTGGGCCGGTGGGCTGAAGGGTGACACCGACACGTCGGTGTGGTTCAACGGGACGTCGGGCTACCTGACGACCCAGACTCCCGTGCGCGGGCTGCACACCTTCTCCGTCGAGGCGTGGTTCGAGACCCGGACCACCGCCGGCGGTAAGATCGTCGGCTTCGGCGACCAGAAGAGCGGCCTGAGCAACAACCACGACCGGCAGCTGTGGCTGGATCCGGAGGGACGGGTCCACTTCGCCGTCTACACGGGGGCCGGCCGTGAGCTGGTCAGCCCGGCGAGCTACAACAACGGGGTCTTCCACCACATCGTGGGGACCGTCGGCCCGAGTGGCATGGCCCTGTACGTGGACGGCCAGCTCGTCGCTTCCCGCGCCGACACGAGCATGGCGCAGGAGATCACCGGCTACTGGCGTATCGGTGCCGACCGGACCTGGTCGGGATCGGTGTACTTCAACGGCCGCATCGACGAGGTCGCCGTGTACCCGGTCGTCCTGACCCGCGAGCAGGTTGGCAGGCACTACAGCATCGGCAGCACGGGCGTCGTCCCCAACGCCGTCCCCGACGCGGCCTTCCTCCCGCAGACGACGGAGCTCGACCTCGTGGTCGACGCCGCGGGCTCGGGCGACCGGGACGGCCGCATCGTCTCCTACGCCTGGACCTTCGGTGACGGCTCGACCGCCACCGGCGCGCAGGCGACGCACACCTACGCGACCACCGGCACCTACCCCGTCACCCTCACGGTCACCGACGACCGCGGCGCCACGGCGACGACGCAGCGGCAGGTCAGCGTGCTGGCCCCGCCGCCCAACCAGCTGCCCACGGCCGTCTTCACCACCGCGCCCCTGGGCCTGGTGGTGGCGGTGGACGGCGCCGGCTCGAGCGACCCCGACGGCCGGATCGCCTCCCACGCGTGGGACTTCGGCGACGGGCAGCGCGGCACCGGTGTCACGGCGTCGCACACCTACGCCGCGGCGGGCACGTACACCGTCCGGCTCACGGTCACCGACGAGCGCGGCGGCACGGCGACGACCACGCGGTCGGTCACCGTGGCGGCCGCGGCGGGGGTGCCGCTCACGGCCGGGGACACCTTCAACCGCACGGTGTCCGGGGGCTGGGGCAGCGCGGACGTCGGCGGCGCGTGGACCGCGTCGGTCGGCGCACCCCGGCTGTCCGTGGCCCCGGGGACGGCGACGCTGTCCCTGCCGTCGGCGGGCAACAACACCGGCGCGCACCTGGGCGGGGTGTCCGCGACCGACGTCGACGTCCGGACGTCCTTCACCCTGAGCGCTGTGCCGACCGGCGGGGGCACGTACGTGTACGTGTCCGGCCGGCGGGTGTCGGCGGGCAACGAGTACCGCGTGCTGGCGAAGGTGGCCGCGGACGGCAGGGTCTCGCTCACGCTGTCCCGGCTCGCCGGTGGCGTGGAGGCCTGGCCCGGCGGCGAGGTCGTCGTCCCGGGGCTGACCTACACGCCCGGCACGACGTTGAACGTGCGGGTGCAGGTCTCCGGGACCGGACCGACCGACATCAGGGCGACGGTGTGGGCCGACGGACAGGCCGAGCCGGCCACGCCGCAGCTGGTCCGCACCGACACCACCGCGGCGCTGCAGGCACCGGGTGCGGTCGGCCTGGCCGCCTACCGGCCGACCAGCGCCACCGTGGCGACCGCCGTGCGCGTGACGGCGTTCGCCGTCCGGCCGGCCGGGACCGCCGAGCCCACCCCGCAGCCGGAGCCGCAGCCCCAGCCGCCGGCCAACGCCGCCCCGACGGCGGCGTTCACCGCGACCGCCAGCAACCTGGCCGTGGCGGTGGACGGGCGCGGGTCGGCCGACACCGACGGCACCGTGGCCGCCCACGCGTGGGACTTCGGTGACGGGCAGCGCGGCACCG
>NZ_JBJGYT010000068.1:0-5984 GCF_054050135.1 Geodermatophilus sp. SYSU D00705 | reverse complement strand
GCCGCACAGGGGGGGCCACTGGGCCGACGAGCGGAGCGGCAAGCCGGCCGCCGGGGGCGCCGGCCGGCCACGGGGGGGGGTGGGCGGGCCCCCCCACCGCCGGAACGGACCGGCTGATGGATCCCCTCGACGACGGACGGCCCGCCCCCGCGGTCGTCGCCGGCCGGATGGCCGCCGCGGCGACGGCGTGGCTGGCCTCGCTCGACCCCGGCCAGCGGGACCTCGCCCGGCGCCCCGGGCCGGTGGCCGGCCCGTCGGCGGAACGGGAGCGGGTGCGCTGGCACTACGTCCCCACCGACCACGGCGGGCTGCCGCTGGGTGCGCAGCGCCCCCTCCAGCAGTCGCTCGCGATGGAGCTGGTGAGCACGGGCCTGTCGACGGCCGGCTACGTGACCGTCTGCGCCGTCCTGGGCCTGGAGAACGTGCTCGACCGTGCCGAGGGCTTCCCGCGGCGCGGTGGCCGGGAGCGGTACCGCGACCCCGGCCTGTACTACCTGCGGGTGTTCGGCGAGCCCGGCGGCACCGACCCGTGGGGCTGGCGTCTCGGCGGGCACCACGTCTCGCTGAACAACCTGGTGGTGGACGGGCGGGTGCGGGCGGTGACCCCGTGCTTCCTCGGGGCCAATCCGGCCGCGGCCCCGCTGCTGGGGGGCGGCGCGCTGCGGGCGCTCGGCGGCACGGAGGACCTCGCGCGGGAGCTGGTCCGGTCGCTCGCGCCGGACCTGCGTGCCCGGGCGGTGCTCCTCGACCGCCCCCCGTCGGACATCGTCAGCCGCAACCGCCCGCGGCTGCTCCCCGGCGACGACGGGGACCCCGGCCCGGACGACGGCCGGCTGGCCCTCACGCGGGAGCCGCGCGGACTCGCGGCCGGGGAGCTGGACGGCACCCAGCGGGCCCTGCTCGAGGCGCTGCTCGCGGCGCACCTGGGACGGGTTCCCGACGGCGTCGCCCCACCCGTGGACGTCGACGGCGTCCACTTCGCGTGGGCCGGCTCCACCGAACCCGGCCGGCCGCACTACTTCCGCCTGCAGGGGCCGCGGCTGCTCGTGGAGTGGGACGACACGCAGGACGGCGCCAACCACGCGCACTCGGTGTGGCGCGACCCGGAGGGCGACTTCGGCCTGGACGCCCTCGCCGAGCACCGGGCGGCGCACCACACGCGCTGACGCGTCGGCCCGCCGACGGGGGTCCCGGCGATTCCCGCCGAGCCGGCGCGGTGAGCCGCTGCGGACCCGTGCCGCCGTCGTCGTGTCCACCGGGACCGTGACTTTTGTGGGCCGGCGGCACATTGACCCTCGGCGACGATGCATCCTATTTTGTGGCGGCGATCACACCCCATCGGGTGACGAGCGGACCCCGATGGCCAGAGCCCCACTGACGTCGAGGGAACGCGCATGGCACTGGACGAGGCGACGACGGCCTTCCTGACCCAGATGGCAGCCGGTGGCGGTCCGCCGCTGCACGAGATGACCCCTCAGGAGGCCCGCGGGCTGACCGCCGCGCTGCGCGAGCTGTACGGGCCGGGGCCGGAGGTGCACGAGGTCCGCGACGAGCGCGTCCCCGTGGCCGGCGGCGAGATCCTCGTCCGGGTCCTCACCCCCACCCCGACACCGCGCGGTGTGCTGGTCTACCTCCACGGCGGCGGCTGGGTCATCGGCACCGCGCCCGAGTTCGACACCCTCGGCCGCGTGCTGGCCGACCGCACCGGCATGGCCACCGTGCTCGTCGACTACCGGCTGGCCCCCGAGCACCGGTACCCGACCGCGGTCGAGGACTCGTGGACGGCGCTGCGGTGGATCGCCGAGCGGCGGGAGTCGCTCGGCGGCAGCGGCCCCCTCGTCGTCTGCGGCGACAGCGCCGGCGGCAACCTCGCGGCCGTCCTGGCCCAGCGCGCCCGGGCGGCCGGCGCGCCGGACATCGACCTGCAGGTGCTGGTCTACCCCGTCACCGACGCCGGCATGGACACCGAGTCCTACGCCGACCCGGCCAACCAGCTGATGCTCTCGCGCGACAGCATGGTCTGGTTCTGGGACCACTACGCGCCCGACCCGGACTCCCGCCTCCAGCCGGACGCCGCACCGCTGCGGGCCGCCGACCTCTCCGGCCTGCCGCCGGCGGTGGTCATCACCGCCGAGCACGACGTCCTGCGGGACGAGGGCGAGGCCTACGCCCGCCGGCTCGCCTGGGCGGGCGTGCCGGTGGACCTGCGCCGCTTCGACGGCCAGATGCACGGCTTCTTCACGATGGTCGGCCTGCTGCCCGGATCCGCGGCCGCCATCGACCACGTCACCGCCGCGATCGCCGCGCGCACCGCCTCTCAGCCCGCCTGAGCCCGCTCCCCCACTCCACGACGGCCGTCCCGGCCGGCGTGCCTTCCCCACCCCATCCCGGCTCCGCCCAGGAGGACCCGTGTCCGCACCAGCAGCCGACCCCCAGGCCGCGACCCCGTCCGTACCGGCCACCGTCGACGCCGTCATCGTCGGCGCCGGCTTCTCCGGCATGTACCTGCTGCACCGACTCCGAGGCATGGGCCTGACCGCGGTGGTGTTCGAGGCCGGCACCGACGTCGGCGGCACCTGGTACTGGAACCGCTACCCGGGCGCGCGGGTCGACATCGAGAGCCTGGCGTACTCCTACTCCTTCGACCCGGACCTGGAGCAGCACTTCGAGTGGCAGGAGCGCTACCCGACCCAGCCCGAGATCCTCCGGTACGCCCAGCACGTCGCCGACCGCTTCGACCTGCGCAGGGACATCGTCTTCCGCACCCGGGTGACCGCCGCGCACTTCGACGAGGAGACCGGCACCTGGGAGGTCCGCACCGAGCACGGGGACGCGGTGACCGCCCCGTACCTGGTCATGGCCACCGGGTGCCTGTCGGCGTCCAAGCACCCGGAGATCCCGGGCCGCGAGACGTTCAAGGGCGCCAGCTACCACACCGCGCACTGGCCGCACGAGGGCGTGGACTTCACCGGCCTGCGCGTCGGCGTCATCGGCACCGGGTCCTCCGGCGTGCAGTCGATCCCCGTCATCGCCGCCGAGGCCGCCGACGTGACGGTCTTCCAGCGCACCCCCGCGTACTCGCTGCCCGCCCGCAACCGGAAGCTGCGCCCCGACGAGATCGCGGAGATGAAGGAGCAGTACCGGTCCTACCGGCAGGCGCAGAAGGAGTCCGCGTTCGGCGTCCCGATCGCGCCGGCGACGAAGTCGGCGCTGGAGGTGTCCGCGGAGGAGCGCGAGGCACGGTTCGAGGAGGCCTGGGAGAGCGGCAGCCTGGTCAACCTGCTGACCACCTACACCGACCTCACGCTCTCCCAGGAGGCCAACGACCTCGCCCGGGAGTTCGTCCACCGCAAGGTCAAGCAGATCGTCGAGGATCCCCAGACCGCCGCGGACCTGTGCCCCGAGTACCCGATCGGCACCAAGCGCCCCTGCCTGGACACGCAGTACTTCGAGACCTACAACCGCCCGAACGTGCACCTGGTCAACCTGCAGCGCGAGCCGCTGGTGGAGATCACCGAGAAGGGCATCCGGACGGCGGCCGACGAGTACGTCTTCGACGCCATCGTCTACGCCACCGGCTTCGACGCCATGACCGGCTCGCTGACCAACGTCGACATCCGCGGCCGGGGCGGGGCCTCCCTCAAGGAGACGTGGAGCGCCGGGCCGCGGACCTACCTGGGCATCGGCTCGGCCGGCTTCCCGAACCTCTTCATGATCACCGGCCCGGGCAGCCCGTCGGTGCTCTCGAACATGATCGTGTCGATCGAGCAGCACGTGGACTGGGTGTGCGACGCCATCGCCCACCTGCGCGACCAGGGCCTGCGCACGATCGAGGCCAGCCAGGAGGCCCAGGACGCGTGGGTCGACCACGTCAACCTCATCGCCTCGTACACGCTCTACCCCAAGGCGAACTCCTGGTACATGGGCGCGAACGTCCCCGGCAAGCCACGGGTGTTCATGCCCTACGCCGGCGGCGTCGGCGAGTACCGGAAGAAGTGCGACGAGGTCGCCGCCAAGGGCTACGAGGGCTTCCTCCTCAACGCGTGACCACCACCCGCCGCGGCGCCCGGGTCACGGACGACGACGTCCGTGACCCGGGTCGGCGCCGCGCCCCGGCGCCGGCGCCGTCAGGTGCCCCCGCCGTCCCCGGGCCACAGGGAGCGCTCCACCGCCGCGCGGAACTCGACGTAGATCTGCCGGTAGCGGGCCACGGCCCCGGCGCGGTCGCCCCGCTCGAGCAACTCCAGCACCGCGCCGTAGCCCTCGACCCACGGCCGCCAGGAGTCGCTGTGGGAGTCCATGGCCAGCATGCGCAGCACCCGCACCACCACCAGGTCCAGCATCGACTGGAGCTCCCGGTTGCCGTTGGCCATCACCACGATCGTGCTGAAGTCCGCCCCGGCCGCCGAGGCCGTGGTGACGTCGCCGCGGGCGAGCGCGGCGGTGTACTCCGCGTAGCGGGTGCGCAGACGGGCGAGGTGCTCCTCGGTCAGGTTGTCCACGCCCCCGGCGAACCCGGCGCAGGCCAGCAGCTCCATGACGTCGACCAGCTCGAGCGCCGACTTCTGGGTGAGGCCGGCGACCTTCCGGGTGCGGTTGGGCGCGACGTCGACCAGGCCCTCGGCGGCCAGCTGGGTGATGGCCTCGCGCACCGGGGTGATGCTCACGCCCAGCCGCGCCGCGAGCTCGGCGTCCTTGAGCACGGTGCCCGTCGGCAGCTGCCCGGAGGTGATCTCCTGCCGCAGCCGCCGGAGGACCGCCTCCCGCCGCGTGAGCGGGACCTCGAACGACGACGTCACCGGACCCCCTCTCCCGGTCATCGTGCCAGCCGGGCGCCGCACCCGCCCGCCGCTGCACCCCCGTCCCCCGGCCGCACCCTCGCCGGTCCCGCGCACCGCCCCGCACCCGACCCGATGGAGGACCCATGTCCCGCCGTGAACTGATCGACCCCGAGTGCCGCGTCCCGCTCGACGGGCTGCTGGAGGCCCTGCCCGGGGGCTTCAACTCGATCCCCGACATCGTGGCCCGGCGGGCGGCGGTGCAGCAGATCCTCGCGTCCATGGAGGTCCCGGAGAACCCGAACGTCACGAAGGAGGACCGCGCCGTCCCCGGGCCGGAGGGCGAGCCGGACATCTCCGTGCGGATCTACCGCCCGGCCGGCGCGACCGGCACGCTGCCGGGCGTCTACTACATCCACGGCGGCGGGATGATCCTCGGCGACGTGGCCGGGGAGGACGTCGCCGCCACGATGCTGTGCGAGCAGCTGGGCGCCGTGGTGGTCTCGGTGGAGTACCGCCTGGCCCCCGAGCACCCCCACCCCGCCCCGGTCGAGGACTGCTACGCCGGGCTGCGCTGGATGGCGGGCAACACCGCCGACCTCGGGGTGGACGCCGACCGGATCGCCGTCTACGGGGCCAGCGCGGGCGGTGGCCTGACCATCGCCACCGCGCTCCTGGCCCGCGACCGCGGCGGCCCGGCCATCCGGTTCATGATGCCGATCTACCCGATGATCGACGACCGCAACGAGACGGCGTCGAGCCAGGAGATCACCGACATCGGCATCTGGGACCGCGCCGGCAACGTCGAGGCCTGGGCCTGGTACCTCGGCGGCAAGCCGGCCGACGAGTACGCCGCGCCGGCCCGGGCCGTGGACGTCTCGGGGCTGCCGCCGGCCTTCATCGACGTCGGCACCGTCGACCTGTTCCGCGACGAGGACATCGCCTTCGCCCAGCGCCTGATGGCGGCCGGTGTGCCGTGCGAGCTGCACGTGTACCCGGGCAGCTACCACGCGGCGGAGACCTTCGCGCCCGACGCGGCGCTGTCCCGCCGCATCTGGGGCACGCGCATAGACGCCCTGCGCCGCGCCCTCACCTGATCGCGGTACCCCGGGGGGGGGGGGGGGGGGGGGGGGGGGGGGGGGGGGGGGGGGGGGGGGGGGGGGGGGGGGGGGGGGGGGCGGCCGGCGCCACCCCCCGCCCCGCCCC
>NZ_JBJGYT010000067.1:0-6620 GCF_054050135.1 Geodermatophilus sp. SYSU D00705 | reverse complement strand
CCCCCCCCCCCCCCCCCCCCCCCCCCCCCCCCCCCCCCCCCCCCCCCCCCCCCCCCCCCCCCCCCCCCCCCCCCCCCCCCCCCCCCCCCCCCCCACCCCATGATCAACTGCGAGAGGGCGTCAGGCCTTGCCCGTCTGCCTGACTCCGCGCCGCGGTCCGCTCCTCGCTCGCAGAGCTCGCTGCGATGCTCCCGCGGCTGTCGTCACGCCTTGACGATCGCGGCCACCGGGCCACCGCCCGACGGGCCCTGGTGCACGGCGGCGACCGACACGAACACGGCCGGGTCACCGGTGACCGACGCCGTCACGCCGCCCACGCAGGCCTTGATCTGGCGGTGCCACGAGACGTCGGAGTCGTCCAGCATGGCGTTGCGGCGGCCGCGGACCTTGCCGTCGGGGGAGGCCTCGCACTTGAGGAACACGTTGACCAGCCGGTCGCCGAGGTCGGTGTGGTGCGGACGCTCGGGCAGGTCGAGGCCGGCGTCGCGGATCGCGGCCCAGATGCCGTCCTGGTCGAGGGCGTCCTTCATCACCGAGTGGCCGACGCGGTAGTTGCCGCCGTGCCCGCGGGCGTTGCCGACGACGACGATCTGCGCCTGGTCCAGCTCCACGCCCGACGAGCAGGACGCCACGGAGGAGTACAGGGAGAGGTCGCGCATGATCTGCTCCTGCGTCGGCATCTCGATCTCGCCGAGCGCCACCGCGATGCCCAGCGCCGTCGTGCCGTTGGAGATGTCCATCGAGCCGTGCGGCTCTTCCAGGATGGTCGTCTGGCCACGCTCGTGGGCGTCGCGGATGGTGTCGATGGTCAGCAGCGGCGTCTTGGTCTGCACGTAGTGCACGTCGGCCGGGTCGGTGATGCCCGCCTCGGCCATCGCCTGCTTCACGCCGGCGGCCACCTTCTCCACCATCGCGACGCGGCCGATGTCCTCGGGCAGCAGGACCTCGCTCATCGCGAAGCCGACGGTCAGCCGGGGCTCGTCGGTCTTCTCGACGGCGTCCTCGGGGAGGGTGGCGAAGACCGTCGCGTGCGGGCTGATGACACCGTCGGTGCCACCGGACCACACGATCGGGACCTGCTTGACCTCCTCCAGCGGCCGGGTGCCCTTCTCCACGAGCACCTCGCGGAAGGCGCGGTCGGCGATGATCCGGGTGTAGTCGTTGATGCCGCCGTTGCCCTCGGTCTTGCCGATGACGGCGATGACCCGGTCGGCGTCGATGACGCCGTCGTCGATGAGCTTGGCCAGCTCGGAGGCGTCACTGACGTTGTGCAGCGGGACCTTGCGGACCTCGATCGGTGCGGGCACGGCGTTCCTCTCGGTCGGTGCGGACGGGTCAGGCGGTCAGAACGGTGCCGACGGCGTCCCCGCGGACGGCGTCGGAGATGTGCTCCAGGCTGGTGATGACGGCGCGCCGGTCCGCGCCGCCCTCGACGAAGCGCAGCGCGGCGTCGACCTTGGGGCCCATGCTGCCGCGGGCGAACTGCCCGGCATGGGCGTGCGCACGCAGTTCCGCGGCGGTCACGGCGCCCAGCGGCCGGGCCGACGGCGTGCCGAAGTCGACCATCACGTTCGGGACGTCGGTGGCGATCACCAGGGTGTCGGCGCCGAGCTCCGCGGCCAGCAGCGCGGCGGTGAGGTCCTTGTCGATGACCGCCTCGACGCCGCGCAGGGCGCCGCCGTCGCCGTCGTCCACCACCGGGATGCCACCGCCGCCCGCGCAGGCGACGACGAAGCCGGCGCCGGCCAGCGCCGAGATCGCCGGGACGTCGACCACCGAGCGCGGCTCCGGAGAGGCGACGACGCGGCGCCAGCCGCGCGGCCCGCGGTCCTCCCAGATCTGGCCGTGCGCGATGAACGTCTCCGCCTTCTCCCGGGAGAGGAAGCGCCCCACCGGCTTCGACGGCTCGCGGAAGTTCGGGTCGTCGGGGTCGACCAGGGTGCGGGTGACCAGGCTGGCGGTGCGCTGCGCGAGCCCCCGCGCGGCGAGGGCGGCGTCCAGCTCGTCGGCGAGCGTGAAGCCGATCGTCGCCTGCGTCTGGGCCACGCACCAGTCCAGCGGGACCGGTGGCACCTCGTGCGCGGCGAGCTCGTTCTTGACCAGCAGGTTGCCCACCTGCGGGCCGTTGCCGTGGGTGAGGACCACCTCGACCCCGGTGGCCACGACCGCCGCCACGTGCGCGCAGGCGCTCGCGATCGCGGCCTGCTGGGCGCTGGGGGTGGCCGACCCGTCGGGGCCGGTCATCGCGTTGCCGCCCAGGGCGATCACGACGCGGCGGGTGGAGGTCACCGGCTGACCCTAACCGCAAACTCCCTTAGCGGTGAAGTACTTGTTCCGGGCGGAATCGGTCACCGGCGCCAGAAGTCGAACGCGTCCCGGCCGGGGCGGAACCCCGCCGCCTCGACGACGTCCACGGCCAGGTCGAAGTACTGGCCGACGGCGGCCGGCTGGTGGGCGTCGCTGCCGAAGCTGATCGCCTCGCCGCCCTCCTCGAAGAACCAGCGCACCTGGTCGACCGAGGCCAGCGGGCTGGAGGTGTTGACCTCCAGCGCCCGCCCGGTGCCGGCCAGGGCCCGGAACACCGCCCGGTACTCCTCCTCGTAGTCCTTCTCGGCGTACCGGTCGCTGCCGCCGGGCCAGTAGCGGCGCGGGAAGTCGACGTGGGCGAGCACCTGGAAGACGTCGCTGCTCTCCACCATGTCGACGACCTCGGAGAGGTAGCGCCGCATCGTGGAGTCGGGGTCCGGGTAGAGCAGCCGGCCCACGCCGTAGAGGCGGCCGTCCTGGCTGAGCGAGTGCAGCGACCCCAGCACCCGGTCCACCGGGGCGTCGCTCAGGTGGCGGGCGACGCTGGCGGCGAACAGGTGCGGCTCCCCGGTCTCCACGCCCGACCAGATCCGCAGCTCGGGGAAGCGCTCGCGGCACTCCTCCAGCTCGGCGAAGTAGCCCTCGACGTCGATCGGCAGGTGCCGGGAGGCGTGCCGGTCGACCAGGCCGTCGGCGGTCGCGCGGTCGTCCGGCGACCACGTCGTGAAGTCGAGGTGCTCGGTGAAGGCGATGGCCGGCAGACCGCGGGCGACCGCCCGCTCGCAGGCGCGCGCCATCGTCGAGGTCTCGGAGGTGTCCCAGGACCACCTGGTGTGCACGTGGTTGTCCGGCGGTCGCATCGTCTGTGGATTGTCCTCCTCCCTCCCCAGCTCGCGCACGGCGGCCGGGACCGTCGTCCGGCGGCCCTACTGTCGGGACCCATGAGCACCGCCGCGCCGCCGTCCCTGACCTCCGAGGCCCTGGAGGTCCTCCGGGAGCTGACCGGCCGCCCCGACGCCGAGTTCCGCGAGGGGCAGGACGCCGCCGTCGCCGCGCTGGTCGAGCGCTCCGAGCGGGCCCTCGTCGTGCAGCGCACCGGCTGGGGCAAGTCGGCGGTCTACTTCGTCTCCACCGCGCTCCTGCGCCGCCGCGGCGCCGGTCCCACGCTGCTGGTCAGCCCGCTGCTGGCGCTGATGCGCGACCAGGTCGCCGCCGCGTCCCGCGCCGGCATCCGGGCGGTGGAGATCTCCAGCGCCAACGCCACCGAGTGGGACGACGTCGCCGCCCGGCTCGCCGCCGACGACGTCGACGTCCTGCTGGTCTCGCCCGAGCGGCTGACCAACCCGCGGTTCCGCGAGGAGCAGCTGCCGGGGCTGGTCGCCCGCTGTGGCCTGCTCGTGGTCGACGAGGCGCACTGCGTCTCCGACTGGGGGCACGACTTCCGCCCCGACTACCGGCGCATCCGCGACCTGCTCGGCACGCTGCCGGCCGGCACCCCGGTGCTGGCCACCACGGCGACGGCGAACGAGCGGGTGGTCGCCGACGTCGCCGAGCAGCTGGGCGCGGGCGGTGTCTCGGTGACCACGGTCCGCGGTCCGCTGGCCCGCGACTCGCTGCGCCTGGGCGTGCTGCGCCTGCCCACCGACCGCGCGCGGCTGGCCTGGCTCGCCTCGCACCTCGGCGACCTCCCGGGCAGCGGCATCGTCTACACCCTCACCGTGGCCGCGGCCGAGGAGACCGCCGCGCTGCTGCGCGACGCCGGCCACGAGGTGCGCGCCTACACCGGCCGGCTGGACGACGCCGACCGCAAGGACGCCGAGGAGGCGCTGCGCGAGAACCGGGTGAAGGCGCTGGTCGCCACCTCCGCCCTGGGCATGGGTTTCGACAAGCCCGACCTCGGCTTCGTCGTCCACCTGGGCGCCCCGTCCTCGCCGGTCAGCTACTACCAGCAGGTCGGCCGGGCCGGCCGTGCCGTCGAGCACGCCGACGTCCTGCTCCTCCCCGGCCCGGAGGACCTCGCCATCTGGCAGTGGTTCGCCACCTCCTCCATGCCCCGGGAGGACCACGCCGCGGCGGTCCTCTCCGCCATGGCCGACGGGAAAGCCTGGTCGGTGGCGCGCCTGGAGACGGTGGCGGACGTCCGCCGCTCCCGGCTGGAGCTGCTGCTCAAGGTGCTGGCCGTCGACGGCGCGGTGGAGCGGGTGCAGGGCGGCTGGCGGTCCACCGGGCGGCCGTGGGTCTACGACGCCGACCGCTACGCCCGCGTGACACGGACGCGGGAGGCCGAGCAGCGGGCGATGATCGCCTACGCGCGCCCGGTCGACGAGGCCGAGTGCCGCATGGCGTTCCTGCAGGAGGCGCTGGACGACCCGACCGCCACGCCCTGCGGCCGCTGCGACGTCTGCGCCGGGCCCTGGTACTCGACGGAGGTCCCCGCGGCGGCGGCCGAGGCCGCGTCGGCGGTGCTGGACCGTCCCGGTGTGGAACTCGCGCCGCGCGCGCAGTGGCCCACCGGTGCAGACCGGCTCGGGGTGTCGGTGAAGGGCAAGATCGCCGCGGGCGAGCAACTGGACCCGGGCCGCGCCGTCGCCCGCCTGACCGACCTCGGCTGGGGGCAGCGGCTGCGCACGCTCCTGGGGGACGACGGCGTCGGCGGCACGGTCACCCTCGACCTCGAGGCGCCCGGCCTCGAGGAGGACCCGGACGCCGCGTTCGACGTCCCCGTGCGGCGGTCGGTCTCCGACGTCCCCCCGGACGACGACCTCCTCCGCGCGTGCGCGCGCGTACTGGGCGCCTGGGACTGGGCCGAGCGGCCGGCGGCCGTGGTCTCGGTGCCCTCCCGGCGCCGCCCGCGGCTGGTCGCCGGCCTGGCGCAGGGACTGGCGAGTCTCGGCCGGCTGCCCTACCTCGGCGAGCTCTCCCTGGCGCACGGCGGACCGACCGGCCAGCCCGGCGGCAACAGCGCCTTCCGCCTGGCCGGGGTGTGGCAGCGCATCGTGGTGGGGCCGGAGCTGTCCGGGCGGCTGGCGGAACTGGGGCCGGTGCCGGTCCTGCTCGTCGACGACCTCGCCGACTCGCGCTGGACGATGACCGTCGCCGGGCGGGAGCTGCGGCTGGCCGGCGCCTCCCGCGTCCTGCCCTTCGCCCTGGCCCTCACGGCGTAGGGAGTCGTACACACGTTCGATCCGGCGTAGCCTGCGCCCATGTCGCTCGCGCACCAGCCGTCGATGTGGGACCTCGCCGAGGAGCCGACGCTCGGGCCGCTCGGGGCCACGCGGCACCACCTCAGCCGTGGGGCCTGGGTGGACCACCTCCCGGGCTGGGTCGCCGGCTCGGACCCCGTGCTCGAGGTGCTCCTCGGCGACATCGGTTGGCGGGCCGACCGGCGCCAGATGTACGAGCGGGAGGTCGCCGTCCCGCGACTGCTCAGGTGGTACGCGGGCGACGAGACGCTGCCGCACCCGCTGCTCGCCGAGGCCCGCAGCGCGCTCAACGCCCACTACGGCCCCGAGCTGGGGGAACCGTTCGTGAGCGCCGGCATGTGCCTGTACCGGGACGGTCGCGACAGCGTGGCCTGGCACGGCGATCGCATCGGCCGAGGGCGCAGCGCCGACACGATGGTCGCGATCGTCTCCTTCGGGTCACCGCGTCCCCTCATGCTGCGGCCGGTGGGCGGCGGGGAGAGCCTGCGCTTCCCGCTGGGCCACGGTGACCTCGTGGTGATGGGTGGCTCCTGCCAGCGCACGTGGGAGCACTGCATCCCCAAGACGGCCAAGGCGGTCGGGCCGCGGGTGAGCGTGCAGTACCGGCCGCGCGGCGTCGCCTGAGGGGACCCCGGGCGCGGGACGTTCCCCTGCTCCTCCAGACCCCGTTCCACGGGCGCAGGACCGGCCCGGACGCCTCCGCCGGGGCCCTGTGAGCACCCCCACGGGACCCCCGCGTGCAGACCGCCCAGAGGCCGTGTAATGTTCTCTGTGCACCGAGCGAGAACGGACCGGGCCGCCAGCCTGGTCAACCGCCAGACAAACCCCCGCGGTTTGACTGCTGCGGAGCGCGGTGTACAGTGGAGACACCGCCGAGAACGAAGGCCCAAAAGGCTGGAGTTCCTGCGCGTCCGCTCCTTGAGAACTCAACAGCGTGCCGAAAGTCAGTGCCAAGTAACAAATCCCCCGCACTGCACGTTTTCGTGTGGTGAGGGATTCCTTTGGTTGATGGATCATCGAGAGTGCTAGCTCTCGGTTCTCGGCCTGGGATGCAAATTCATCTACGGAGAGTTTGATCCTGGCTCAGGACGAACGCTGGCGGCGTGCTTA
>NZ_JBJGYT010000066.1:0-6654 GCF_054050135.1 Geodermatophilus sp. SYSU D00705 | reverse complement strand
CCCCCCCCCCCCCCCCCCCCCCCCCCCCCCCCCCCCCCCCCCCCCCCCCCCCCCCCCCCCCCCCCCCCCCCCCCCCCCCCCCCCCCCCCCCCCCCCCCCCCGCCGGCCAGGAGGAGGACGACGTCCAGCACCGTCAGCAGCATGACGGCGGGGAACGCCAGCCGCCGGAACCGGGGACTGCCCGCGAGCGCCGCGACCGCGACGGCGGGCACCGCGAGCGCGAGCCCCACCCAGGCCGCCGCGGTCGGCGGCCCGTCGGGACCGAGGACGAGCACCAGGGACGCCCCGCCCAGCAGGAGCGCGCCGAGGACGGCGGAGACGCGGGCACCCAGCCGGTGGGGGAGCCCGCGCACGCCGGTGGCCAGGTCGTCCTCGATGTCGGGCGCGACGTTGGCCAGGTGTGCGGCCGCGCCGAGCGCCCCGCCGGCGGCGACCAGCCACCACGGCGCGACCGGGGCGCCGGGCGCGGCGGCGACCACGCCGGCAGGCAGCGCGCCGAAGCCGGTCACGTAGGGCACGGCCGAGGCAGCGGTCCGCTTCAGGCCGGCGTTGTAGGCCCACCCGCTGGCCACCAGCACCAGCAGCAGCAGACCGGGCACGAGGCCGAGCAGCAGCGACAGGACGACGGCCGCCGCGACCGCGGCCAGGGCCAGCGAGCGCAGCAGCGCAGGTGCGACCGCGCCCTGCACGACCGGTTTGTCGGCTCGGGCGACGGCGCGGTCGCGGTCGGCGTCGAGCCAGTCGTTGCTCCAGCCGATGGAGGCCTGACCAGCGAGGACGGCCAGCCCCACGAGCGCCACCCGCCCCGCCGGGCACCCGGCGGCGACGGCCAGGAGGGTGGCCACCACGGTCACCGCGACCGCGGGGCCGGGGTGGGTGGCCAGCACCAGTGCGCGGGCGGTCACCCCCGGCGACGCTGGGTGTGCAGGCACATCGACCACGCTGCTGTCAACCCCTCCCCGGTACTTCATAGGGCGGCTGACCTGCGGGTTTACGAATCTGGGCCGTCCCGTTCGTCAGTTTGCCGTGGTAACCTGTGGACAGCGAAAGGGGTCACACACACATGGGCTTCACTGTCGGCGAGACCGTTGTCTACCCGCACCACGGTGCCGCGCTCATCGAGGCGATCGAGAAGCGGGTCATCAAGGGTGAAGAGAAGGCCTACCTCGTGCTGAAGGTCGCCCAGGGCGACCTCACCGTGCGCGTGCCGGCCGACAACGCAGAGATCGTCGGCGTCCGTGACGTCGTCGGTCAGGAGGGGCTGAACCGGGTCTTCGAGGTCCTGCGTGCCCCGCACACCGAGGAGCCGACCAACTGGTCGCGCCGCTACAAGGCCAACCTCGAGAAGCTCGCCTCCGGTGACGTGAACAAGGTCGCCGAGGTCGTCCGCGACCTGTGGCGTCGCGACAAGGACCGTGGTCTCTCCGCCGGCGAGAAGCGCATGCTCTCCAAGGCCCGCCAGATCCTGGTCAGCGAGCTCGCGCTCGCCGAGGGCACCAACGAGGACAAGGCCGAGGTGCTCCTCGACGAGGTCCTCGCCAGCTGAGCCCGGGCTCGGCTGACCTACGCACGTCCCAGACCACTCCCGTGCACGCTGTCGGCATCGTCGCAGCGGCCGGGAGTGGTCTGCGTCTGGGGGCCGATCGGCCGAAGGCGCTGGTCCCGCTCGGTGGGCGGGCGCTGGTCTGCTGGGCCGTGGACACCCTCCGGGACGCCGGTGTGGCCGACGTGGTGGTCGCCGTCCCGGCCCAGGAGCTCGGCGCCTTCGCGACGGTGCTGCCCGCGGACGTGCGGCTGGTCGCGGGCGGCGCCACCCGGACCGCGTCGGTCCGGGCCGCCCTCACCGCGGCCACCGACCACGCCGACGCGGTGCTGGTGCACGACGCCGCCCGTCCGCTGACCCCGCCGGACGTCGTCCGGCGCGTGCTGGGCGCCCTCGCCGCCGGCGCCGCGGCCGTGGTCCCCGTCCTCCCGGTGACCGACACGACCGTCACCGTGGACGACGACGGCGTGCTGACCGGCGCCCTGCCGCGGGAGGCGCTGCGGCGGGTGCAGACCCCGCAGGGCTTCGCCCGGGCCGCCCTCGCCGCGGCCTACGCGGCCCTGCCCGAGGACGCCGAGCTCACCGACGACGCCGCGGTCGTCCGTGCCGCCGGCCTGCCGGTCGCCACGGTGGCCGGTGACGAGCGGGCGGCGAAGGTGACCGTCGCCCACGACCTGGCCCTCGCCGAGTTGCTCGTGAGGACGACGGGCGAGCGAACATCGCAGGGAGCGCCGGCGACCGGGGAGCGGGACGAGCCCAAGGTCGAGCCATCAGCGAGGCTGGGCGCCCGCCGGTGAGCGCCGAGCTGCCGCGGGTCGGCCTGGGGGTCGACGTCCACCCGATCGAGGCCGGCCGGCCCTGCTGGCTGGCCGGGCTGGAGTGGCCGGGGGTCGACGGCTGCGCCGGCCACTCCGACGGGGACGTCGTGGCCCACGCCCTGACCGACGCCGTCCTCTCGGCCGCCGGGCTGGGCGACATCGGCGGGCTGCTCGGCACCGACGACCCCCGGTGGGCCGGCGCCCGCGGGGTGGCGGTGCTCGAGCACGTGCGCGCCACGCTCGCCGCCGCCGGGTGGCGGGTCGGCAACGCCGCGGTGCAGCTGGTCGGGAACAGTCCCAAGGTGGGGCCGCGCCGGGCTGAGGCCGAGGCGGTGCTGTCGGCGGCCCTCGGCGCGCCGGTCAGCGTCACCGCCACCACGACCGACGGCCTGGGCCTCACCGGCCGGGGCGAGGGCCGCGCGGCGATGGCGACGGCGCTGGTGGTCCGGGTGGACGCCGGACCGACCTGACCACCGCGGCTCCGTAGACTCCCCGCAGTGAGCCTCCGCCTGTACGACACGGCCGCCCGCGCGGTCCGCGACTTCACGCCCCTGCGTGCGGGCCAGGCCTCCATGTACGTCTGCGGGCTCACCCCCCAGGGCCCGCCGCACGTGGGGCACGTGCGGTCGGCACTCGTCTTCGACGTGCTGCGCCGCTGGCTCACCGCCGGCGGCCTCGAGGTCACCTACGTCCGCAACGTCACCGACGTCGACGACAAGATCCTCACCAAGGCCGCCGAGAACGGCGTGCCGTGGTGGGCCTGGGCGTACCGCTACGAGCTGGCGGTCACCTCCGCCTACGCGGTCCTCGGGGTGCTGCCGCCGACCTACGAGCCGCGGGCCACGGGCCACGTCCCCGACATGGTGGCGCTGATCGAGCGGCTCATCGAGCGCGGGCACGCCTACGCCGTCGACGGCGACGTCTACTTCGACGTCCGCAGCTTCCCCGGCTACGGCGAGCTGACCCGGCAGACGCTCGGTGATCTCCAGCCGGCCGCCGACACCGAGTCCGACGAGCGCAAGCGCGACCCCCGCGACTTCGCACTGTGGAAGGCCGCCAAGCCCGGCGAGCCGGACACCGCTGCCTGGCCGACACCGTGGGGCCGCGGCCGGCCGGGCTGGCACATCGAGTGCTCGGCGATGGCCGAGCGGTACCTCGGCGCCGAGTTCGACCTCCACGGTGGCGGACTCGACCTGCGCTTCCCGCACCACGAGAACGAGCGCGCCCAGTCGATGGCCGCCGGTGACGGGTTCGCGCGGTACTGGCTGCACCACGGCTGGGTCACCCTCGGCGGCGAGAAGATGAGCAAGTCGCTGGGCAACACCGCGCAGGTCGACGAGGTCGTCAAGCGGGTGCGGCCGGTGGAGCTGCGCTACTACCTGGTCGCCCCGCACTACCGGTCGACGATCGAGTTCACCGACGCCGCGCTCGCCGAAGCCGGAGCGGCCTACCGGCGGCTGGAGTCGTTCGTGCGGCGGGCGGCCGAACGGGTCGGCGAGGGAGCCGGCAAGCCGGAGCTGGCGCCGGAGTTCCGCGCCGCGATGGACGACGACCTGGGCACCCCGGCCGCGATCGCCGCCGTCCACGAGGCGGTGCGGCACGGCAACAGCGCGCTGTCCGAGGGCCGGGACGAGGCGGTGGCGGCGGCGCTGGGCTCGGTGCGCGCCATGCTCGGCGTGCTGGGCCTGGACCCGCTCGACCCGCGCTGGTCCGCCGGCGGGGGCGACGACCGGCTGACCGAGGTCACCGGCGGGCTGGTGGCGCTGGCGCTGGAGCAGCGGCAGGCCGCCCGCGCGCGCAAGGACTACGCGGCCGCCGACGCGATCCGCGACCAGCTCGCCGGTCTCGGCGTGCAGGTCGAGGACACCCCGAACGGACCCCGATGGGAGCTGAGCCGCTGATGGCCGGCAACAGTCAGCGACGGGGCCGCAGCAGCGGCGCCGGCAAGAAGACGGCGACCGCGGGGACCGGCGGCAAGAACCGCCGGGCGCTGGCCGGCCGCGGCGCCACCCCGCCGGCCGAGGCCCGTACCGGGCACCCCGCGCAGCGCCGGGCCCAGGCCGACGCGCGGCGGCGGGCCGAGCGGGACCGCAGCCGGCAGCGGGCCGAGGAGGCCCCCGAGCTGCTGCTGGGCCGCAACCCGGTGGTCGAGGCGCTGCGGGCACAGATCCCCGCGACCGCGCTGTACGTCGTCACCGGCGACACCACCCGCGGCGCCCTCGACGAACGGATCGCAGAGGCCATCGCGCTCGCCGGTGACCGCGGGCTGCCGCTGCTGGAGGTCGGCAAGGCCGAGTTCGACCGGATGTCGAACGGAGCGCTGCACCAGGGCATCGGCCTGCAGGTGCCGCCGTACCAGTACGCCCATCCGGACGACCTGCTCGACCTGGCCCGCGACTCGGGCCGGCCGCCCCTGGTCGTCGCCATGGACGGCGTCACCGACCCGCGCAACCTCGGCGCCGTCGTCCGGTCGGCCGCCGCGTTCGACGCGCACGGCGTCGTCGTGCCGCAGCGCCGCTCGGTGGGCATGACCGCCTCGGCGTGGCGCACCAGCGCCGGCGCCGCCGCGCGGCTGCCGGTCGCGCGCGCGGTCAACCTGGCCCGCGCCCTGGGCTCCTACCAGGACGCCGGGCTCATGACCGTCGGCCTGGCCGGCGACGGGGACGTCGACGTGCACGAGTTCGACGGGTTCGCCGACCCGGTCGCGCTCGTGGTGGGCGCCGAGGGCGCCGGGCTGTCGCGGCTGGTGCGCGAGCGCTGCGACCTCGTCGTCCGCATCCCCATCGCGAGGGACACCGAGTCGCTGAACGTGAGCGTCGCCGCGGGCATCGCGCTGTACGCCGCCGCCTCCGCCCGCCGCTCCAGCGGAGGCTGAGCGCGCAGGTTTCCTGCGCCGTCAGCCTCCGCTAGCCGAGCAGCTGGGCGACGGTGTAGATGACCAGGCCGGCCAGGCCGCCGACCACGGTGCCGTTGACGCGGATCCACTGCAGGTCACGGCCGACCTGCAGCTCGATCCGGCGGCTGGTCTCCTCGGTGTCCCAGCGGGCCACCGTCCCGCCCACCAGGTCGGCCAGGTCGCCGGAGAACCGCTCGACCAGCGAGCCGGCGATGGTGTGCGCCCGCCGCTGGACCAGCTCGCGCACCGTCGGGTCGGTCTGCAGCAGCCGCGCGCCGTCGCGGATGAGCGCGGCGACCCGGGTGCGCAGGACCGAGTCCGGGTCCGCGGCGGCGGCGAGGACGGCGTTCTTCAGGTTGCTCCACAGCGACCCCGACCAGCTCCGGACGGCGGGGTGCTCGAGCAGCTCCTTCTTCAGCTCCTCGACGTGGCCCGCGGTCGCCGGGTCGGTGCGCAGCGCGTGCACGTAGGCCCGCAGCCGGGCGTCGTAGTCCCGCCGCAGCTCGTGGCGGGGGTCCTCGCCGACCTCCTCGAGGAAGCCCTGGACGGCGGCGAAGACCCGGTCGAACACGCGGTCGTCGACCCAGTCGGGCACCCACGCGGGGGAGGCGTCGCCCAGCTGGGCGCGGAAGACGACCCGGTTGTCCTCGAGGAAGCGGGCCAGCCCCCGCAGCGCGGCCGAGAGCACCTCCTGGTGGCGGTCGCCGTCGACGACCAGCTCCAGGGCGCGGGCCACCACGGGAGCGGCGGGGGTGGCGTGCAGCTTGCGGTCGACGAGGGCGGCGACGGCGGGCTGCAGGTCCTCGTCCCTGAGCAGGTCGGCCACCGAGTGCAGCACCGCCGAGGCGTCCCCGGCCAGCCGCTCGGCCCGTCCGGGGGCGGCGAGGAAGGCGCCGAGCCGGCCCGGGACGTCGACCGTGGTCAGCTTCTCCTCGACCACCGCGCGGGTCAGGAAGTTCTCCTGGACGAACGCGCCGAGGCTGGCGCCGATCTGGTCCTTCTTGCGCGGGATGATCGCCGTGTGCGGGATCGGCAGCCGCAGCGGGTGCCGGAACAGCGCGGTGACGGCGAACCAGTCGGCCAGCGCCCCCACCATCGAGGCCTCGGCGGTCGCCCGGACGTAGCCGACCCATGCCCCGGTCTCGGGTCCCAAGAGGACGCAGATGACGAAGACGGCCGCGGCGGCGAGGAAGAGCCCCGTGGCCAGCCGCTTCATCCGGGCGAGGTCGCGTGCCCGCTCCGGGTCGTCGAGGGAGCGGGCGAACGGGGCGGTCGGGGGGGGGGGGGGGGGGGGGGGGGGGGGGGGGGGGGGGGGGGGGGGGGGGGGCGCGCCCCCCCCACCCCCCCCCCCGCCCCCCGCCCACCACCCCCCCCACACCCTCAGCACCCCCCACACC
>NZ_JBJGYT010000065.1:0-6989 GCF_054050135.1 Geodermatophilus sp. SYSU D00705 | reverse complement strand
CGGTGCCGCGCTGCCCGTCACCGAAGTCCCACGCGTGGGCGGCCACGGTGCCGTCGGTGTCGGCCGACCCGCGCCCGTCCACCGCCACGGCCAGGTTGCTGGCGGTCGCGGTGAACGCCGCCGTCGGTGCCGCGTTGGGCGGGGGCACGGTGCCGTTCGCGGCGGCGTGGTGCGCCTTGACCCGGTCCGCGGCGAGCGGGGCGGCGTAGACGGCGACCTCGTCGATCGCACCGGAGAGCGAGGAGCTCGCCGGGGCCTGCGGCCAGCCCGTCAGCGTGCCACTGCCGACCATCCAGTAGCCGGACGTGAGCCGGGTGTTGGCCCGGGTCATCGCCGGGTCGGCGGCCACCTGCGCGCCGTCGACGTACAGGACGGTGCCGGCCGTGCCGACGGTGGCGGCGACGTGGTGCCACTGCCCGTCGGCGACCGGTGCGGTGCTGCGCACGGTCGTGTAGGTCGTCGTCGCCGTCGGCCCGAAGCCGCTGCGCCGGGACAGCCCGAAGGAGAGCCGGCCGTCGGCGTCGACGTAGAGGGCACGGTCGCTGGTGGTGTTGGCCCCGGTGGCCGAGTCGCCGTACTGAGCGATGACGCCGCGGCCGGTGGTCTTCACCCAGGCCTCGACCGTGAACGCGTTCGTCGGGGTCTTCACCGTGGTGCTGGCGGCCGCGATGCCGGTCGCCGTCCCGTTGGCGGTGATCGCGGTGTCACCGGCGACGGCGCCCGCGGTTCCGCGGGTGATCCCCGCGCCCTCGGTCAGGTTGGTGGTGCCGACGTGGTCGTAGGCGCTGGTGCCGGAGGACTCACCGAGCCGCCAGTACTGGGCGGGCGAGTCCGCGAGCATCGTGCCGGCGTAGGCGCTGGTGGCCGCGGCGACGGTGACCGTGTTGGACGCCGAGCTGGTCACCGTGTTGCCCAAGGGGTCGCTGACCGCCACCCGGTAGGACGCCGTGCTGCCCGCCGGACGGGTGTCGGTGAAGGTGAGCAGCGGCGTGTTCCACCAGGTGGACTTCGCGGTGAAGGTGGCGATCGGCGTGGTGCCGCCGTCCCGGTAGACCGAGTAGGTGAGCTCCTCGTTGTCCATGTCCCACGCCGAGCGCCAGGCCACCCGGACGGTACCGGCCGTGGTGGAGGTGGCGTTGGGCCGCAGGCCCGCCGCGGTGACCTCGGGCCCGCGCCGGTTCGGCGCGATGGACGGGTCGGCGAAGCGCACCAGGGCCTGCTGCTGCTGGCCGTTCACGGTGGTGAACTCGCCGCCGTAGACGACGTAGTTCTGCCCGCCGGTGACCGTCCAGGGGCCCTGGAACTGGCCGGTGACGGTGCCGGTGTTCAGGGTCGGGTACCAGTTGAGGACCGACGGGTGCGGCCGCCCCTCCCAGCTGGTGTAGCGCGGCACCTGCGTGGTCGCCTTGAGGGTGCCCGTGCTGGCCACCGACATCGCGATGCCGCGCTTCCAGATCTGGTCGACGGCGGAGTCCGGGAAGTGGCCGGAGGTCTCGCAGTCGTGGGTGTGCCCGGCCTGGTAGACGACGGTGCCGTTGGACCACGTGTCGTACGGGTCGCCGTGGCAGTCGTTCATCCAGACCAGGTCGAGCGTGGTCGGGTTCAACGCGACGGTGCCCTCGATGTTGCCGACCTGGAAGCCGTACAGGTTGGCGTAGGCGTTCTTGCCGTCGGTGTCCAGGCTGTAGACGCCGCCGTTGTCGCCGGCGTTGGTGATGCCGTAGTCCCACGTGTCGGTGTTCCCACCGGTGACGGCGTCCACCGAGGCGAGCGCGATCGCCGGGGTGCCGTTGACCTCGGAGAACTGGCCGCCGAAGACCACGCGGGTGCCCGTCGGGTCCATGACCATGCCGCGGACGGTGTAGTTCGCGCTCGGCGCCCACTGGGTCAGCGCGCCCGTGGTGGCGTTGAACGCCGCCAGGCGGGTGCGGGTCTGCCCGGCCGCGGTGGTGAAGTCACCACCGGCGTAGACGGTCGACCCGGAGGTCATCAGCGACATGACCGACCGGTTCAGCGACGGCGCGAAGCCCTGCACCAGGTTGCCGGTGGCCACGTCGAAGGCCGCGAGGTGCCCGCGGGCCACGCCGTCCACGGTGGTGAAGTCGCCGCCGACGTAGATCCGGGAGCCGTCCGGCGAGGCGACGATCGTGCGCCCCTGGCCGTTGAGCGTGTGGTTGAAGCCCGTCACCAGCGCGCCGGTGCGGATGTCGAAGGCCAGCAGGTTGGCCCGCGGCGTCTCCTGCGTGCCGGCGGCCGCGCCGGCCGGGCGGGCCGAGGTGAAGCTGCCCGTCGCGTAGACGGTGTTGCCGACGGTCACCATCCCCCACACCACGCCGTTGACCTGGACGGTGCCCAGGGCGTCGGCGGAGACCGTGGCGGGGGTGCCCGCGGCCGGCCGGGTGTCGGCGGTGGCGGTGCCGGGCACCGCCACCCCGAGGACGACGAGACCGGCGGAGAGCGCGCCGCCGAGGGCCGCGGAACCGGCCCTCCGCACGCGTTGTCTCCTCGAGCGCGGGATTGCGTTGTAGGCCATGCGGGACTCCCCCGAGATGGTTACCGACAGTACGGACAGCCGTCCCTGCGGGGCGTGCGACCACCCCGGACTGGTGACAAGCTGGCGCAAACCATCACGGTGGGTGATGGACCGTCAAGATCGGGGTGGTCCTCCCGGGGCCACGTTCATCCGAACGGATGCACGGCCGGCCGGGTCGCGCCCTCGCGGCGGCCGCGCGCGCCCGGCGCAGCGCGGGGCCGTCGACGGCGGTAGCGTCCCGCGGGTGGCGGCCGTCGAGCCGGTGGGCGCGGACGAGGAGGGCAGCGAGTCTACGGACGTCGCAGCCCTGATCCCCCTCGTGCGCCGGATCGTCGCCGCGCGCGTGCCGGACACCGCGACCGCCGACGACCTGGTGCAGGAGACGCTGGCCCGGGTGCTCGCCGCGACGGAGCGGATCGATCCCGGGATGCTCGAGCCCTACGCCATCGTGACCGCCCGCAACGTCGTCACCTCGATGTGGCGCGACCAGGACCGGCAGCGCCGCCACCAGCACCGCGTCGTGGACCTGCGCCCACCCGACGCCCCCGACGAGGACGTCCTCGCCCAGGAGGACCGGGCGGCCGTGGCCGAGGCGCTCACCCGGCTGTCCGAGCGCGAGCGCGACACCCTGCTCGCCCACGAGGTCGCGGGTCAGGACACCCGCTCGCTGGCCGCCGAGCTCGGGTCGACGGCCGGCGCGGTGGCCGCGCAGCTCAACCGCACGCGGGCCCGGCTGCGGGTGGAGTACCTGCTGGTCTCCGAGCGCGTGGAGCCGCCGACCGAGCGGTGCCGGCCGGTGCTCCTGGCGCTGTCCAGCGGCGACCGGCGGCGCCAGCGGGAGGTCGACGCGGCCCGCCACCTGCTCGAGTGCGCCGTGTGCGCGCGGCTGTCGGGGCCGCTCGTGGGGCGGGGCCGCGCGCGGGACGACGACGTGCGGGTCGCCGTCCGCACCGACGCCGACATCGTCTCCGCCCGCCAGGCCGCGCGGGAGCTGGCCACCCGGCTGGGGTTCTCCCCCACCGACATCACGCTGATCGCCACCGCCGTCTCCGAGGTGGCGCGCAACATCGTGCGCTTCGCCGACTCCGGCGAGGTGGTGGTGGCCGAGGTGTCCGAGCCACGGGGCGGCATCTCGATCGTCGCCCGCGACGCCGGCCCGGGGATCCCCGACGTCGAGCAGGCGCTGCAGGACGGCTACAGCACCTACCAGGGGCTCGGGCTGGGGCTGCCCGGCGCGCGGCGGCTGATGGACGAGTTCGCGGTGGTCTCCGAGACCGGCCGCGGCACGACGGTGACCATGACCAAGTGGCGGGGAGAGACATGAGCCGGAACGAGAACCCGACCGTGACCGCGGCGGCCGACGGGGCCCCCGGGCTCGACCTGGACGGTCTGCTGCCCCAGCTGGTCGCGCACCTCCGCGAGCACCGCACGCGGCTGCGCCAGGAGTGGGCCCGGCGCATCCAGGAGGCACACCTGCTGCAGGCCATGACCTCCCAGGAGATGGCCGCCGAGACCACGCTGGTCTACGACAACTACGTCGAGGTGCTGGAGACCGGCAGCGTGGAGGCGCTGCAGCACTACGCCCGCGACCTGTCCGAGCGGATCATCCCCCGCGGCGTGGAGACCCACGAGGTCGTCGGCATCGTGCTGCTGCTGCGCGACGTCCTCGCCCGGTCGCTGTTCGAGAAGTACCAGCGGGACTTCGCGCTGCTCAACCGGGTGCTGGACGCCTACGAGCCGGCCGCCAACCGGATCGCCAACACCGTCGCGGTGAGCTTCGTCGAAGAGCGCGAGCGGGTCATCCGGCAGCAGCAGGACTCCATCCGGGAGCTGTCGACGCCGGTGCTGCCGGTGCGCGAGCGGCTGCTCATCCTGCCGATCATCGGGATCCTCGACCGCGAGCGCGCCCGGCAGCTGACCGTGCAGCTGCTCAGCGGCATCCGCCTGCACCGCGCCAAGGTCGTCGTCGTCGACATCACCGGCGTCCCGGACGTCGACGAGTCCGTCGCCAACCACCTCGTGCGGACCGTCGACGCGTCACGCCTCATGGGCGCGAGCGTCATCATCACGGGGCTGTCCCCGGAGATCGCGCAGACACTCGTCACCATCGGGGTCGACCTGTCCAAGATGAACACCATCGGCGACCTGCAGGGCGGCCTCGAGGAGGCCGAGCGGCTGCTGGGGTACTCGGTCGCCCGGGACGACGGGGCCGGTGGGCCGTGACCAGTCCGCGCCTGTTCTCGATCCTGCGGCAGGGCCCCAACCTGATCGCCTCGGTCCACACGGCCCTCGACGACTCCCAGCTGGTGCGGTTCCAGCGGGACCTGGTGGAGCGGATCGGCGCCGACCGCGCGCGGGGGGTCGTCATCGACGTGGCCGCGCTCGACGTCCTGGACTCCTTCGGCACCCGCACGCTGCGCGACATCGCCGAGATGGCGCGGCTGCGCGGCGCGGTCACCGTCGTCGTCGGCATCCAGCCCGACGTCGCGTACACGATGGTCGAACTCGGCATGGACACCGGCTCGGTGACGACCGCCCTCGACCTCGAGGAGGGCCTCGCCGAGCTGGGGAGGCGGATGACCGCTCCGTCGGGGCCGCCGTCGTGACCGCGCACGAGGACCTGCTCCGCGACTACCGCCCGGCCTTCCTGCGCTACCTGTCCCGGCAGGAGGAGTCCTCCCTCACCGCCGGCTACCAGCTCGGCCGCCGCGCCCTGGCCGAGGGCCGCGGCCTCCTGGAGGTCGTGCAGGTGCACCACGAGGTCCTCGTCGAGGTGCTCCGCGACAGCTCCGCCGACGAGGTGGCCGGCGTGGCCCGGTCGGCGTCGGCCTTCCTGCTCGAGGTGCTGGCCAGCTACGACATGGCCCGGCGCGGCCCCGCCTGAGGTCCCGCGTCATCCCGCGGCGGCTGCGGCGTCTTCCTGATGACGGCGCGACGGCCGACGAGGGGGGAAGCCGACAGTGACGACCCGACACTCCACCGATGACTCCAGCCGGCTGCGACCGTGCGGGCCACTGCGGACCCCCGGCGCGGGGCTGGTCGAGCAGCTGCGCCAGGCGGCCGTGTACGCCGAGGCCGCCGCGGTGCTGGAGCGGCGGGCCTGCCGGGCCGCCAACCCGGCGCTGGCCGCCCTCCTGCGCGAGCGCGCCGAGGCGCGCCGGCGGATGGGCCAGCGGTTGCGGGCCGCGCTGGCCGAGCAGTCCTCGCACCCCCTGGCCGGGCGGGAGCGGCCGTGAGCGCGCTGGCGTGGGCCCTCTCCGCGTGGGCGGTCTCGACGACCGGGACGACGCTCTGGTACGCCCGGGCCTTCGAGCGGGTCGACCGGGCCGATCAGGGCGTGTGGTTCCCGGAGCGCCGGGACCAGGCCGGTCGCCGCGCGCTGCGCCGGTGGTGAGCCCCGCGGCGGCGCGATCGCTCAGGTCCAGGGCAGCCGGCTGCGCTCCGACCAGTAGGCGTGCGGGTCCTGGGGCGCGACCAGGCCGCTGAGCGCCTCCCCGGCGCCGGCCAGATCCCGGGCCCGGGCGTTCGCCTCGAGCTGCGCGACCGACACCGCCCCGCTGAGCACGACGTCGGCCCAGGGCCGGGTGAGAGCGGCGGCCAGGGCCAGCGCGTCGACGCCCACCCCGTGCTCGCGGGCCGCCTGGGCGAGCCGGCTGCCGGGCTCGGCGCCGCGGTCCGTGAGCCGGCCGTTGGCCAGCGCCTCCTTGACCACGACCCGCAGACCGGCGGCGTGCGCCTCCGCCAGCGCCGGGCCGACGGACGGCTCGGCGAGGTTCCAGGTGCTCTGCACGGCGGCGAACAGCGGCCGGCCGTCGACGTCGATCTCCAGCGCCCGCCGGACGGCGGCCGCCTGGTCCGGGCCCGACGTCGACAGCCCCACCTCGATCCCGCCGTCCCGGAGCCGGCCCAGCTCCGCCAGCACCGCGCGGTCGTCCCACAGCGGGCTGTCGAGGGTCAGGGAGTGCACCTGGTACAGCCGTAGCCACGGGCCCAGCAGCGCGCGGGACTCCTCGAGCTGCTGGCTCAGCATGGCTCCGCCGTGGTCCTTGACCTCGTGCCGGACGGCGTCGGGCCGCCAGTCGGCGGTGTAGCGGTAGCCCCACTTGCTCGCGACGAACGGCGGCGGCCCGGTCCGGCCGCGCAGCCAGGAGGCGAGGAACTCCTCGGCGAGGCCGTAGGAGCGGGCCGCGTCCATGTAGCGCACGCCCAGCCGGGCAGCGGCGTCGAGGAGCTCGTGTGCCCGCGCCCGGAGGGCGGCCGGCGTCCGGTTGCCGGGCAGGTCGGCGTCCCGGCCCGCGGTGATGTAGGCCGGGCGGCCGACGGCGGCCAGCCCCAGTCCCAGCTCGGCGTGCACGTCCGTCCCTCCCTCTGGGCGACGCCCGATGGTGCGACACCGGGGCGGGGGGGGGGGGGGGGGGGGGGGGGGGGGGGGGCGGGGGGGGGGGGGGGGGGGGGG
>NZ_JBJGYT010000064.1:0-7002 GCF_054050135.1 Geodermatophilus sp. SYSU D00705 | reverse complement strand
AGCCCGTCGATGTCGGTGACGAACTGCGGGAGGGCGTTGAGCCGCGCCTCGCACCGCCGCCAGTCGTAGTCGGTGGCCCAGTACCGCGCGAGCTCCTGCATCGTGGCCAGCGGCACGCCCTGCGACGAGTCCGGCACCGTCTCCCGCTCGGGCCACACCGTCGCGGCGATGCGCCGGCGCATCTCGGTGAGCGCCTCGTCGGGCACGTCCACCCGGAACGGGCGGACGGCCCGGCTCGTCTCCTGCGCGACTGCACTCATGCTCTCGCACCTCTCCTCGCCATCTGGGGGAATCTGAACGGGCCGCTCGGGGCGGCTCCGAGGACGGCGCCGGCGACCCCGGAGCCGCCGGGCCCGTGATCAGCGACGCGGTTGGGGGACCTGGGGGGCGCGCACCGGACGGAAGGCGGCGCGGACCTCGGCCGTGAACAGCTCGGGCTCTTCCCAGGCGGCGAAGTGGCCGCCCCGGTCGGCCTCGTTGAAGTACGCGAGGGTGGGGTAGCTCTGCTCGGCCCAGGTGCGTGGTGTCCGCCAGATCTCGCCGGGGAACGTGGTGAAACCCACCGGGACCGAGACCTCCGGGGGTGTCTGGCCGACCGCGGCAGCCGCAGGCGCGTCGGGTCCGTAGCTCTCCCAGTAGGAGCGGGCCGCCGAGGCCCCGGTGCCGGTCAGCCAGTACAGCGTGATGTTGTCGAGCACGTGGTCCCGGGTGAGGTTGCCGGTGGGCTGCCCGTCGACGAAGGCGCGGGACATCTTGTGGTAGGAGTCGGTGTCGTGGTCGAGCATCCAGGCTGCCAGAGCGGCGGGTGAGTCGAGCAGGCCGTAGCCGATCGTCTGCGGCCGGGTGGCCTGCTCCAGGAAGTACGCGAAGCCGCTCGTTCGGAACGTGGCGATCGCCTCGAGCCCCGCGCGTTCCTGCTCCGTGTCCCCCGGGAGCGTGCGACTCAGTGCGGTGACGAGCAGGTTGAGGTGGATGCCGAGGAGCCCGTGGGGTGCCTGGCGACCCATCGCGTCGGTGACGCCGGCGCCCACGTCGCCGCCCTGGGCCACGTAGCGGGCATGGCCCAGGCGGCGCATCAGCTCCGCCCAGGCGCGACCGACGCGGGCGACGTCCCACCCGAGCTCGGTCGGCTCGCCGGAGAAGCCGTAGCCGGGCAGGGACGGCAGCACCAGGTGGAAGGCGTCCTCGGCGCGGCCGCCGTGCGCGGTCGGGTCGGTGAGCGGTCCGACGGTCTCCAGCAGCTCGACGACCGAGCCCGGCCAGCCGTGCGTCATGACCAGCGGCAGCGCGTCCTCGTGTGGCGAGCGCACGTGGATGAAGTGCACGTCCACGCCGTCGATCTCGGTGACGAACTGCGGAAGCGCGTTCAGCTTCGCCTCGCAGCGGCGCCAGTCGTACTCGGTCGCCCAGAAGCGGCACAGTTCCTGCATGGTCGCCAACTGCACGCCCTGCGAGCGGTCCGCGACCAGCTCCCTGGTGGGCCAGCGCGTCGACTCGATGCGCCGGCGCAGCTCGGTGAGCGCCTCGTCGGACACGTCCACCCGGAACGGGCGGATGGCCCTGCCGGTCTCCTCGGTGATCGCCGTCATGGCTGAGCCTGCCCTTCTCTGTGCGGAGTGGCCGTCATCGGGTGCGCGGGCGTGGCCGGCCCGAGCTGGAGGCGTGGGCCTGCGCGCCGGGCGGGGCCACGAGCAGGTCGGGTTCCCGCGCGGTGGAGCGGCGGACGCTCCGTCCCTCCGGTTCGTGTAGCGGCACGGTGTCCGGCTGCACCGTCCACTCGCCGGGAGGTCGGGTGGTTCGGGGTCGACCGTGGGCCGACGCCCGCACACGGCTCGGTCGTCGCGGGCCCCTCACGACGTGACGTCCGACCCGCCGAAGCGCTCGAGCCTGATCCGCGACGGGTCGTGACCGAGTTCCACGAGCGCCGTGGCCACGTCCTCCACGAAGGCCGTCGGGCCGCAGGCGAAGACCCGCGCCCCCGTCGAGGGCCCGAAGGCGTGTCGCTCCAGCATGTGGCCGTCGATGCGCCCGGTCGGCCCCCTCCAGTCCGCCGGCGCTTCCCGCGTCAGCGTGACCGTGGTCTCCGGGCTGAGGACGTCCTGGCCCAGCAGGTCGTCGCGCGTGCGGGCCGAGTACAGCAGCCGTACCGGAGTCGAGCTGCCGGTACGGCGGTGGTGGTCGAGCATGGCGAGGAAGGGCGAGACGCCGACACCTCCCGCCACGAGCTGCACCGGTCGCTGCGCGTCGTCCGCCTGCCCGCTCCGGTCGAGACCGGCCGACCAGACGAAGTACCCGCCGATGGGGCCGCGCAGCTCCACCAGGTCCCCGAGGCGCAGTTCATCGGTGAGGTAGCGGGAGACCTCGCCGTCCGGGAGCCGCTCGACCAGCAGGTGCAGCCGGGGGTCCTCGGGCGCGGAGGCGACCGAGTAGCTGCGCTGGGCCGTGTAGCCGTCCTCGGCGGTCAGCCTCAGGTCGATGTGCTGACCCGGCAGGTGCCCGCGCCACTCCGGGACGTCGAACAGCAGCCGGTGGACGCGTGCGGTCTCGCGGCGGTTCTCGAGGACCGTCGCCCGCAACCAGGTCAGTCGCCGCTGTACCGCTGCTCGCGCCATGGGTCCCCGCGATCGTGGTAACCGAAGGTCTCCCAGAAGCCCGGCTCGTTGACCGGGGTCAACGCGAACCCGCGGAGCCACTTCGCGCTCTTCCAGAAGTAGAGGTGCGGCACCAGCAGCCGCGCCGGCCCTCCGTGCTCCGGAGCCAGCGGCCGGCCGTCGTAGGTGTCGACGACCCACGCGCGCCCGCCGGTCACGTCGGCGAGAGGCAGGTTCGTCGTGTAACCCCCGTCGCAGAAGGCCACGAGGTGTGCGGCCTCGGTCCGGACCTCGGCCAGCAGCGTGTCGACCGCGACGCCTTCCCACCGGGTGTCGAACTTCGACCACTTGGTCACGCAGTGGATGTCCACCGCCACCGCCTCGCGCGGCAGGCGCTGGAACTCCTCCCAGTTCCAGCGCCGGACCCCGTCGACCGCCCCCTGGATCGTCAGGTCCCACTCGCTCAGGGGCGTCCGCGGGGTCGGACCGGCCGACAGCACGGGGAAGTGGCCGCCGACGTCGTACTGGCCAGGAGGTAGTCGCTGGTCCGTGCGCGGCTCTCGCCGCCCGAACCCTCGGGAGACCAGTGACATGGCGGCTCCTCCCGGACGTCACCTCGAGCAGTGCCGACCCTGTCCGGACCGACGGGGCGAGGCATCAGTCAAAGGACCACGACCACCGGTCAGCGGGCGACGGCGCTCGGCGGCATCTCCACGGTCGCGGGCGCCGTGCCGCTCAGCGCATCGCGCAGCGCCGCCCGCGAGCTGATGCCCAGCTTCGGGAAGACGCGGTAGAGGTGGGCGCCGACCGTCCGTGGGGACAGGTACAGCCGGCTGCCGATCTGCTTGTTGGACAAGCCGGAGGCCGCCAGCATGGCGATCTGGTGCTCCTGCGAGGTCAGGGCGACCGCTCCCCGCTCAGCGGGGGAGGCCCGATGGGTCAGCCCGGTCGCGCGGAGCTCGTTCCAGGCCCGGTCGGCCCACGGTCGGGTCCCCAGGTCGCGGAAGGTCTCCAGCGCCGCGGTCAGCTGCACGCGCGCGGCGTTGGTCGCCCGCGTCCGCCGCAGGTGCTCGCCGTAGGCGAGCTGCACCCGCGCGTACTCGAAGGGGTACCGCTCGGCCCCGGGGACGGCCAGGGCCCGCTCGAACCGCTCCGCCGCCTCCTCGCCCGACGCGACGACAGCCGCGGAGCCCGCCAGGAGGACGCCGAGCCTCGGTCGGCCGGTGAAGACCCTGGCCCGGCTCATGGCCGCCACGTGCGCTGCTGCCTCGGCGGAACGTCCCGTCCGGACCGCTGCCTCGACCACGTCCATCACCAGGCGCGGCGTGACCGGGGCGGACGGGGTGCGGCCACCGACCGGGCCGACGGCCGTGAGCTGCCGGTACGCCTCCTCGAAGTCACCTCGCCCCAGAGCGGCCAGTCCGCGGACGTGGTGGGCGAAGTCCTCGAACAGGTGGATCCCTCGCGGCAGCGACCACGCGAGGAGGTCGTCGGACAGGACCCGCACGGTCTCGTCGTCCCCCCGCGCGGCGGCCACCAGGGCCGAGCAGTAGACGCCGAACCGCGTGATGAGCCCGTACCCCAGCTCGTCCCCCCAGGCGATGCCCTCCTCGGCCGTGCGCACGGCCTCGTCCCAGCGGCCTGCGTCGAGTGCCTCGTGGCACAGCAGCACCAGGGCCTTGACGGCGGCAGCCGCCGCGCCGCCCTGCCGGCCGTCCCTGACCACCCTCCCGAGCGCTCTGCGGCAGTTGCCGAGGCGATCCGCGTACGAGGCGGCCATGCCGACCCGGACGACGAAGGTGGGATCGAGGGCGGCGTCCACCGAGGCGATCAGCTCGTCCAGCCGCTCGAGCACCGTGGCGGTCGCCCGGATCGGGTCGGCGAACAGGCTGCTGGACACCGACAGGACCGGGGGGACGTCACGTCCCAGAGCCGCCAGGGCCCGCTCCAAGGGCCGCCAGAGCTCGTCGCGACCACCGAGGTGACACACCATCACGAGGCTGTACAGCGCGTCCTCGACCGCGTCGGCCGGCGATCCGTGGTCGACGGCGTGCTCGACCGCCCGCACGAGGATGAGGTGTGCGCTCTCGACGTCCCCTTCCCCGTTGAGCAGGTGGTGGGCAGAGGCGACCGCGACCTCGAGGGATCCCGCCGTCCCGGGATCGGCCGTACGCGCCTCGCACAGCAGTCGGGGGACGGTCCGGAGCTCCCCGGTCGTGTCGGCTGCCACGAACGCCGCCGCGGCCAACCGGCGCGCCCGGTCCGGTCCGGTCGGTGTCAGTCCGGCCGCCTGGAGCAGGGCCCGGACGGCACGGACCGCGTCCCCTCTCCGTCGTGCCCGGTGCGCCGCGGTCTCGAGGAGGTCGGCGGCCGGGGCGTCGGACCCCACGACGGCCTCGGCGAGGTGCCGGGCGCACTCTTCCGGCCGGTCGACCAGCACGTGGGCCAGGGCCCCGTGAGCGCGCCGGATCTCTCCGCTGGTCGAGATCTCGACCGCCGCGGAGCCGATCAGCGGGTGCCGCAGCACCACGCGCTGACCGCCCAGGTCGATGCGCACGAGCCGAGCCCTCTCGGCCGGCGCGAGGTCGTCGAGCCACTTGTCGTCGGCAGCTGCCGCCCGCAGCGTCCGGAGATCGCCCGTCCCCTCGAGGGATGCGAGCAACAGCAGCCTCCGGGTCGCGGCGGGCAGGTCGGCGAGCTGCTGCACGAAGACCTGCCGGAGGTGCCTGCTCAGCGGTAGAGCCGGGGGGAGGGGGGCGGTACCGGTGCGCTGGGCCTCGGTCATGACGGCAGGCAGTTCCAGCAGGGCCAGCGGATTGCCCGCGGATGCCGACAGGACCCGCTGGCGGATCCGTGGGTCCAGGACGGGGAACCGGGCCTGCAACAGGTCCGCGGCGGCGTCCTCGTCCAGTGGTGGCACCTCGAGCTGGGGGAGACCGGCCCGGAGCAGGACGCTGTCACTCCCCGTCCGAGCCGCCGCCAGGAAGCCGACACGACTGCGGTGCACCCGGCGAGCGACGAAGCCGAGCACCCGGACGCTCGATCGATCCAGCCACGGCAGGTCGTCCACGACGATGAGGACCGGCCTCGACTGCGCGCCGCTCCTCACGAGGGCGAGGACGGCGGCCGACACCAGGAGCGGGGGCAGCGGGCTGCCGGAGCCCAGACCGAGGGCCACGTCGAGCGCCCGGCGGTGCGGCTCGGCGAGTGCGTCGACGTCGTCGAGAAGGGGGAGGAGGAGTTGGTGCAGCCCCGCGAAGCCCACCTCGGCCTCGAACTCGACCCCCGCCCCCCGCAGGACCGTGGCCCCCGACGCCTCGGCATGCCGCGCGGCGGTCTCCAGCAGGACGGACTTGCCGACGCCAGGTTCACCCGTCATCAGCAGCACGTCGTCCCGGGCGAGAGCACGCTCGACGAAGGAACGGAGCACCGCGGACTCGGCCGACCTCCCGATCAGCAGGACCCCGTCGGTCCGGTCGGACGGCGCGATGTCGGGCATGGCGCCCCTCCCATGCGTCACCGGGGATGCCGGGATGTCGAGACCTCGTGTGGTGGATGCCGTCGAGCTGGATCGAGGAGGCCTGGAGAGTGAGAGTCTCTCTCACCCGGCCGGAGGCAACCAGGGACTTCGGTCTCGGCGTGGGTCTGGCGCGACAGTCGGATGACGGATGCGCCGGCCACGACTGCGCTGCCACGGTCAGCAGACCGTGATCCGTCCTGGCCGGCGACGGGCAGGTGTGTACCGGCAGCGGGACGACCGACGACCGAGGTGGGACCCGGGATGGCGACCAGTCGCTCGAACGGATCGATCCGCCCGCCGACGATCCTGCCCGCTGACCGGCAGCCGGGCGGTGCACGATCATCTGTCCTCGTGCTCCGTCCCCGCGCCGAGGAGTGTGCACGAGACCCCGGGCCGGACCGATCGACCACGACCGGCCAGGCCGGCCGGATGGGAGGTGTGTCCCGTGACGGATGTCCCCGGGGCGCCTGAGCGGCGCCTGGACGGAAACGCGGCGGGTGGGGTGCTCGGCGAGGTCCTCGCCGTGGACCCGACCACGGCCGTCTCGACCTGCGTGCACTGTGGCGCCTCGGGGCCTCTGGGGCAGCACCTCGTCTACGCCGATGCCCCTGCGCTCGTGCTCCGGTGTCCGAGCTGTATGCAGGTGGTGCTCCGGTGCGCATCGGACACGGCGGGACTGCGCCTGGAGATGACCGGGGTGCGGCTGCTGAGGATGACCCGTGAGGGCAGCGGCTCGCTGTGAGCCGGAGGGGAGTCGCGGTCACCTGCGAGCCGCGATGAGAGCGGCCGCGGGGGGGGGGGGGGGGGGGGGGGGGGGGGGGGGGGGGGGGGGGGGGGGGGGGGGGGGGGGTGGCCGCGGGGCCGGCGCGCGGGGCGCTCGGGGCGCGGGTT
>NZ_JBJGYT010000063.1:0-9700 GCF_054050135.1 Geodermatophilus sp. SYSU D00705 | reverse complement strand
CCGGTTCCGCACCGCCGGGTCCTTCCGTGGCGGGAATGCTCGTGCTCTGCCCACCCGGGTGGCCACAGCACGAGCATCTGCAGAAACACCTCCGCTCTCCCGGCCGGGACAACCCAGATGAACGGTCATGCATGGCCGTGTATGGTCATGCATCGTGAGTACAGGGCAGACGTGGACGGTCGGGGTCACCGGCGCCACCGGGTACGCGGGAGGTGAGGTGTGCCGGCTGCTCGCCGGGCACCCGAACCTCCGGCTGGCCGGGGTGCACGCCAATTCCAGTGCCGGGCGACGCCTGGGTGAGCTGCAGCCCCACCTGCTCCCGTACGCCGGCCTCGAGGTGCAGCCCAGCGACGCCGCGGCCCTGAGCGGGTACGACGTCGTCGTCCTGGCGCTGCCGCACGGCGAGTCGGCCGCGATCGCCGCGCAGCTGTCCGACGACACCCTCGTCGTCGACTGCGGCGCCGACCACCGGCTCAGCGACCCCGCGGCGTGGGCGCGGTGGTACGGCGGCGAGCACGCCGGCTCCTGGCCCTACGGGCTGCCGGAGCTGCCCGGCCAGCGGCAGCAGCTGACCGGTGCGCGGCGGATCGCCGTCCCCGGCTGCTACCCGACCTCGGTCACCCTCGCCGTGGCCCCGGCGCTGGCCGCCGGGCTGGTCGAGCCCGACGTCGTCGTGGTCGCCGCCAGCGGCACCTCCGGCGCGGGCAAGAAGGCCTTGCCGCACCTGCTGGGCAGCGAGGTCATGGGCTCGGTGAGCGCCTACGGCGTGGGCGGGGTGCACCGGCACACGCCGGAGATGGTGCAGAACCTGTCGCAGGCGGCCGGCAGCCCGGTGAGCGTCAGCTTCACGCCCACGCTGGTGCCGATGAGCCGGGGCATCCTCGCCACCTGCTCGGCGCCGCTGACCCCGGGCACGGACGCCGCCGCCGCGCGGACCGCCTACGAGAAGGCCTACGCCGACGAGCCGTTCGTCCACCTCCTCCCCGAGGGGCAGTGGCCGACGACGGCGCAGGTGCTCGGCGCCAACACCGTCGCCCTGCAGGTCGCGGTCGACCCCGACGCCGGCCGGCTGGTCGTCGTCGCCGCGGTCGACAACCTGACCAAGGGCACCGGGGGAGCGGCCATCCAGTGCGCCAACCTCGCCCTCGGCCTGCCCGAGACCACCGGCCTGCCGCTCGTGGGGGTCGCGCCGTGACCGTCACCGCCCCGCAGGGGTTCCGGGCCGCGGGCGTCGCCGCGGGCCTCAAGAGCACCGGCGCCCGCGACGTCGCCCTCGTCGTCAACGACGGCCCGCACGACGCCGCCGCCGCGGTCTTCACCACCAACCGCTTCCCGGCCGCGCCGGTGCAGTGGAGCCGGCAGGTGCTGGCCACCGGCCGGCTGAAGGCGGTCGTCCTCAACTCCGGCGGGGCCAACGCCTGCACCGGCACCGAGGGCTTCCAGGACACCCACGCCACCGCCGAGCACGTCGCTGGCGAACTCGGCATCGGCGCGATCGACGTCGCGGTGGCCTCCACCGGGCTGATCGGCGTCCGGCTGCCCATGGACGAGCTGACCGCCGGGGTCACCGCCGCGGCGAAGAGCCTGTCGGAGGACGGCGGGGACGACGCCGCGCTGGCGATCATGACCACCGACAGCGTGCCCAAGACGACGGTGCAGACCCGCGAGGGCTGGACGGTCGGCGGGATGGCCAAGGGCGCCGGCATGCTCGCGCCGAGCCTGGCCACGATGCTCGTCGTCCTCACCACCGACGCGGTGGTCGACACCGCGACCCTGCAGACCGCGCTGGCGCAGGCCACCAGCGTCAGCTTCGAGCGGGTCGACTCCGACGGCTGCCTGTCGACCAACGACACGGTGGTCGTGATGGCCAGCGGCGCCAGCGGGGTCACGCCGTCCGCGGAGGAGGTCGCCGAGGCGCTCACCGCGGCGGCCACCGACCTGGCGATGCAGCTGCTGGCCGACGCCGAGGGGTCGACCAAGGACATCGCGATCACCGTCCGCAACGCCGCCAGCGTCGGCGACGCGCTGACCGCCGGCCGCGCCTGCGCCCGCAACAACCTGCTCAAGACCGCGCTGTTCGGCAACGACCCCAACTGGGGCCGCGTGCTGGCCGCGATCGGCACCACCGACGCCGCCTTCGAGGCCGACCAGGTCGACGTGACCATCAACGGCGTCACGGTCTGCCGGGGCGGGGCGATCGGCGACCCGCGGGAGCTGGTCGACCTCGCCGGACGGCAGATCACCATCGACGTCGACCTGAGGGCCGGCGCCGAGCAGGCGACGATCTGGACGAACGACCTGTCACTCGCCTACGTCCACGAGAACTCGGCCTACTCCACATGAGCGCAGATCCCGAACCCCACGTGACCACCACCCACGACCCCGAGGCGCAGGACCCCACCCCGCCCGACGTCCGCATCGACGAGCTCAAGCCACCGCGCAAGGTCGGCACCCGCCGGGTCATGCGCACCTTCGACCCCGAGGGCGACCGGCAGAAGGTCGCCGTCCTCACCGGCGCGTTGCCGTGGCTCAAGGAGTTCCACGACAACGTCGTCGTCGTGAAGTACGGCGGGCACGCCATGGTCGACGAGGAGTGCCGCCGCGCCTTCGCCGAGGACATGGTCTTCCTGCGGACCTGCGGCATCCACCCGGTCGTGGTGCACGGCGGCGGTCCGCAGATCACCGAGATGCTGGGCCGGCTGGGCATCGAGAGCGAGTTCCGCGGCGGCCTGCGGGTCACCACGGCCGAGACGATCGACGTCGTCCGCATGGTGCTGACCGGCCAGGTGACCCCCGAGGTGGTCGGGCTGGTCAACCAGCACGGCCCGCTGGCCGTGGGGCTGTCCGGGGAGGACGGCGGGCTGTTCACCGCCGCCCGCACGCACGCCCTCATCGACGGCCGGCCGGTGGACGTCGGCCTGGTCGGTGACGTCGTCGCCGTCGACCCCACCCCGGTCCGGGCGCTGCTGGAGTCCGGTCACATCCCGGTGGTCGCGACCGTCGCGCCCGACGCCGACGGCGTGGTGCACAACGTCAACGCCGACACCGCGGCGGCCGCGCTGGCCGTGGCGCTCGGCGCGGTGAAGCTCGTGGTCCTCACCGACGTCGAGGGGCTCTACGCCGACTGGCCCGACCGCGACTCGCTGGTGCAGCAGATCGACGCCGCCGAGCTGGCCGAGATCCTGCCCACGCTGGACGCCGGGATGATCCCGAAGATGACCGCCTGCCTGCGGGCGGTGAACGGCGGGGTGAAGCGGGCGACGGTCGTCGACGGCCGCGCGCCGCACGCCCTGCTGCTGGAGATGTTCACGTCCGAAGGGACCGGGACCATGGTGGTCCCGGCCGAGACCGGGAGGGAGCCGGCATGACCCACACGGAGGAGCTGGCCACCCGCTGGTCGGCCGTGATGATGAGCAACTACAAGACCCCGCCGGTCGCGCTGGCGCGCGGTGCCGGGGCGACCGTGTGGGACGTCGACGGCCGCGAGTACACCGACCTGCTCGGCGGCATCGCGACCACGATCCTCGGCCACGCCCACCCGAAGGTCGTCGAGGCGATCACCCGGCAGGCGCAGACCCTCGGGCACGTCTCCAACCTGGCCATGCACGAGCCCGGCCTCCTGCTGGCCGAGCGGCTGCTGGAGCTGGCCGGCCGGCCGGGCCGGGTCTTCTTCTGCAACTCCGGCGCCGAGGCCAACGAGGCCGCCTTCAAGATCAGCCGGCTCACCGGGCGGCCGGAGGTGGTCACCGCCGAGGGCGCCTTCCACGGCCGGACCATGGGCGCGCTGGCCCTGACCGGGCAGCCGTCGAAGGCCGCGGCGTTCGCCCCGCTGCCCGGCGGCGTCCGGTACGTGCCCTACGGCGATCCCGGCGCGCTGGCCGGCACGGTGAGCGACCGGACGGCGATGGTGCTGCTCGAGCCGATGCTCGGCGAGGGCGGCGTGCTGCCCGCGCCCGCCGGCTACCTGGCCGCGGCGGCGCAGACCGCGCAGGACGCCGGCGCGCTGTTCGCCGTCGACGAGGTGCAGACCGGCACCGGCCGCACCGGGCACTGGTTCGCCCACCAGGCCGACGGGCTGCAGCCCGACGTCATCACGCTGGCCAAGGCGCTCGGCGGCGGGCTGCCCCTGGGCGCGACGCTGGCCTTCGGCCCGGCCGCCGACCTGCTGACGGCCGGCTCGCACGGCTCCACCTTCGGCGGCAACCCGATCGCCGCGGCCGCCGCCCTCGCCGTCCTGGACACCATCCGCGACGAGGGGCTGCTCGAGCGCGCCAAGGAGCTCGAGCACCGGTTCACCGCCGGCATCGAGGCCCTCGGGCACCGCGGGGTCAGCGGGGTGCGGGGGCGGGGTGCGCTGCTCGGCGTCGTCCTCACGGCGCCGGTCGCCGCCGCGCTGGAGGCGGCGCTGCGGGACGCCGGGTTCCTCACCAACGCCGTCGCGCCCGACGTGCTGCGGCTGGCGCCGTCGCTGGTCCTCACCGACGCGCAGGTCGACGCCTTCGTCGCGGCCCTGCCGCCGGCCCTCGACACCGCCCTGGAGACAGCACAGTGACCCGGCACTTCCTGCGGGACGACGACCTCACGCCGGCCGAGCAGGCCGAGGTGCTGGCCCTGGCCGCCGAGCTCAAGCGCACCCGGCACACCGCGCAGGCGCCCACCCCGCTGGCCGCGCCGAACGGGGTGCCCCGGGCGGTGGCGGTGCTGTTCGACAAGCCGTCGACCCGCACCCGGGTGTCGTTCTCCGTCGGCGTCGCCGAACTCGGCGGGTACCCGCTGGTCATCGACGCCGGCTCCAGCCAGCTCGGCCGCGGCGAGCCGGTCGAGGACACCACCCGCGTGCTCGACCGGCAGGTCGCCGCGATCGTCTGGCGCACCTTCGGCCAGGGCCGCATCGAGGCGATGGCCTCGGTCAGCCGGGTGCCGGTGGTCAACGCCCTGACCGACGAGTTCCACCCCTGCCAGATCCTCGCCGACCTGCAGACGGTCATCGAGCGCAAGGGGACCCTCGCCGGGCTGACGATGACCTACCTCGGCGACGGCGCCAACAACATGGCGCACTCCTACCTGCTCGGCGGGGCCACGGCCGGCATGCACGTGCGGATCGGCTCGCCGGTGGAGTTCCAGCCGTCCAAGGAGGTGCTGGAGCGCGCCGAGGAGATCGCCGCGCAGACCGGCGGCTCCGTGGCCTGGACCGCCGACGCCGCGGCCGCAGCCGACGGTGCCGACGTCCTGGTCACCGACACCTGGGTCTCCATGGGCCAGGAGGGCGAGTACGAGTCCCGCATCGCGCCGTTCCTGCCCTACGCGGTGGACGACGCCGCCCTCGCCCGGGCCGCCGACGACGCCGTCGTCCTGCACTGCCTGCCGGCCTACCGCGGCAAGGAGATCGCCGCCGAGGTGATCGACGGCCCGCAGAGCGCGGTGTGGGACGAGGCGGAGAACCGGCTGCACGCCCAGAAGGCGCTGCTCCTGTGGCTGCTGGAGCGATCGGGGTGACCGGCGCGCTGACCCGCTCCGCGCGGCAGGCCCGGATCCGCGAGCTGATCGACACCCGTCCGGTCACCTCGCAGACCCAGCTCGCCGCCCTGCTGGCCGGCTCCGGCATCGAGGTCACCCAGGCCACCCTCTCGCGGGACCTGGAGGAGCTCGGCGCGGTCAAGATGCGCGGCTCCGACGGCGCACCGGCGTCCTACGTGCTGCCGCCGGAGAACGCCCCGCTGCGCCCGGCCCAGACCGCCCCGGCCCGGCTGACCCGGCTGCTGGCCGACCTGCTGACCAGCGCGGAGGGCAGCGCGAACCTGGCCGTCCTGCGCACGCCCCCGGGCGCCGCGCAGTTCCTGGCCTCCGCCCTGGACAAGGTCGGCCTCCCCGACGTCCTGGGCACGATCGCGGGGGACGACACTCTCCTGGTCGTCTCCCGCGCACCCGACGGTGGTCCGGCGCTGGCCGACCGCCTGCGGGCGCTCGCCGCGCGCACGCCGGCGGTCTACCCCGAACTGACGTCGGACCTGGAAGAGAGCTGATCGTGACCTCCGCACCTTCGGAGACCCGTCTGTGGGGCGGCCGCTTCGGCGGCGGCCCCTCCCCGGCGCTGGCGGCGCTGTCCAAGTCGACCCACTTCGACTGGAAGCTGGCCCCCTTCGACCTCGCCGGGTCGCGGGCCCACGCGCGGGTGCTGCACCGGGCCGGGCTGCTCACCGACGACGAGCTCGCGCAGATGCTGCGGGCCCTCACCGAGCTGTCCAACGAGGTCGAGGCCGGCACCTTCGTCGCGCTCGAGTCCGACGAGGACGTCCACGAGGCCCTCGAGCGCGGGCTGTCGGCCAAGCTCGGCGCGCTCGGCGGCAAGCTGCGCGCCGGCCGCAGCCGCAACGACCAGATCGCCACCGACCTGCGCCTCTACCTGCGCCACCACGTGCGCGCGCTGGTGGGGGAGCTGTCGTCGCTGGAGTACGCGCTGCTCGGCCTGGCGCAGCGCTACCAGGACGTCGCCGCGCCGGGCATGACCCACCTCCAGCACGCCCAGCCGGTGCTCATCGCCCACCAGCTGCTCGCCCACGTGCACGCCTTCGCCCGCGACGTGGACCGGCTGCGGGACTGGGACCGGCGCACCGCCGTCAGCCCCTACGGCTCCGGCGCGCTGGCCGGCTCCTCGCTGCCGCTGGACCCCGACGCCGTCGCCGCCGAGCTCGGCTTCGACCGCGCGTCGGACAACTCGATGGACGGCGTCAGCGACCGCGACTTCGCCGCGGAGTTCTGCTTCGTCGCCGCGCTCATCGGCGTGCACCTCTCCCGGCTGGGGGAGGAGGTCGTGCTCTGGACGTCGACCGAGTTCGGCTGGGCCCGGCTCGACGACTCCTGGGCCACCGGGTCGTCGATCATGCCGCAGAAGAAGAACCCCGACATCGCCGAGCTGGCCCGCGGCAAGTCCGGCCGCTTCGTCGGCAACCTGACCGGGCTGCTGACGATGCTCAAGGGCCTCCCGCTGGCCTACGACCGGGACCTGCAGGAGGACAAGGAGCCGGTCTTCGACTCCATGGAGCAGCTGCTGCTCCTGCTGCCGGCCGTCACCGGGATGACGGCCACGCTGACGATGCGTCCCGAGGTCATGGAGGCCGCCGCGCCGCAGGGCTTCGCGCTGGCCACCGACGTCGCCGAGTGGCTGGTCCGCCAGGGCGTGCCGTTCCGGTCGGCGCACGAGATCAGCGGCGCGATGGTCGCCTTCTGCGAGGGGGCCGGTCTCGAGCTCGACGAGTTGGACGACGACCAGCTGGCCGGCATCGACGAGCGGCTGACCCCCGGCGTCCGCGCCGTGCTCACCGTGCGTGGCGCGCTCGCGGCCCGCAGCGCCCGCGGGGGGACCGCGCCGGAGCGGGTCGCCGAGCAGCTCACCCGGCTGGCCGACCTCACCCGGCAGCACGCCGACTGGGCGTCGTCCTCACCCGTGGCGGCCGCGCTCTGAGCTCGCCGTCGCCCGGACCGCTCCTCACCCCCGAGGAGCTGCTCGGGCCACCCGACGTCGTGGCCCCGGCGCTGCTCGGGTGCTGGCTGGTCACCGACCGGCCCGAGGGGCGGGTCGCGCTGCGGCTCACCGAGGTCGAGGCCTACGCCGGCGACGGCACCGACCCCGCGGCCCACTCGCACCGGGGGCCGACCCCGCGGGCGGCGATCATGTTCGGCCCGCCGGGGCGGCTCTACGTGTACTTCAGCTACGGCGTGCACTGGTGCGCCAACGTCGTCGTCGGCCCGGACGGGCACGGCTCGGCGGTGCTGCTGCGTGCCGGGGACGTCGTGGTGGGGGAGGAGCTGGCCCGCGCCCGCCGTCCGGCGGCCCGGACGGCCCGGGACCTCGCCGGCGGGCCGGCCCGGCTCACCCAGGCGCTGGCGATCGGGCCGGACGACAAGGCCGCCGACCTGCTCTCCCCGGACAGCTCGGTACGGCTGCACCGGGGGGACCCGCCGGCGGAGGTGTCGGCCGGGCCGCGGATCGGCATCAGCGTCGCCACCGAGCTGCCGTGGCGGTTCTGGGAGACCGGCGCCGACTCGGTCAGTGCGTTCCGCCCAGGGGGTCGACCCCGCCGGCGGAGCGCAAGGGAGGATCAGTACCCGTGACCGACGTGATCGACGAGCTGCACCGCCGTGGGCTGATCGCCCAGAGCACCGACGAGGAGGCGCTGCGCGCGCACCTCGCGGAGGGGCCGGTCGCCTACTACGCCGGCTTCGACCCGACGGCGCCCAGCCTGCACGTCGGCCACCTGCTGCAGTTCATGGTGCTGCGGGCCCTCCAGCGCGCCGGGCACCAGCCCGTCGTGCTGGTGGGTGGCGCGACCGGCCTGATCGGGGACCCGCGGCCGACGGCCGAGCGGCAGCTCAACGACCGAGAGACCGTCGCCGGGTGGGTGGAGAGCATCCGCACCCAGGTGGCGCCGTTCCTCGAGGTGCCGGCGGAGCGGGACGGCCTCGCCGCGCCGGTCTACGTCGACAACCTCGACTGGACGGCGCAGCTGTCGGCGATCGACTTCCTGCGGGAGATCGGCAAGCACTTCCGGGTCAGCCAGATGCTGGCCAAGGAGGCCGTCTCCGCGCGGCTGAACTCCGAGGCCGGCATCAGCTACACCGAGTTCAGCTACCAGATCCTGCAGGCGAACGACTACCGGGAGCTGCACCGGCGCAACGGCGTGACGCTGCAGACCGGCGGCTCGGACCAGTGGGGCAACCTGACCGCCGGCATCGACCTGGTGCGCCGCACCGAGGGCGCGCGGGTGCACGCGTTGTCGACGCCGCTGGTCACCAAGTCCGACGGCACCAAGTTCGGCAAGACCGAGGGCGGCGCGGTCTGGCTCGATCCGGCGCTCACCTCGCCCTACGCCTTCTTCCAGTTCTGGCTCAACGCCGACGACGCCGACGCCCGCGCCTGGCTGCCGCTGTACTCCGAGCGGCCGGCCGAGGAGGTCGAGGCGCTGATCGCCGAGAGCGTGGAGCGCCCGGCCTCCCGCGCTCCGCAGCGGGCGCTCGCCCAGGAGCTGACCCTGCTCGTCCACGGCCCCGAGGAGCTACGGCAGGCCGAGGCCGCCGGCCGGGCGCTGTTCGGCCGTGACGACCTCTCCGCGCTGGGACCGGACACCCTCGGCGCCGCCCTCCGCGAGGCCGGCAGCGTCACCGTGGACGGCCAGACACCCACCGTCGCCCAGCTCCTCCAGCTCACCGGTCTCGTCGGCAGCCTCTCCGAGGCACGCCGCACCGTGAAGGAGGGCGGCGCCTACCTGAACAACGAGCGGGTCACCGACGCCGAGGCCGTGCCGGGGGAGGACGCGTGGCTCCCGGGCGGCTGGCTGGTCCTCCGCCGGGGCAAGCGGGCCGTCGCCGGGGTGCAGCGGGTGGTCTGACCTGGGGTGTGAACGGCGTGTGACGGCGCCGTTGCCGGAGGGTGTCCGGCGTCACCGCCCATCGGTTTGACACGGCCTCCGGGTCCACGTAACTTTCTCTCTGCGCCGGGAACGACCGCGAGGCCGGGCCCGGGCGCCAGAGTGAGACAACCAAGCCGAAGACGACGGCCGTGAGGCCAGGTTCTCCGCGCGTCCGCTCCTTGAGAACTCAACAGCGTGCCGAAAGTCAGTGCCAAGTAACAAATCCCCCGCACTGCACGTTTTCGTGTGGTGAGGGATTCCTTTGGTTGATGGATCATCGAGAGTGCTAGCTC
>NZ_JBJGYT010000062.1:0-12004 GCF_054050135.1 Geodermatophilus sp. SYSU D00705 | reverse complement strand
GCGGGCCGGCCTGGAGGGCTACGGCCTGAAGATCACCGGCCGGGTGCCGCTGCCCAGCCACGTCACCGCCGAGAACCTCGCCTACCTGCGCACCAAACGCGACCGGATGGGACACCTGCTCGACATCGTGGACGACGAGGCGATCCTCACCCGCGTCTGACGGGCGGTCCGCCGCCCGGTCGTCGAAGCTGGGGACGTGAGTGAGCAGAGCAGCGGCTACGTCACCGGCGGCGAGTACCAGCGCGACTCGACTTACATCCCCGACCGGATCACCGCCGACGGCTCCGGGGGCTGGCCGGTGGAGGCCGGCCGCTACCGGCTGGTCGCGGCGCGCGCCTGCCCGTGGGCGAACCGGGCGGTCATCGTGCGCCGGCTGCTGGGCCTGGAGAAGGTCATCTCACTGGGCCTGTGCGGGCCCACCCACGACGAGCGCAGCTGGACCTTCGACCTCGACCCCGGCGGCCGCGACCCGGTGCTGGGCTACGAGCGGCTGCAGGAGGCCTTCCTCGCCCGCTTCCCCGACTACGACCGCGGCATCACCGTGCCGGCCATCGTCGACGTCCCCACCGGCCAGGTGGTCACCAACGACTTCGCGCAGATGACGCTGGACCTCTCCACCGAGTGGACGGCGTTCCACCGCGACGGCGCCCCCGACCTCTACCCCGAGCACCTGCGCGACGAGATGGACGACGTCATGCGGCGGGTCTACACCGAGGTCAACAACGGGGTGTACCGCTGCGGCTTCGCCGGTGACCAGGCCGCCTACGACCAGGCCCACTCCCGGCTTTGGACCGCGTTGGACTGGCTGTCCGACCGGCTGGCCGGCCGGCGGTTCCTCATGGGCGACACGATCACCGAGGCCGACGTCCGGCTGTTCACCACGCTGGCCCGCTTCGACGCCGTCTACCACGGGCACTTCAAGTGCAACCGGCAGAAGCTGACCGAGCTGCCGGTGCTGTGGGCCTACGCCCGCGACCTGTTCCAGACCCCCGGCTTCGGCGACACGATCGACTTCCCGCAGATCAAGGAGCACTACTACGTCGTCCACGCCGACATCAACCCGACCGGTGTGATCCCGCAGGGGCCGGACACGTCGGGCTGGCTGACCCCGCACGGCCGGGAGGAGCTCGGCGGCGCCCCGTTCGGCGACGGCACCCCGCCCGGGCCGGTGGCCGAGGGCGAGGAGGTCCCGGCCGACCACGGACCAGGCGGCATCGGCCACCGCTGACCCGGACGGCGCGGCACCATCGCGGGATGCGCCGCCGCGCGACCGCCGTCCTGGCCCTGCTCCTCGCGCTGCCGGCCTGCGAGGCCGGCTCGCCCGTCGCCGACCGCCGCGGGCCGGCGGACGCGACCGGGCGCGCCGCCCCGACGCAGGGCACCGGCGCGCCGGGCGCCGCGGTCCCCGGCCGCAGCGTGGTCCTGGTCGTCGGGGACGGGATGGCCGCGGCGCAGCGCGAGGCCGGCCGGCTGGACCAGGAGGGCGCCGGCGGGCAACTGGCCATGGACGCCCTGCCGGTGCGCGGTGAGCAGACCACCGACCCGACCGGCTCCGGGGTCACCGACTCCGCCGCGGCCGCCTCCGCGTGGGCCACCGGGCAGAAGACCACCAACGGCGCGATCAGCGTCGACCCCGACGGCGACCCGCTGCCGACACTCGGCGCCGAGGCGGCCGCCGCCGGCCTGGCGACCGGGCTGGTGACGACGGCGGAGGTCACCGACGCCACCCCCGCCGCGTTCTTCAGCAACGCCGACGACCGCAGCGAGGACGAGGACATCGGCCGCCAGTACGTGGAGGACAGCCGTCCCGCCGTCGTCCTCGGGGGCGGCGCGGGGACGTGGGAGTCCGGCGACCTCGCCGGGGAGGCGCTGGACTCCGGCTACGCGTACGTGACCGACGCCGACGGGCTGGCCGCCGCCGACGGCGGCAGGCTGCTCGGCCTGTTCGCCGACGAGGGGCTGTACGGCGACGGCGAGCCCGAGGTCTCGCTGGCCGCCATGACCGCCGCGGCGCTGGAGGTGCTCGCCGCGGACCCGGACGGGTTCTTCCTCCTCGTCGAGGAGGAGGGCGTGGACAGCGCCGGCCACGCCAACGACGACCTCGAGCTGCTGGCGGCCATGCGCTCCCTGGACGACGCGGTGGAGGTCGCCCGGGACTTCGTCGCCGGCCACCCCGAGACGCTGCTGATCGTCACCGGCGACCACGAGACCGGCGGGCTGACCGTGGACGACGGAGGTCGCGGCGACCTCCCGGTGGCCGGCAGCGGCCGCACGTTCCGGCTGCGCTGGAGCACCGGGGGCCACACCGGGGAGCCGGTGCCGGTGACCGCCGAGGGCCCCGGCAGCGAGCAGCTGGCCGGCACCTACCCGAACACGCACCTGCACGAGGTCATGCGCGCGGCCCTGCTCGGCTAGCACCCTCCGGACGGCGGGGCCGCGGCAGACGTCCCGGGCAGGCCGGCAGCCGATGTCGCTCGGGACAGGCCGGCAGCCGCCGCTCCGGTCAGGTCGACGCCGAGGACCAGCGGGTCGTGGTCGCTGGAGCGGTACGGGTCCGGCGCGTAGAGGGCGGGGTCGCCGTCGTACTGGTACGCCGCGGACTCCACCGCGTTGACGTTCCAGTGCGCCAGACCCGTGACCCGCGCGGTGAGCGACGGCGTGGCCAGTGCGTGGTCCAGCGAGCCGGACAGGCCGTCGAACACGTAGCTGTACCGGCCGGGGTCGAACCGCTCGCCGAGGTCGGTCAGGCCGGCGTCCCGCAGCGCCTGGACCGGGTCCTCCTGCGTGTAGGCGTTGAGGTCGCCGAGGACGACGACGTCCGGGTCGGTCGCGGCCAACCGCTCCACGAACGCCGCGAGCGAGCGGGCCTGCCGGACGCGGTCGCCGTTCCACGCGCCCTGCCCGTCACCGGCGTCGGCGTCGTCACCGATGGCCGCGTCGGCCGAGCCCTTCGACTTGAGGTGGTTGGCGACGACGGTGAGCGTCTCCCCGCCCGCGCTGAACGTCTGCGCGATCGGCTCGCGGGCGTTGTCCCACACCGTCTCGTCCACCAGCCCGACCGGGTCGCCCACCGGCGTGAGGACGTCGGCCCGGTAGACGATCGCGTTGCGGATGACGTCGCGGTCGACGCCGTACAGCTCGGCCGGCATCGGGACGAACGCCCAGTCCTCGCCGGTGCGCCGCCCGAGCCTCGTGGTGAGGTCGGCCAGCGCGCGGTCGGCGTCGCCGGGGGCCAGGCCGGTGGAGTCGGTGTCCTCGATCTCCAGCAGGGTGACGACGTCGGCGCCCAGCCCGTCGATCGCCGCGACCACCTTGGCGGCCTGCTCCTCGAACTCCGCGTCGGTGCGGGCGCCGCGGGCGTCGGCGCCGCTGCGGGTGAGGAAGTAGTTGAGCACGTTGAACGCGCCGATCCGCAGGTCGCCGCCGACGTCGTCCGGGGTCGCCGGTCGGGTGTCCTGGCCGGCGAGCACGCCGTCCGCGGTGCCGTCGGCCGGCTGGAGCCGCCACTGGCCGAAGCCCCACCCGAGGACGACCGGCTCGGTCAGGCGGACCGTGTCGCCCACCCGCACCGGCGTCCCCGGCGACAGGTAGGGGCGCCTGGTCACGCTCACCCGGGCGCTGGCCCCGTCGTCCAGGACGATGCGCCGGCGCGCGTCGTAGGCGGCCACCGCCTGCGCGGGCGGGCCGGGCCGCGCCACCTCGGTGGGCTGCACCAGCACCCCGCCCTCGGACAGCATGAGCTCGCCGAAGCTGGTCAGGTCGAAGACGTCGCTCACGGTCAGGACGTCGGCGGGCGCCACCAGCATGCCCTCCAGGCGCTCGCGGGTCCCGTCGCCCGCCGGCAGGTCGAGGGCGGCGGGGTCCGGGAGCGGGGCGCCGGTCGCGCAGACGTCGACGTCCGAGGGGGCGGTGACCTGCGTCTGCCCCTGGAACTCCTGCGCCGTCCCCGCCACCGCCACCGTGTCGCCCAGGGCCACGGGCACCGGGCTGAAGACGAACACCCCGTCGGAGGTGGCGTCGTCGCCGTCGCCGTCCGGGTCCTGCAGCGAGAAGCCGGAGAAGCCCGGGAGGTCGGCGACGACCACGCCGCGGACGGTGACCCGCTGCCCGTCCAGCGGGGTGGTGTCCCCGTCGCCCTGGACCTCGCCGATCTCGGTGGTCGGGTCGGCCGCGCAGTCGGCGGCGGCCGCCTGGCCCGCCGGGAGCCCGGCGAGGACGAGGGTGGCGACGCCGAGGACGGCACGGCGCGAGGGCGGGAGCACGGACGCTCCTTCCGTCGGGGGAGCGACGCTGGGCGCAGTCCCGACGGTAGGTGACCCGCGCGCCGCCCGCGCGCCACGCGGTACGCCCCGGCCGCGTGCACCAGGCTGGGGCGGTGCACGACGGGAGTGCTCCCCTGCGGCTGCCGAGCGCCGGCCCCGACCTCCTACCCGCCGAGACGGCGGTGGCGGCCGTCCTCGGCTACGCCCGCGGACGACGGCCGCTGTGGTTCCGCTCCATCGGCCGTCCGGAGGGCCGGTGGGTCAGCGTCCTGGCGTTCGGCTACGAGCGCTTCGACTCCCGGCCCCGCGGTTCCGGACCGCTCGGTGACGACGACGTCCTCACCGCCGAGGGCCTGCACGGCCGGCTCGACCCGGCGGGGTGGGCCGCCGTCCGCACCGCGATGGACGACGTCGCCCCGCTCGCCGACGCCGTGACCGAGCGGGCCGCCGGCCGGCCCTTCTGGGAGCTGCCGCCCGACGAGTTGTCGGTGCTGGGCGAGCCGGGGACGGTCGGGGCGGCGCTGCGCGACATCGGCGAGCGGGTGGCCGGGCCGTCCCGCGCGCACCTCGGGGCGGCTCTGCACCACCGCCGTCCGGAGCTGTTCCCGCTCGTGGACGCCACGACCCGCCGGCAGCTGCTGCCGCACCTCGAGGAGGGCGACAGCGGCGTCGAGGCGGTCGTGCACCGGGAGCTGGTCGCCGGCGCGGAGGCCTTCGCCGTCCTCGAGTCGACGGTGTCGGAGCTGCTGGGCGCCACCGGCGGCGTACCGCTCACCCGGTTGCGGCTGCACGACGTCCTCGTCTGGCTGTCCGGCAGCCTGCGGCTGACCCACGCGGTGGCGCTGGGGCGGGAGACCCCCGAGTGGGCCGCCTACCGCGGCTGACGGTCAGACGACGCGGATCCGGAGCCGCCGGAAGCCGCGGCCCTTGTTCTCCATCTTGGCGACCTCCACGCGGCCGACCATGGCCGTCGACGCCACGTGGGTGCCGCCGTCGGCCTGGGTGTCGAGCCCCACGATGTCGACGATCCGCACCACCTCGATGTCGGGCGGCAGCAGGTTGGTCGCCGTCCGGATGATGTCGGGGATCGCGAACGCCTCCTCCCGCGGCAGGGTGCGGACCTCGATGCGGCGGTCGGCGGCGATCTCGGCGTTGACCGCCTCGGCGACCCGCTCCTTGAAGTCGGCCGGCACCTCGGCCAGGTCGAAGTCCATGCGGGCGGTGAGCGGCTCCATGTTGCCGCCGGTGACGAGCGCGCCGAAGTCGCGGAAGACCACGCCGGTGAGCACGTGCAGGCCCGAGTGGGTGCGCATCAGCTGGGTGCGCCGCTCGTCGTCGAGCGCGCCGCGGACCGCCGTCCCCGGCGGCGGCAGCGGGTCGCCCTCGACCGGCACCAGGTACAGCTCGTCGCCCTTGCGGGTGCCGGCGATCCGCGTGCGGACGCCGCCCCACAGCAGCACCCCCTCGTCCGGGGGCTGGCCGCCACCGCCGGGGTAGAAGGCGCTGCGGTCCAGGACGATCCCCTGCTCCGGGTCGGCCGCCACGACGATCGCGTCCCACTCGCGGACGGTCGCGTCGGCGAGGTCGAGCCGGTGGGTGTGCCCGTGTCGGTCGGTCGCGCTGGTCACCCCGCGCATGCTGCCCGGTCGCGCCGACCGTCCGCCAGCCTCGGGCGCCGCGGTGGGGGCGACCTGTCTGCTCGGCTCCCGGAACTGTCGTACCCGCAGGTCAGGATGCTGGGGTGCTCGAGCTGCCGCCGCCGTCGCCGCCCGTGGAGGGGGTGCCGCTGGTGGTGTACCCGGCCGACCTGCTGGGCGGGGCCGACACCGAGCTGGAGTGCGTGGCCGACATCTGGGCCGCCGACGCCCGCGCCGCCCGCGCGGCCGCGGAGCAGGCGGTGTGGATCGCCCGGCTGGCCCGCCGGCGGCGCCTCGAGCGGCAGCAGTCGGAGTTCGGTCCGCGCGGCGGGCCGGGCCCGGACGCGGTCGACCGCCGGCCACCCTGCCTGGCCGACGTGTCGGAGACGTTCGTGCCGGAGCTGGCGCTGATCCGTGGCTGCACCGAGGCCGAGGCCGCCGTCCTGGCGGTGGAGTCGCTGGTGCTGGTCGACCGGCTGCCGACGGTGTGGGGCGAGCTGTACGCCGGCCGGATCGACCGGCGGCGGGCTGCGGTGCTGGCCGACCTGCTCGGCGAGGTCGCCCCCGCCACCGCCGACCGCGTACTCGCCCGCGTGCTGCCCGGCGCCGCCACCCACACCCCGGCCCAGCTGCGCGACCGCACCCGCCGGGCGCTGGCCCGGATCGACGCCGAGGCGCTGGACCGGCGTCGCGAGGCCGCTGCTCGCCGCGCCGGCGTCCGCGTCCAGCCCGTCGACGAGGGCCTGTCCGCACTCATCACCGAGCTGTCCACCCCCGAGGCACTCGCCTGCGCCGACGCGGTGCGCCGCTACGCCGACCAGGAGCGCGCCGGCGGTGACGACCGCCCGATCGGGGTCATCCGCGCGGGCGTGGTCCGCGACCTGATCCTCCGTCCCTGGGACACCTCCCGGCCGCCGGTCACCGCCCACCTGACCGTCCACGCCGACCTGCCCGCCCTGGACCCCGCCTGCCCCGACCAGCCCGCCGCCGAGGTCGACGGCACCGTGGTGACCGCCGCCCAGTGCCGCGAGCTCCTGCAACAGCTGGGCGTGCTCGGCCTCGGCCCGGCCCCGCGCGGCGGATCCGGGCACCTCGCCCTGCACCACCCGGCCACGGGTGCCCTGCTCGCCGTCGCCACCCGCTCGGAGCTGGCCCGCGCCGCCGGCGCCACCCGCCGCCGCAGACGCCGGCGCTCGCGGAGTCGGCACGTCGACTCGTCGACACAGCCACTCGTCGAGGAGGCGACGAGGAGACCTGGCGACGAAGCGACGAGCCGACTCGACGGTCCCCGGCGCCCCGCTTCGCCCGACGGACCCGGTCTGGCCGCACCCCCGGCGACGAGTCGCTACCGGCCGACCGCCGCCCAGCGCCGTTTCGTCCGTGCCCGTGACCGCCGCTGCCGCTGGCCCGGCTGCCGCCGCCCACCCGCTCGCTCCGACCTGGACCACGCCCGCCCCCACGCCGACGGCGGCCCCACCGACTGCAGCAACCTGTGCTGCCTGTGCCGCACCCACCACCGCATCAAGACCTTCGCGCCCGGCTGGGTCCTCCACCTCCTCGCCGACGGCCGCCTCCTCGTCCGCACGCCCTCCGGCGTCACCCGGGTCAGCGCACCACCCGGTCTCCACCCCGACCCGCTGACCGGTTGACGGGTCCGCGGCGTGGCCGCCGGAGTGCGACGCGTGGCGGCCACCCGACAGCGTGTCCTGAGACCGTTGCCAGCCCGCGCGCCGGCGAGGACGCTGAGCGACGCGGCGCTGCCGCACGGGCACCGCCGTCTCCATCGAGAGTCCCTCTGGAGAAGGAGCGGTGCATGTACGCCCGATCGACCACCATCCACGGCAACCGCGAGGCCCTGGACGACGGGATCGCCTACGTCCGCGACGAGGTCATGCCGATGGTCCAGCAGATGGACGGCTGCATCGGCCTGTCCATGCTCGCCGACCGCGAGACCGGCCACTGCATCGTCACGACGTCCTGGCGCGACAAGGAGGCGATGCACGCCAGCGCGGAAGGCGTACGGGCCTCCCGGGAGAAGGCGGCGGCGATCTTCGGCGGCCAGCCGGAGGTGCAGGAGTGGGAGATCGCGGTCATGCACCGGATGCACGAGGCCCACCACGGCGCCTGTACCCGGGTCACCTGGATCCGCGCCGACCCCGACGTCATGGACCGCACCCTCGACGCCTTCCGCATGTCGCTGATGCCGCGGATCGAGGAGCTCCCGGGGTTCTGCAGCGTCAGCCTCATGGTGCACCGGGCCGAGGGGATGGCCGTCTCCGCCGTCACCTACGACAGCCGGCTCGACATGGAGGAGACCCGCGAGCAGGCCCGCGGACTGCGTGACGAGTTCGCCCCGGCCATGGGCATCGCCATCACCGACATCGTCGAGTTCGACCTCGTGCTGGCCCACCTGCGGGTCCCCGAGACCGCCTGACCGTGCCCGCCGGCCGGTGCCCGCCCGACCGCCGGGCACCGGCCGCAGGACCGTTGCCTCCTCCGACGAGGACGAGGAGGCTCAGGCTCGCGGCGATGCCGCAGGGGCTCGCCGCCTCCCGAGAGGAGTGGTGGCCATGTACGCCCGAACGACCACCGTGCGCGGCAACCCCGGGGCGATCGACGAGGCGACCGCCTACATGCGGGACGAGACGATGCCGCAGGTGCAGCAGATGCAGGGCTTCACCGGCATGTCCATGCTCGCCGACCGCGACTCCGGCCGCTGCATCGTGACGACCGCCTGGGAGACCGAGGAGGCGATGCGGGCCACGATGGACCGCGTCGCCCCGCTGCGGTCGCGCCTGGGCACGATCCTCGGCGGCCAGCCGGAGGTGCAGACCTGGGAGATCGCCGTCCTGCACCGGGAGCACCAGGCTCCCGACGGCGCCTGTACCCGGGTGACCTGGAGCCGCACCGATCCGATGAACGTGGAGCGGATCGTCGACGCCTACAAGATGAGCCTGCTGCCCCGGCTGGAGGAGATGGACGGCTTCTGCAGCGCCAGCCTGTTGATGGACCGGCGGGAGGGCCGTGGCGCCGGCTCGGTCACCTACGCCGACCGGACCATGCTGGAGCAGTCGCGCACCAACGCGACGGCGGTCCGTGAGGAGTTCGCCGCCGCGATGGGCGCGCAGATCCTCGAGGTGGCCGAGTTCGAACTGGTCCTGCACCACCTGCGGGTCCCCGAGACCGTCTGAGGAGACCCCGGGCTGGCCGGGTCAGGCCGGCCAGCCCGGCCATCCCTCACACGACGCGGGTCAGCGCCGGCCAGAGATCGTCGGGACCGTCGGACAGCAGCCCGACCCCCAGCACCGTCGACCAGGTGAGCTCCGAGCCGGCCTCGTCCCGCCACGACCAGCACCGCCGTGTGAGGTGGTGCAGCGCGTGCTCCTGGGTGAACCCGATCGCCCCGTGCACCTGGTGGGCCAGCCGGGCGACCACCTCGACCGCCGCCCCGGCGCGCACCTTCGCCGCCGCCGCGGCCAGGACGACGTCCTGCCCGCGAGCCAGCGCCTGGACGGCGGCGTCCACCAGCGCGGTGACCGCGGTGACCTCGCCGGCCATCTCCGCCAGCTCCATCTGCACGGCCTGGAACCGCGCGATCGGCCGGCCGAACTGCTCCCGCTCGCCGGCGTACCGCACCGTCATGTCGAGCACCCGCTCCAGCGCCGCGGACAGCTGCACCGCCCGCGCCAGCGCGAACCGGGCCCGCACCTGCGCCGCCCGTGCCGGGGTCAGCAGGGCGCCACTGGCCGGTGCGCCGCCGAGCACCAGCGACCCCCGCGGCTCCCCGGCCAGGTTCCGCGCCTCGCTGGTCGCCAGCCCCTCGGCGTCGACCAGGGCGAGGACCGCGCCCTCGATGCCCGCCGGCGCCGCCGCGAGGACGGCGACGTGCCGCGCGACCCCCGACCAGGCCACGTCGGTGGTGGTGCCGGTGAGCGTCCAGCGCCCCGGCCCGTCACCGTCGTCCACCGGCTCGGCGTGGACCACGCCGTCCGTGGCGACGGTCAGCGGTTCCTCCGGCGAGGGCAGGTCCAGGCCGGCGGCGAGCAGCGCGGGGCCGGCCACCAGCAGCTGCTCGGCCACCGGGACGGCGGCCGCGCCGGCGGCGAGCGTGCGCACGACGGCGACCGCGTCGGCGACCTCGCCACCCGAGCCGCCGGCCTCCTCGGGCAGCCCCACCCCGGTCAGCCCGGCCGCGGCCAGGTCGGCCCAGAGGCCGGCGTCCCACGGGCGGTCGGCGGTGAGGACGAAGGGCTCGTGCGCGGCGAGGATGTCCCGGACGGTCCCGACCACCAGGTCCAGCTCGCTCACCGCAGCCCCAGCCCGCGCGCCACGATCCCCCGCAGGATCTCGTTGGTCCCGCCCCGCAGCGTGTAGCCCGGGGCGTGCAGCTGCGCCTCGGCCAGCGCCCGGCCGAGCGGGTCCGGGGAGTCCAGCGACGGGATCACCGCCACCACCCGCCGGATCTCGTCGACGACGTCGGCCTCGAACGTCGTCCCCACGTCCTTGACCAGCGCGGCGGGGAGGTCGGGCAGCTCTCCCCGGTCGAGCGCGGCCGCGATCCGCAGGGACAGCTGCCGCAGCGCCAGCAGCCGCGCCGAGAGCCGGCCGAGGGTCGCCTGCTGCGCGGTGTCGCCGGAGTCGCAGGCGCGGCGGGCGAACTCGGCGATCAGCGGATAGGTCGACAGGAACCGCTCCGGACCCGACCGCTCGAACGCCAGCTCCGCGGTCACCTGGTGCCAGCCCGCCCCCTCCTCGCCGAGCAGCATGTCGCCGGGGACGACGACGTCGTCGAACACCACCTCGTTGAAGTGGTGCCCCCCGTCGAGGATGCGGATCGGGTTGACCGTGATCCCCGGCAGCGAGAGGTCCACCAGCAGCTGGGAGAGCCCGGCGTGCCGGTGCGCCGGATCCGGCGGCGCGGTGCGCACGAGCACGATCCCGTAGTGGGAGGCGTGCGCGTTCGACGTCCACACCTTCGCGCCGGTGACCACCCAGTCGCCGTCGGCGTTGCGGGTGGCCCGCGTGCGGATGGAGGCGAGGTCGGAGCCGGAGTCCGGCTCGCTCATCCCGATGACGAAGTAGCACTCCCCTGCGGCGATCCGCGGCAGGATCTCCTGCCGCTGCGCCTCGGTGCCGTAGCGCAGCAGGTTCGGCCCGGACTGCCGGTCGGCGATCCAGTGCGCCGCCACCGGCGCCCCGGCGGCCAGCAGCTCCTCGGTGACCGCGTACCGCTCCATCGCCGAGCGCTCGTGCCCGCCGTAGCGCTTCGGCCAGGTCATGCCGAGCCAGCCGCGCGCGCCGAGCTTCCGGGAGAACGCCGGGTCGACCCCGGACAGCCAGGTGTCGACGTGCGTGGTGAAGGTGCCCGCGGCCAGCTCCGCGGCGAGGAACTCCCGCACCTCCGCGCGCACCCGTTCGGCGGCCTCGGACGGCGGCGCGGGCGCCAGGCCCAGCGAGCTGCTCATGCGGCGCTATCCCCCCAGGTCGGTGACGACGTCGGTTCTACAGGCCCCCGCCGACGACGGCCTCCCCAGAGCGCGACCGGGTCACTCGCTCGTCGCGTCGTCCTCGGGATCGGGGGCGCGGGTGAGCTGGCGCAGCTCGGAGACGACGTCCCCGGCGACGGTGGCCAGCGAGCTCACCGCGCCGGTCACCAGGCGCCGCACCCCGCCGCCGTCCAGCCCGATGAGCGCGCCGAAACCGGCCGCGACGTCCACCCCGGGGAACGACGTCGCCTGGGTCTGCGCGTGTCCGTCGGCCAGCTCGGGCGACCAGCGCATCGCGTCACCGGACATCGTGATGTCACCGGTGGCACCGTCGATGGCGTCCGTCACCGGGTTCGGGGAACGTTCCATGGCCGCCTCCCGCGCCGCACGTGCCCTCCAGCGATGGTCGCGCGCCGGGGCCGTCCCGCGCTAGGGCAGCCGCGTGATCGCCAGGAGCGCCACGTCGTCGCCGCGGTCCCCACCGACGAGGTCCTCCAGCAGCCGGTCGCACAGCCGGTCGGGATCGGCCGTGGGGGGGGGGGGGGGGGGGGGGGGGGGGGGGGGGGGGGGGGGGGGGGGGGGGGGGGGGGGGGGGGGGGGGGGGCGGGGGGGGGGGGGG
>NZ_JBJGYT010000061.1:0-13723 GCF_054050135.1 Geodermatophilus sp. SYSU D00705 | reverse complement strand
AGCGCCTACCTGGACCTGGCCCGCGAGGTGAAGCGCCGGCAGCCCGGCATCCACCTGCACGCCTTCTCCCCGATGGAGATCGTCAACGGCGCCGCCCGCACCGGGCTGTCGTTCGAGGAGTTCCTCACCGCCGCGAAGGAGGCCGGGCTCGACAGCATCCCGGGCACCGCGGCGGAGATCCTCGACGACGACGTCCGCTGGGTGCTCACCAAGGGCAAGCTCTCCGCCGCCACCTGGCTGGCCGTGGTCGGCACGGCCCACCGCCTCGGCATCCGTTCCTCGGCCACGATGATGTACGGCCACGTCGACACCCCCGCCCACTGGGTCGCGCACCTGCGCACGCTCGCCGCGCTGCAGGACGACACCGGGGGCTTCACCGAGTTCGTGCCCCTGCCGTTCGTGCACGGCAACGCCCCGCTGTACCTCGCCGGCGTCGCCCGTCCCGGCCCTACCGAGGCGCAGAACCGGGCGGTGCACGCCGTCGCCCGGCTGCTGCTGCACGGCCGGATCGACAACATCCAGTGCTCCTGGGTGAAGCTCGGCGACGGCGGGGTGCAGCGCCTGCTCACCGGGGGCGCGAACGACCTCGGCGGCACGCTGATGGAGGAGACCATCAGCCGGATGGCGGGCTCGGCGTACGGCTCCGAGCGGACCGTCCCGGAGCTGGAGGCCATCGCCGCGGGGATCGGCCGCCCGACCCGGCAGCGCACCACCACGTACGGCTCCGTGCCGGCCGAACGACTGTCCAGCCACCAGCGGCGCCGCCGTGCGCTGCGCCTCGTCCCCGTGGAGAGCGCCCCGTGACGACCGTCCCGCCGGCTCCGGCCGGCCTCCCCGCCCGCGCCGCGATCGACGCCGCCGCCGCCCGCCTGCAGCGGGCCGTCGAGACCGGCACCCCGTGCGCCCCGGTCCGTGACCTGCTGCCGATGAGCCTCCCGGCCGGGTACGCGGTGCAGCAGGTGCTGACCGCCCGGGCGGTCGCGGCCGGTCGAGCGATCGTCGGCCGCAAGATCGGGTTGACGAACCCCAAGGTGCAGGCGCAGCTCGGCGTCGACACCCCGGACATCGGCGTGCTCTTCGACGACATGGCCGTCGCCGACGGCGGGACCGTCGGGGTCGGCCGGCTGCTGCAACCGCGGATCGAGGCGGAGGTGGCGATGGTGCTGGGCGCCGACCTGGACGGTGCGGACCTCGGCCCGGAGCGGGTGCGCGCGGCGGTGGACCGCGTGGTGGCCGCGCTGGAGATCGTGGACAGCCGGGTCGCCGACTGGGACATCAGCCTGGTGGACACCGTGGCCGACAACGCCTCCAGCGGCCTGTTCGTGCTGGGCCGTGGTGAAGTGCCGCTGGGCGACCTGGACCTGCGGGATGTCCGGATGACGATGGTCGAGGACGGCCGCGAGGTCTCCACCGGCACCGGGACCGACTGCCTGGGCGATCCGCTGGCCGCGCTGACCTGGCTGGCCACCGCCGCACGCGACCTGGGGGCGCCGCTGCGCGCCGGCGACGTCGTGCTCTCCGGGGCGCTCGGGCCGATGGTGCCGGTGCGCCCCGGGGCCGTCTACACCGCCGAGATGACCGGCCTGGGACCGGTCTCGGTCACCTTCACCGAGGAGGGAGAGCTGTGACCACGAAGGTCGCCATCATCGGCTCGGGGAACATCGGCACCGATCTGATGATCAAGGCGCAGCTCTCCGAGCAACTCGAGGTCGCCGCGATGGTCGGCATCGATCCGGCCTCCGACGGGCTGGCCCGCGCCCGGCGCGCCGGCGTCCGGACGACGGCCGACGGCGTGCAGGGGCTGATCGCGATGCCTGACTTCGACCAGATCGGGATCGTCCTCGACGCCACGTCCGCGCGGGCGCACGTGGCCAACGCCGAGGCGCTGGCTCCGTACGGGAAGCGGCTGGTCGACCTGACGCCGGCGGCGATCGGTCCCTACGTCGTCCCGCCGGTCAACCTCGATCAGCACCTGGTCGCGGACAACCTCAACATGGTGACCTGTGGCGGGCAGGCCACGATCCCGATCGTCGCCGCCGTCGCCTCGGTGACCCCGGTGCTCTGGGCGGAGATCGTCGCGTCCATCTCCTCGCGCTCGGCAGGGCCGGGCACCCGGGCCAACATCGACGAGTTCACCCAGACCACCGCACGGGCGATCGAGGCCGTCGGCGGCGCGGCCCGAGGCAAGGCGATCATCGTGCTCAACCCGGCCGAACCGCCGGTGATCATGCGTGACACGGTGTTGTGCGTCGTCGACGACTGCGACCGCGAGGTCGTCACCGCGGCGGTCGAGGAGATGGTCGCGCGGGTGCAGGAGTACGTGCCCGGCTACCGGCTCAAGCAGGCGGTGCAGTTCGCCCCGCTGCCGGCGGCGGACTCGCTGCGCGTGCTGCTCGGCGAGGACGCCCCGGTGGCCGACCGGGTGCAGGTGTCGGTGTTCCTCGAGGTCGAGGGCGCCGCGCACTACCTGCCGGCCTACGCCGGCAACCTGGACATCATGACCTCGGCCGCGGTGCGCGTGGCGGAGCGGCTCGCCGAGCGCCTCACCGGCGCTCCCGACCTCGTGGAGGCCGGCTCATGACCGCCGTCTACATCCAGGACGTCACCCTCCGGGACGGTATGCACGCCGTCCGACACCGGGTCGGCGTCGACCGGGTCCGGGCCATCGCCGCCGCCCTGGACGCCGCCGGCGTCGACGCCATCGAGGTGGCCCACGGCGACGGCCTCGCCGGAGCCAGCCTCACCTACGGACCGGGCAGCAACACCGACGCCGAGTGGATCTCCGCCGCCGCCGAGGTGGTGGAGAACGCGCGGCTGACCACCCTGCTGCTGCCGGGCATCGGCACCATCGAGAACCTCGAGCGGGCCCACGACCTGGGCGTCACCTCGGTCCGCGTGGCCACCCACTGCACGGAGGCCGACGTCTCCGCCCAGCACATCGCGAAGGCGCGCGAGCTCGGCATGGACGTCTCCGGCTTCCTGATGATGAGTCACCTCAGCGGGGCGGCCGAGCTGGCCCGGCAGGCCAAGTTGATGGAGTCCTACGGCGCCCACTGCGTCTATGTCACCGACTCCGGCGGCCGGCTGACCATGGACGGCGTGCGCGAGCGGGTCCGCGCCTACCGCGACGTCCTGGACGAGGGCACGCAGATCGGCGTGCACGCCCACCAGAACCTGTCCCTGGCGGTGGCCAACTCGGTGGTCGCGGTGGAGGAGGGGGTGTACCGGGTCGACGCCTCGCTGGCCGGCATGGGCGCCGGCGCCGGGAACTGCCCGATCGAGCCGCTGATCGCCGTCGCCTCCATCCAGGGCTGGGACCACCGCTGCGACCTGTTCGCCCTCCAGGACGCCGCCGACGACCTGGTGCGGCCGCTGCAGGACCGGCCCGTGCAGGTGGACCGGGAGACCCTGACCCTGGGCTACGCCGGGGTGTACTCCAGCTTCCTGCGTCACGCCGAGCGGGCCGCGGCGCAGTACGGCCTGGACACCCGCGACGTGCTCGTCGAGGTGGGCCGGCGCCGGCTGGTCGGCGGCCAGGAGGACATGATCGTCGACGTCGCGCTCGATCTCGTCGCCGCCCGCCCGACCACCGGCGCGGACCCCTCGGCAGGCGCGGCCGCCGCTCCGCGGTGATCCTGCCCGGCTGGACGGTGCTCGTCCCGGTCAAGACGCTGGACCGGGCGAAGACCCGCCTGCGGCCGTCCACCGGCCGGGACACGTCGGCGCTGGCGCTGGCCTTCGCCCTGGACACGGTCGAGGCGGCCGGCCGGGCCGGCGGCGTCGGCGGCGTGCACGTGGTCACGGCGGACCCGCTCGTCGCGGCGGAGGCGGTGGGGATGGGCGCCGCCGTCCTCCCGGATCTCGGCGGCGGGGTCCTCAACCTCGCGGTCGGCCGGGCCGCGGAGCTGCTTGCCGGGCCGGACGCCGGGCTCGGGCTCGCGGTGCTCCCCGCCGACCTGCCCGGGCTGGACCCGGCCGACCTCGACCTCGCCCTGTCGGCGGCGACGGCCCATCCCCGCGCCTTCCTCGCCGATGCCGGGGGAGCCGGGACCACGCTGCTCACCGCTCGTGCGGGGCACCGACTCGAGCCCCGGTACGGCCCCGGCTCCGCCGCTGCCCACCAGGCGGAGGGAGCGCACCCGCTCGGTGTCCCGGCGCCCACGGTGCGCGCCGACGTCGATCGACCGGTCGATCTGCGCGTCCTGCGCCACCGCGCCTGTGGCCGGCGGACCCGGGAGTGGCTCGACGGTCACCCGGCCCGACCCTCGACCGGTGCGGCCCGCGTGTACGGGGCCTGACGCCGGTCGGCCCGCGCGTTCGTCCGGGCGCGTGCCGGCCGCGGCGTCACAGCGGGGTGCATCGCGACCGGCACGGGCGCTCCGGGGGACCGTCAGGCGCCCACCATCGACCGCCACGGCCGGGCGGCGAGGCGGTCGGTGCCTGCCCGTGCGGTCAGCCGGGCGGCCGCGGCCGCGGACCCGGCGCGCACGTCGCGCTCGTCCGCCGTGGTCAGGGCGCGGCCGGAGACCACCAGCCGCCCGTCGACGTAGACCCGGTCGACCTCGTCGCCCCGCTGGCTGTAGACCAGGGACGAGACCGCCGCGTGCAGCGGCGTCGCACAGAGGTTGGTGAGGTCGAGGACCACGACGTCGGCCCGCTTGCCGACCTCGAGCGAGCCGATCGAGTCGGCCAACCCGAGTGCGCGGGCGCCGTCGATGGTGGCCATCTCCAGCGCCTTCTCGGCGGTCATCACCTCGGGGTTGCGGTGTACCCCCTTGTGCAGGAGCGCGGCGAACTTCATGGCCTGCAGCATCGAGTGGTTCGACGACGAGGCCGGGCCGTCCGACGCCAGACCGACGGTGATGCCCCGCCGGTGCATCGCCGGCACGGGGGCGAAGCCGGAGCCGAGGTAGAGGTTCGAGCACGGGTTGTGCGACACCTTGGTCCCGGTCTCCTGCAGGAGGTCCAGGTCGTGGACGTCGACCTGGACGCAGTGCGCCGCCAGCAGGTCAGGACCCAGCAGCCCGGTGTGCGCGGCGAACGGCACATCGCGCATGCCGAACCGGCGCACGGACTCCTCGACGTCGAACGGCGACTCGGCCAGGTGCATGGTGACCAGGGCCCCGGTGGCGTCGGCCAGTGCCCGCGTCTCCCGGAGCGTCGACTCGTCCACCGTCCAGCTCATGCACGGGGCGAGTCCGACGGTCACCCGCGACCCGGGCCGGTTGCGTGCGCTGATCAGCCGCTCGGCGTCGGCCAGCGCGTCGTCCAGCGGCTGCACCAGCGGCTCCGGGGCCCCGACGTCGGCCCCGGCGGTCATGTACCCCCGGGCCATGACGCCTCGGATGCCGATGTCCTCCATCGCCGACGCCACCGCGTCCCCGAGTCCGGGGCGCGGGTGCACGTACATGAAGTCGAGCAGGGTGGTCGTGCCGGTGGTCAGGGCCTCGGCACAGCCGTGCAGTGCGCCGGCGTAGCAGTCCTCCGGGGTGAGCTCGACTGCAGACGGCCCCGTCATCGTCAGGAACCAGTCCGACAGCACCCGGTCGTCCCCGAGCCCCTTGAGCAGGGTCTGGAACAGGTGGGTGTGGGTGTTGACGAAGCCCGGGAGCACCAGCTGACCCGCGCAGTCGACCACGTCCGCCCCTGGGTGGGCCGCCCGCACCTCGGAGGACGGACCGACCGCGAGGAGCTCGTCGGAGAACGCGACCGCGCCGTCGTGCAGCACGCGGCGCTCGCCGTCCATGGTCACCACGGTGCCGCCCGACAGGACGGTGACCGACGCCGGCTCGGTCACGTCGGCGCTCCCGCCGACCGCAGCAGCTGCCACACGACCGCCGGCTTGAGCGGGGTGCGGGTGACCCGGACGCCGAGGTGCTCGATGGCGTCGGCCACGGCGTTGGCGACGGCGGAGTGGCCGCCGATCGCCCCGCCCTCGCCCATGCCCTTGACGCCCAGCGGGTTGAGCGGGGACGTGGACTCCAGGTGGCCGATCTCGACGTCGGGCACGTCCAGCGACCCGGGGAGCAGGTAGTCCATGAACGACGTCGACTGGGGCTGACCGTCGGGGCCGTAGACCAGTTCCTCCATCAGCGCTCCGCCCAGGCCCTGGGCCACGCCGCCGACGATCTGGCCCTCGGCGTTGCGGGGGTTGATGATCGTGCCGGCGTCGTTGACCACCACGTACCGCAGGACGGTCGTGTAGCCGGTGGCGGGGTCGACCTCGGCCTCGGCGATGTGGATGCCGTAGGAGTACGGCGCGGCGAGGTTCTCGAAGTACTGCACCGACTCCAGGTCCGGGGCCATGCCCGCCGGCCGGCTGCCCCCGGGGCTGGCGGACGCCGCCACCTGCGCCCAGGTCACCGACGCGGCGGGCACGCCGGCGACCGAGAAGGCGCCGTCCTCGAGGACCAGGTCGGCCGGGTCGGCCTCGAGCAGGTGCGCGGCCAGCTCCCCGGCCTTCTCCCGGACCTCGCGCGCGGCCAGCACCACGGCCGTGCCGGCCATGACCGCGTTGCGGCTGGCGTAGGTCCCCATGCCGAACGGCAGCCGGCCGGTGTCGCCGAACACGACCTTGATGGAGTCGTGCGGCACCTGCAGCTCGTCGGCGGCGATCTGGGACAGCATCGTCGCGGTGCCCTGACCCATCGGGGCGGCGCCGGAGACGATCGTGACCTCGCCGGTGGGGTCGACCCGCACGCTGCCGCCCTCGAACGGGCCGGGGCCGGTGATCTGGTGGTAGACGCAGATCCCCAGGCCGAGCAGCCGGCCCTCCTCGCGCGCCGCCTGCTGGCGGGCCGCGAACCCGGCGTAGTCGATCATCTCCAGGGCCTTGTCCAGCCCGGCTGGGAAGTCGCCGCTGTCCAGGACCACGGCTGCCTCCAGCGAGGCCAGCCCGGTGTCGAAGGGCAGCTCCTCGGGGGTGAGCAGGTTCTTCCGGCGCAGCTCCGCCCGGTCCATCCCGAGCTCGCGGGCGACGATGTCGAGCAGCCGCTCCCGCGCGAACGTCGACTCGGGCGCACCGGCCCCGCGGTACGGAGAGGCCGGGGCCTTGTTGGTGGAGGCGCACACCGCCTCCACCCGGTACGCGGGCACCCGGTAGACCCCGCCCAGGCTGGTCGCGGCCAGCGAGGCGTTGATGACGCCGAGCGGTCGCTGGTAGGCGCCGCAGTCGGTGACGTGCCGGGCCCGCAGGCCGAGGATCGTGCCGTCGGTGCGCAGCGCGATCTCGACCTCGTGCACCTGCTCGCGGGAGTGCGCGATGGACAGGAAGTGCTCGTTGCGGTCCTCGATCCACTTGACCGGCCGGCCGGTGCGGGCGGCGGCGAAGGGCACGAGGAAGTCCTCGGAGTTGAAGTCGGCCTTGACGCCGAACCCGCCGCCGATGTCGGGGATGACCACGCGGATCGCGCGCACCGGCACGCCCATCATCCCGGCCAGGATGGTGCGCACCGTGTGCGGCCACTGGGTGGAGTCCCAGACGGTGAGCTCGCCGGTGACGGGGTCCCGTGAGGCGACGACGCCGCGCGTCTCCAGCGGGATGCCGGTGTAGCGCTGCATGTCCAGCCGCTCGCGGACCACCCGGTCGGCGGCGGCGAAGGCCGCGTCGACGTCGCCGTACTCGTAGACCGAGCGGGCGGCCACGTTGTCCGGCGCGTTGGTGTGCAGCACGGGCGCGCCGGGCGAGATGGCCGCCAGGGCGTCGACGACCGCCTCGAGCGGCTCGTACTCGACCTCGATCAGTTCGAGCGCGTCCTCGGCGACGTGCCGGCTCTCGGCGACCACGACGGCGACCGGCTCGCCGACGAACCGGACGGTGTCGGTGGCCAGCGGGTACTGCGGCGCGGGGTGGAAGGTCTCGAGCGCGAAGAGGGCGGGGATGGCCGGGGGCTCGGGTCCCAGGTCGGCGGCGGAGAACGCGTCCACGACGCCGGGGAGGGCGCGCGCGGCGCCGACGTCCACCGACAGCAGCCGGGCGTGGGCGTGCGGGCTGCGCAGGATCGCCATGTGCTGCAGCCCGGGCACGCGGATGTCGTCGACGTAGGCCGCCTCGCCGCGCAGCAGCCGGGGGTCCTCCAGACGCTTGACGTTCGCGCCGATCGTCTGCACGCCCATCTCAGCGCTCCCAGGTCTCGTCGGCGGCCTGCACCGAGCGGACGATCCCCTGGTAGCCGGTGCACCGGCAGAGGTTGCCCGACAGCGCCTCGCGGATCTCGGCCTCGTCGACCCCGCGCGAGTCCCGCAGGAAGTCGTAGGTGGTCAGCAGGATGCCGGGGGTGCAGAAGCCGCACTGCAGGCCGTGATGGTCCCAGAACGCCTGCTGGATCGGGTGCAGCTCCTCGCCTTCGGCCAGGCCCTCGACGGTGGTGAACGCCGCGCCGTCGGCCTGGACGGCGAACATCAGGCAGGCGCGGATCGGTTCGCCGTCCATCAGGACGGTGCAGGCGCCGCAGACCCCGTGCTCGCACCCGACGTGCGTGCCGGTCAGGCCGAGGTCCTCGCGCAGGAAGTCGGCCAGCGAGCGCCGCACCGACACGGTCCGCTCGTGGACGTTCCCGTTGATCGTGACCCGGATCGACCTCTCCGCGACGGGCGTGCCCGTCCCCGCCGTCGCGCGGTCCTCGGCGTGCATCGTCTGCTCTCCTCCTCGGCCGGCCGGAGCCGGCGCGCTGGTCGGGTCGGTTGCTGCGGTGGGCGGCACGGTCAGGCTGCCGCGGCGGTGGACGGGGCGGTCGCCTCGGTCAGGGCGCGCTCCAGCAGGTGGGCCGCCAGCGCCCGCCGGTACTCGGCGGGGCCGTGCACGTCCGGCGGCGGGTCCAGCGTCGCCGCGTGGTCGGCGGCCAGCTCGGCGAACAACGCCGGCGCGGGCTCCTGGCCGACCAGTGCCTCGACGAGCCCGCGCGCGTTCACGGTGCCCCCGGCCACGCCCGCCAGGGCGATCCCGGCCCGGCTGATCCGGCCGTCGTCCACGGTGACCACGGCGGCGACCGCCACCTGGGCGAAGTCGCCCCGGCGGCGGCTCACCTCGAGGAAGGAGGTGCCCGTGCCGGCCGGCCAGGTGGGCACGCGGATCGCCACGAGCAGCTCCTCCGGCTCCAGGCACGTGGTGAAGAAGCCCTGGAAGAACTCGTCGGGGCCCACCTCGCGCTCGCCCTCCGCGCTGCGCAGGCAGAGGGTGGCCCCCAGCGCGGTGACGGCGGCGGGCAGCTCTGCCGCGGGGTCGGCGTGCGCGAGGCTGCCCCCCAGCGTGCCCCGCGCCCGGATCTGCTTGTGCCCGACGTGGGCCACGGCCCGGGGCAGCAGCGCCCACGCCGACGCGGGCGGCAGCCGGTCGGGCAGCCGGGTCTCGAGCGCCCGCTGCCGGACGGTGGCGCCGAGGGTGAGCGCGTCGCCGGCCACCGTGACGTCGTCGAGCCCGGCGACGGAGTTGACGTCGACGAGCACCGCCGGCCGGGCGAGCCGGAAGTTGAGCATCGGCACCAGGCTCTGGCCACCGGCCAGCACCTTCGCGTCGTCGCCGTGCTCGCGGAGCACGTCGAGGGTCTCCTCGATCGTGGTCGGCGCGAGGTAGTCGAACGGAGCAGGCTTCACGGACTCACTTTCTCCCTTCGGCGGCGGTGCGGGAGGCCGCGCCGCCGTGGTCATCGTGGCGGGACGGGACGGGTGCGCTCCATGGACGTCCTGTGGCGACTTGTGGGGGCGGGACTGGACGTTCTGTCCGGTCGTTGGTGCACTGCTCGCGTGGTCACGACGCTCGGCGAGGTCCTGCGGCTCGACGCGCTCCGGCGCGCTGCGCCCGAGGTCGTGGTCGGCACCGACCTCCTGGACCGGCCGGTGCGCTGGGTGCACACCAGCGAGCTGGCCGAGGCGGCCTACCTGCTCAAGGGCGGGGAGCTGCTACTGACCACCGGTCTGGGCATCGGCGGCCGCGGCGCGGTGGGGGAGGCCGCCTACGTCGCCGCGCTCGCCGAGCGCGGCGCCGCGGCGCTGGCCCTCGAACTGGGGTGGACGTTCCCCGAGGCTCCGGCCGCGCTGGTCGCCGCGTGTCGGGAGCACGCGCTGCCGCTGGTGGTGCTGCGGGAGGTGGTGCCCTTCGTGGAGATGACCGAGCAGATCCAGACGGTGCTCATGGAGCGCGCCGCCGCCGGCGCGCGCCGCGAGCGCGACGTGCGCCAGCTGCTGACCGACGCGCTGCTCGACGGGGCCGGCCCGCAGGAGCTCGCGACGATCATGTCCGAGCTCGCCGGGGCCCCGGTCGTCGTCACCACGGCCGATGGCGCCCTCGTGGCCGCCGCCGGGCAGCGCTCCGGCTCCAGTCGCGGCCGGCCGGTGGCCCGTCGCGACGTCGTCCTGCTGGAACGGCACTGGGGCCAGGTGGCGGTCCTGCCACCCGGCCGTCCTGACGACCCGGCGCTCCCCGTGGTGGTGTCGTACGGCGCGGAGGCGCTCGGGCTGTCCCTGCTGCGGTCGGCCGTGGGCGGGGACCTCGACGACCGCCGCCGTCAGCTGCTCGCCGACCTCATCGAACGGCGCTGGCGGACGTCGGGCGAGCTGGTCACCCGGGCGCGCGTCCTCGGCCTGCCGTTCCCGCCGGAGGGCCGATACGCCGCGCTGGTCGTGACCGACCTGGGTCGGGTCGACCTCGACGCCGTCGTGCGGGCGGTGGGTTCGGCGCTGGCCGCGGGCACCGCCCTGGTCGCCGACGTCGGCACGGACGTCGTGGCCGTCGTCCGCACGTCGGCGGTGGTGGCCGCCGCACGAGCCGCGCTCTCCGCGGTCGACGCCGTCGGGGTGACCGGCGCCCGGGTGGTCGCCGGCACCGTCGTCGCCGCGCTGGAAGACGTCGACCGCTCGTTCGCCCGGGCACGCCGCGCCCTGCACCTCGCCGACGCCGGCCAGCGCGTGGTCGCGGCCGGGGCGATGACGACCCGTCTGCTGCTCGACGGCGTCCGCCAGGATCCGCTGGCAGAGCAGCTCGTGGGCGAGGAGATCGGCCGGCTCGTCGCCCACGACGCCGCCTCCGGCAGCGAGCTGGTGCACACGCTGCGCACCTACCTGGCGCACTCGTCGTCCAAGGTGCGGACGGCGGAGGCGCTGCGGCTGCGACGGCAGACGCTGTACCTGCGGTTGCAGCGGATCGAGGAGCTCATCGGAGACGTGCACGCCCCGCAGCGGCACTCGGCGCTGGTGCTGGCCCTGGCCCTGGCCGACCTGCCGGAGCCGATCGCGCGCCGCGGGCGGAGCTGAGGACCCGGCCGGGCGCTGCCCCGGGGTGCGGCTTCATAACGGTCCGTTGACGTGTCGTCCCATCCATCCCGGAACGCGCCGACCGGTCCGTCCGGCCTGGCAGGGTGCCGAGCGAGCGAAGTCGATCGGACTTCCGAGATCGAGGAGGCACCCCATGGCGTGCACACAGTGCGGGGCAGCCGAGCAGCGTGGCCGGTTCTGCATCGGGTGCGGCAAGGCCGTCGCGCCGTCCACCCAGGCTCCCCGCCCGCGGTCCCCGCTGGCCGACGAGCTGACCCAACCGGTGCTGCGGCTGGAGCGTCCCTCCAAGCCCGCCGTCCCGGCCCGCTGACGACCGCTGCGCGCGGGGCCGGACGACGCCGTCCGGCCCCGCGCGCAGCCGACTGTGACCGACCTCACTGCTAGCAATCTGCTTGCAGGAGTTAGCGGACGGCGAGCCCGGGGCAACCCTCCCGACGTCAGGTCATCCCCGATGTCTGGAGTCTCCCCATGACCGACGCAATCCTGAAGGCCGACACGGCCAAGATCGTCAACCAGCTCCGCGCCCTCCTCCTGCTCACCCAGACCGAGGAGCAGATCGCGCGCACCCGCGTGACCCAGGCGCGTACCGACGCGGTCCGCCGCGAGCTGACCCAGAACGCCGACAACGCCGCCGACCGCTCGACGGCCATCACCGAGCAGCTGCGCGCGCTCGGTGGGGTGCCCGACGTCGTCACCCCCGCCCTGGGCCGGCTGGCCGCCGTCCTCAAGGCCGCCTTCGAGCAGGCCGAGCCGATCGAGGAGGCGCTGCTGCAGGACCTGCAGCTGGAGCACCAGCTGCTCGACCGCGCCACGCACCTCAAGGTGCTCGCCGAGAAGGCCGAGCTGCCGAAGGTCAGGGCGCTCGCCGAGCGCCTGGTCACCGCCCACTCGGCCACCGTCGAGTGGCTGACCGTCGTGCTGGCCGAGGAGGCCCTCGGCGGTCCCGCCGCCCTGCGGCCGACGCCGTTCCAGCGCGTCGCCGGCAGCGCCGTCCGCGTGGCCAACGCTCCGGTGCGCTTCGCCGCCAACGTCGTCAACGACGCCGTCGACACCGCGCAGCAGCGCCGGCAGGAGGCCTCCGACAAGCTCGGCCAGGTCGCCGGCAAGGCCAGCTCCTTCACCGACGCGGTGCGCGAGACGCTCACCGTGGGCCGCAGCGCCGCACTGCGCCGGGCCGAGCGGATCGCCCGCCGCGAGGGTGACCGGGAGACCGCCGACGCGGCGAAGGCGGCCCGTGAGGAGCTCGGCGACGTCAGCGCCGACGAGCTGCCCATCAAGGGCTACGACTCGCTGTCCACCCAGGACGCCGTGAAGGCGGTCAAGCAGCTGAAGACCGCGCACGACGTCAACGTGGTGATCCGCTACGAGGAGACCCACAAGAACCGGTCCGGCGTGGTCAGCGCGACCCAGACCCGCCTGGCCGACCTCGCCAAGGAGGCCGTGGGCGTCGACAGCTGACCGCCCCGGCGCCCGGAGGGCCCGTACCCGCGCGCCGGGTGCGGGCCCTCCGCTCGTCCACGACGGGTGGGGGCACCGTCACGTCCGGGTGATGAGGATCGCAGCGGGTTTGACCCGCCGACGGGCCCGGGGATGTGATGCCTCATGAGCATCACACCCGACGCCCTCGAGCAGGAGTTCTCCCTCACGACGGCGGTCACCCGCCTGGACTTCCTGAGCCGTCGGGACAGCGGGGCGACCACGACGAGCACCGTCTCCGAGGTGGACGACGACGACTGGAGCTCCTTCAAGGAGGCGGCCACGTCGCTGGACGTGCCCGAGTCCCTGGAGCTGCTGGCTCTGGGGGAGGTCGTCTCCCGCAAGGCGCGCGACAGCCAGCTGGTCGGGTTCCGCGCCGCCCTGCGCGGCGGGGCCACCTGGGCGCAGATCGCCGCCGCCGTCGACGTCTCGCCGGAGGAGGCCTGGGCCACCTACCACCGGCTCATCGAACGCCAGGAGCGCGCCCGCCTGCTCGATCCGGACGCCGCGGCCGCGGCCCGGGAGCTCGCGGGCGCGCGACCCGGCCGCTGACGGGTCAGCGCACCTCGACGCCGCGCCAGAACGCGACCCGGCCGGCGATCTCGCGCGCGGCGGCCTTCGGCTCGGGATAGAACCACACCGCGTCGTGATTGACCTGCCCGTCGACCTCGAGGGAGTGGTAGGACGCCGTCCCCTTCCACGGGCAGAAGGTGGTCGTGCCCGACGGTCGGAGGACGTCGGCACGCACCGCCTCCCGCGGGAAGTAGGCATTGCCCTCCACGACGACGATGTCGTCGGACTCGGCGATGACGGTCCCGTTCCAGCTCGCGGTGGCCATGACGACCGGGAACTCCCGGTTCCGCAACCGCATTCCCGGGCCGGGCGCGGTGCCGACCGGACTCGGGGGGGGGGGGGGGGGGGGGGGGGGGGGGGGGGGGGCGGCGGGGCCGGCCGCCCCCCCCCCCCCCCCCCCCCCCCC
>NZ_JBJGYT010000060.1:0-14757 GCF_054050135.1 Geodermatophilus sp. SYSU D00705 | reverse complement strand
CAGCGCGAGCTGCTCCAGGACCTCGGGCGCGAGCCGACCCCGGAGGAGCTGGCCAAGGAGATGGACATCACCCCGGACAAGGTGCTGGAGATCCAGCAGTACGCCCGGGAGCCCATCAGCCTCGACCAGACCATCGGCGACGAGGGCGACAGCCAGCTCGGTGACTTCATCGAGGACTCCGAGGCCGTGGTCGCCGTCGACGCCGTGAGCTTCACGCTCATGCAGGACCAGCTGACCAGCGTCCTGCAGACGCTGTCGGAGCGGGAGGCCGGCGTCGTCCGGCTGCGGTTCGGCCTCACCGACGGCCAGCCGCGCACCCTCGACGAGATCGGCCAGGTCTACGGCGTGACCCGCGAGCGGATCCGGCAGATCGAGTCCAAGACGATGTCGAAGCTGCGCCACCCGAGCCGGTCGCAGGTGCTGCGCGACTACCTCGACTAGGTCCGGGCGCGACGACGGAGGCCCCCCGAGCGGAGACGCTCGGGGGGCCTCCGTCGTCCCGGGCCCCTAGGCGACGGGGTGCTGGGCCGTGGTGATGCCCTCGTCCTGCGCCCGCCGCGGGGTGGGCGCGGCCGGCGGCCTGCCGGTGTCGGTCTGCTGGATGGTGTCGATGGTCTCCATGCCCTTGGTGAACTCGACGTTCTCGTTGTCCATCAGGGCGCGGGGGTTGAAGTCCGGACTGGCCAGCACGCCGTGGACCCGGCGCCGCTGCATCCCGAAGTTGCCACCGTCGTAGATCGGGAAGATGGCGGCCTCCCGCAGGTACTTCTCGAACGCGTGCTTCTTGTCCGCGCTGTTGACCCCGACCACCTGCATGCACTTGTAGACGCTGTCCAGGAGCGTCTCGGTGCAGTAGGTCTTGTTCAGCGCCCCGATCAGTTCGCCGTGGTAGTCGTGCTCGTCGATGTAGTGCGCCGCCTTCCAGCAGAAGTAGCGACAGGCCTCGATGCGCGCGGCGACGTCGCCCAGCACGTAGCCCACGTTCTGGAACTGGATCATCGGGTGCGGGCTGCCGGCGGTGTAGGTCTTGGCCCACGTCAGGGCGGCCTCGTACGCGGCGCGGGCGACGCCGACGGCCGCGATCCCGGCGACCGGCCCGGACCAGGCGAAGTTGCGGTTGATGAGCAGGTCGCCGTTCCCGAGCGTCCCCTGCACGAGGTTGTCGGCCGGCACCCGGGCGTCCTCGAAGACGATCTCCGCGTTGGGCGTGAGGCGGTGCCCGAAGGTGTCGATGAGGGAGTAGGTCACGCCGGGGGTCCCGCGCTCGACCAGGATCGCCGACAGGCCCTCCGTGCCCCCCTTGTCCGGGTCCGTGCGGACGACGACCAGGTTGACGTTCGCACCCTCGCCGTCCCACCCCGCCACGTTGCAGGGCCAGTACTTGCGCCCGTTGAGCACGTAGGAGTCGCCGTCCCGGCGGGCGGTCACCCCGATGCCCACGGGATGGGGCAGCGGCGTGTCGAAGTTCGCGGTGCCGCCGGGTGTCCCCGGGGGCTCGCTGGCGGCGTAGCCGGCGATGAACTCCCCCGACGGGTCCGAGGTGGCGGCCCCGATGACCCGCCGCTTCTGCTCCTCGGTCCCCCAGTACCAGACCGGCATCAGCGCCAGACCGTTGACCAGCACCGTGCAGGCGAACCCGGGGTCGACGGCGCACAACTCCTCCGCGACCAGGATGAGCTCCACGTTGGTCAACCCGCCCCCGCCGTACTCCTTCGGCAACATCCCGAAGGCGATGCCCCGCTTGTAGGCCTCGACGTAGGCCGGCTTGGTCATCTGGAAGGCCTTCAGAGGGTCCGGTTCCCGGTCCGCGTCGCGGACGATCGGCGCCAGCACGTTCTCCGCGAAGTCGCGGGCCGCCAGCTGGACCTTCTTCTGGTCCCCACTGGGCGTGAAGTTGATGCCGCTCGACGGCGCGAAGTCGATGGACATGCCGACCCTCCTCACGAGACGGGACTCCGGTCGGCCGTGAGGGCGGACCGGTGACACGGGGCCGGTACGGGTTACGGACCGTGTCGTTCATCACACTCTCGGGCCGAGGCGTCCACCGAGTAGGGACCAACGCCTCCACCTGGCGCCGACGGTCCTGGCGGGTCGTTCCAGGCGTGTTGCGCCCGGCGGCCGCCGGTGACGGCCACGTCTCGGGACGGTCACGATCTCACCCCGATGAGCCGGTGGGGCGGTGTGAGCCGTCGCTGTCCGGGTAAGCGGCGTAGCGTGAGGGACGTCAAGACAGCAGCGGACCCACCAAGCCGGACGACGACCGGCGCACGGAACTGACGACTACGAGCACCACGACGACAGACCTGCACCACCCAGTGACGTCCCTGCTGACCCGCCCCATCCGCTTCGACCCCGGACACACCGCCCTCGGCGCGTCCGACCGTTGGATCGGCAGGATCGGGAACAGAGGGGGTCATCCTGGCGCTGTGCAGGAGGCCGATCCGCAGCCGCGGGTCCGTGCGGTAGAGAGCGAGTGATGACCCAGATGACCCAGACGCTGACGACGACCCCGCCCGCCGACGACCTGGTCGTCCCCTTCCACTGTGACCGCTGTGGTGCGCTGGCCAAGGTGCGCGTCGTCCTCGCCAGCGGCAGCGACCTCGTGTTCTGCGGGCACCACGCCCGTGAGTACGAGGGCAAGCTGCGCGACATCGCCGTCGACATCATCGACACCGACGGCGAGCAGCGCATCACCTCCTGACCGAAGGGTTATCGTCGCCGACAGCGATGAACCCCTCACCCGACGCCGCCGCCGGCGTCCCGGATCCGCCTGAGGCGGACGGGGCGCCGGCGGCTCCGTCGTTCCCGGGATCCCCCGGTCGACGGCGACCCGGAGATCCCCCGATGCCACAGTCCCCCACCCCGCAGGACGAGACCGCCCGGATCGAACCCGAGGTCTTCTCCGACGACACCCGCCCGGTGCCGCGCGACCGCGGCCCCGTGGGCCCGGAGACCGCCACCCGTCCTCCGGCCGCCGGTCCCGCCCCGGCCACCGACACCCCCGCCGTCGCACCGGCCGCCGCTGCGGTGCCCGTCGAGGACGGCGAGACCCAGGACATCCGCTTCGCCCCCGGCGAGGCCCCCGGGCAGCTCCCGCCCCCGGCCGCGGCCGACGAGGCCGCGGCGACCGGCGTCCTGCCCTCCACCGCGGAGTCCCCCGCCGGCGCCGCGGACGACCTGCGGGACGCCGCGACCACGGAGAGCGCCGCGGACGACCTGCGGGACGCCGCGACCACGGAGAGCGCCGCGGACGACCCGCGGGACGCCGCGACCACGGGGAGCGCCGCGGCCGACGGCCCCGGCGACGGGAGCGAGCCGCCGGCCGGCGACGCCGCACCGCGCCGGCCGTGGTGGCGCCGTCCGGCCGTGGTCACCCCCGTCGCCGCCGTGGGGCTCCTCGCGGCCGCCTACGGCATCGACGTCGCCGTCTCCGGCGGCGACGTGCCCCGCAACACGGTGGTCGCAGGCGTGGACATCGGCGGGCTCTCCACCGCCGCCGCCGGTGAGCGGCTCGAGGCCGAGCTCGCCCCGCGGGTGACCGCCGACCACGTGGTCGTGGCCGACGACGTGGAGGCGACCCTCTCCCCCGCCACCGCGGGCATCACCCTGGACGTCGACGGCACCGTGGACGCCGCGGGCGACCAGCCGCTGAACCCCTGGACGCGGCTCGTGTCGCTGTTCGGCGAGCGTGCGGTCGCGCCGGTGATGACCGGCGAGGAGACCGCGCTGGCCGCGCAGATCGACGCGATCGCCGAGCAGGTCGACCGCGCACCGGTCGACGCCACCATCGCGATCGAGGGGACGACCCCCCGCGTCGTCGACCCGCAGGACGGCCGCACGCTGGACCGCGAGGGCGCCGCGGCGGCGGTGACCGACTTCCTGGCCGCGGGCGGCGACCCGAGCACCCCGATCGAGCTGCCGGTCGACGTCACCGAGGTCACCGTGGACGCCGCCGAGGCCCAGCGGGTGCTCGACGCGACCGTCACCCCGGGCCTGGCCGCGCCGGTCACCGTCGGCAGCTCGGACGGCGCGACGTCGGTCGAGATCCCGCCGACCGCGATCGCCGCCTCGCTCACCTTCACGCCGCAGGACAGCGGCGAGCTCGCCGTCGCCGTCGACCCCGCCCGACTCCAGGAGGCGATGGGCGACGACTTCGCCGAGTTCGGCACGCCCGCCGAGGACGCCCGGTTCGAGCTGTCCGGCGGTGCGGTGACCGTCGTCCCCTCGGTGGACGGCACGGGGGTCGACCCCGCCGCGCTCTCCGGGCAGCTGCTCGAGGTGCTCCCGCAGCCCGCGCCGCGCACCGTGACCGCGCAGCTCGGCCCGGTCGAGGCCGAGTTCAGCACCGCCGACGCCGAGGCGCTGGGCATCCGCGAGGAGATCAGCACCTTCACCACGAACTTCACCAGCGCGGCCAGTGGCACGAACATCCGCGTGGGCGCCGCGGAGATCGACGGCGCCATCGTCCGGCCGGGTGAGACGTTCAGCCTCAACGGCCACACCGGCCCGCGCGGCACCGCCCAGGGCTACGTCGAGGCCGGCGTCATCAACAACGGCGAGTTCACGACCGCCGTCGGCGGCGGCATGAGCCAGGTCGCCACGACGCTGTTCAACGCCGTCTTCTTCGCCGGGCTCGAGGACGTCTACCACAAGCCGCACAGCTACTACATCAGCCGCTACCCGGCCGGCCGCGAGGCGACGGTCTACTACGACTCGATCGACCTGAAGTTCCGCAACGACGCCGACACCGGCGTCTACATCGACACCCAGTGGACGCCGAGCTCGCTGACGGTCACCTTCTACGGGACCAAGCGCTACGACATCGAGTCGATCAGCAGCAACCGGTTCAACCAGCGCCAGCCGGTGGTGCAGGAGAAGCCCGACGACGGCAGCTGCAGCCCCCAGGGCGGCTCGACCGGCTTCGACATCACCGTCACCCGCGTGTTCAAGGACCCGCAGAGCGGCGCGGAGATCCGCCGCGAGGACTTCCGCACCCGGTACGCCGCCGAGCCGGTGATCCGCTGCGTCCCCACCGCCCCGGCCTCCGACGCCCCCGCCCCCGAGGGCACCGCGCCGGCGTCCGCGCCGGCCCCGGGCGGCCGCCGCCCTCCCCGGCGGACGGCGGCCTGACCGCTCGCCCGATCGGGCGGGGAACCGCGCCGACCGGCCGCACCCGGACCCCCGCCGGAGCCCTGACGTGCACACTGGGCCGGTGAGCACCGTCCTGCCCGGGGGGTCACCGGCCCCCGCGGGGAGCGGCCCGGACGGTTCCGCCGGTGCTCCCGGCGTCGCGGCGCCGGTCCTCCCCTCGACGGCGCTCCCCCGGCGGGAACGGCTGGCCCGGTGGCCGGCGCCGGTCCGGGTGCCGCTGCAGGTGCTCGGCCGCACCATCGCCAAGGCCTGGCAGGACCGCATCCTGGGTCTGTCGGCGGAGGCCGCGTTCTGGCAGATCCTCTCGGTCCCGCCCCTGCTCATCGGGCTGCTGGGCTCGCTGGGTTACCTCGGCAGCTTCATCGGTCAGCGGTCCGTGGCGCAGATCGAGGACCAACTGCTCACCGCCTCCGCCGAGGTGCTCACCCCCGACGTCGTCGACTCCCTGGTGCGGCCCACCCTGGCCGACATCCTCGGCTCCGGCCGGCTGGACCTGGTGAGCGTCGGCTTCGTGCTGTCGCTGTGGGCCGGCTCCTCGGCGACCGCGACGTTCATGAACACGATCGTGATCGCCTACGACCAGCGGGACGTGCGGGGCCCGATCCGCACCCGGCTCAAGGCCCTGTGGCTGTTCGTCGTCGGCATGGTGATGGCGGTGCTCACCCTGCCGCTGCTGGTGCTGGGCCGCGCGGTGCTGGTGTCGCTGCTGCCCCTGGACTGGCGTGGGACGGCGACCGTGCTGGTCAACGCCGTCTACTGGCCGGTGGTGCTGGTCGGCCTGGTCCTGGCGCTGACCAGCTTCTACCACGTCGTCCTGCCCCGCCGGCTGCCGTGGCGGCGGCACCTGCCGGGGACCCTGCTGGCGGTCGCGTTCTTCCTCGTGGCCGCGCTGCTGCTGCGGGCCTACGTGGCCGACATCCTCACCGCGACGCTGCCCTACGGCGCGCTGGCCACGCCGATCGCGGCGCTGCTGTTCTGCTTCCTCTTCGGCATGGCGGTGCTGCTGGGCGCCGAGCTCAACGCCACCGTCCAGGCCCGCTGGCCGGCGCCGCTGCGCCGGCACCAGAAGCGCCGCCAGGAGCGCCGGGCCGCCAAGCTCGAGCGCGCCCGGCGCCTGGACCTGTTGTGACTCAGTCCTTGCGGAGCTGCTCGTAGATCTCCTTGCAGGCCGGGCACACCGGGCTGCCGGGCTTCGGGCTCTTCGTCACCGGGAAGACCTCGCCGCACAGGGCCTCGACCATCGTGCCCATGACCGCGCTCTCGGCGATCTTGTTCTTGCGGACGTAGTGGAAGACCTCGTTGGCGTTGCCGGTGTCGCCCTCGCGGACGTCGGGCTTCTCGAGGAGGTCGGTGTTGCTCACGCGGTGCTCCCTCAGGTCACGGGACGGCTGACGGGGCGTCCCCGGGCCGCCGGGTGGCGGGACCGGTTCGACCGCCCTGCCCACCATGATGTCAGGGTGCCCGCCGCCGCCCCGCCGTCCGCCGTCCCGCCGTCGACCGTCTCCCCCGAGGTGGCCGAGGCGCTCGCCGCCGGCCGGCCGGTCGTCGCGCTGGAGAGCACGCTGCTGGCCCACGGGCTGCCCCGGCCGGACAACCGGGCCGCCGCCGACGAGGTGGAGGCCGCCGTCCGCGCCGGTGGTGCGGTGCCCGCGACGATCGCCGTCCTCGACGGTGTGCCGCACGTGGGGCTGACGGCCGACCAGGTGGACCGCGTCTGCGCCGACGCCGACCTCGCCAAGCTGGGCGTCCGGGACCTGCCGGTCGCCGCGGCGCTGCGCCGGAGTGGTGCGACCACCGTGTCCAGCACCGCGCTGCTGGCCGCCCGGGCCGGGATCGGGGTGTTCGCCACCGGCGGCCTCGGCGGGGTGCACCGGCAGTCCACCGACACCTTCGACGAGTCCGCCGACCTCGTGGCCCTGGCCCGCACCTCCCTGGTCGTGGTCTGCGCCGGGGTGAAGTCGATCCTCGACGTCCCGGCCACGCTGGAACGGCTGGAGTCGCTGTCGGTCACCGTCGTCGGCTACCGGACGACGACCTTCCCCGGCTTCTACGTCGCCGACTCCGGCTCGACGGTCGACTGGTCCGTGGACGACGCCGAGCAGGCCGCCGCGGTGTTCGCCGCCCGCCGGGAGCTCGCGCCGGGCGCGGTGGTCGTCGCCAACCCGCTGCCGGCCGGCGAGCAGCTCGACCCCGACCTGCACGACCGGGTCATCAAGGACGCGCTGGCCGCGGCGGAGGAGGCCGGCGTGCGCGGCAAGGCCGTCACCCCGTTCGTCCTCGACCACCTGCACCGGGCCAGCGCGGGCGCCACCCTCGCGGTCAACGTGCGCCTGGTGCTGCGCAACGCGGAGCTGGCCGGCCGGATCGCCGCCGCCCTCGCCGCGCTCCCCCGCTGAGGCCGGCGTGCTCCCGGTCGTCGTCGTCGGGGACCTCGCCACCGACGTGGTGGTGGTGCTCGACGGCGAGGCGGCTCCGGCGTCGGACCGCCCGGCGCGCATCACCACCCGTGGCGGCGGCGCCGGGGCCAACGTCGCCGTCCACCTGGCGGCGCTCGGCGTCCCGGTGGTGTTCGCCGGCTGCACCGGTGACGACGCGGCCGGCGCCGGGCTGGTCGCGGACCTCGTCGCCGCGGGGGTGACTGCGGCCGTGCGGTCGGTGCCGGACGCCGCGACCGGCACGGTCGTCAGCCTGGTGGAGCCGGACGGGCAGCGCAGCATGCTGGCCGACCGCGGCGCCAACCTGGCCCTGCAGCCCGGCGACGTCCCACCGTTGCGGGCCGGCGGGCACCTGCACCTGTCCGGCTACACGCTGCTCGACCCGCGCCCCCGGGCCGCCGGACTCGCCGCCCTGGCCGCGGCGGCCGCCGCCGGCTGCACCGTGTCGCTCGACCCGGCCTCGACCGGCCCGCTCGCCCGGTACGGCGTGGACCGGTGGCTGGCCGACACCGCGGCGGCCACGCTGGTGCTGCCGAACGAGGAGGAGGCGCGGCTGCTCACCGGGTGCCGGGACGCCGCCGGCGCGGCCCGCGCCCTCGCCGCCCGGCACCGGGTCGCGGTGGTGACGCTGGGCGCCGAGGGCGCGCTGTGGGCCTCCGGCGACACGCTCGTGCACCGCCCGGCGCACCCGGGGCCGGTCGTGGACACCACCGGCGCGGGCGACGCGTTCGCGGCGGGGCTGCTGTCGGTCTGGCTGGCCGATCCGGCCGGCGATCCCGCGCGGGCGCTGGCGGCGGGTCTGGCGCGGGCGGCGGCGGTCGTCGCCGGACCAGGAGCGCGCTGAGGCCCCCGGCAGGGGCCCGCGGCCCCTGCCGGGGGCTCGCAGCGAGCCTGCGAGCGGTGGGGAGGACGGGGTCCTCCCCCGGTGGGGAGCAGGCTTCAGTGCTCGATGACCCGGCCGGGGCGGTCGGGGTTCTCCAGGATCCGGTCGGGCCGGGGTGCGGTGTAGCGGTTGACGTCGAGCTTCTTCTTCGGCGGCTCGTCGTTGGCCATCATGACCGCGATCCACGGGAGGACGGTGCCCAGGAGCGCGAAGATCAGCGCCAGCCACAGCGTCTGGTAGAAGACCGCGGCCAGGATCAGGGCGACCGCGCGGACGGCCATCGTCAGCACGTAGCGCTTCTTCCGCGCCGCGTGCAGCTCGGCACGGCTGGGCTGGGCCTCGGTGATGAGGACCGGTTGCGACCGGTGGGGACGCGCGGGCTGCTGGCTCGAGGCCACGGATGTCCTTCCCTCTGCCGACCGCGGGCAGCGGCCCTCGGCAGAATCCTTCCCGGGCCACGGCGCCCGGCGTCCCGACGGCGACGGGTCCCCTGCACAGCCCGGGTGCGCCGCCCATCGTGCCACCGGATCGGGGCGGGTGCAGACGCCCCGGCGCGCCGGTTCTCAGCCGTTCGCGGCGGCCTTCGCGGCCTGCTTCTGCGCCTGCTTGAACGCCCGCACCTCGGCCAGGGACTCGGGGCCGGTGATGTCGGCGACCGACCGGCGGGAGCCCTCCTCGCCGTACTCGCCCGCGGCCTCCCGCCAGTCCGGCGGGGTGACGCCGTACTGCTTGCCCAGCAGCGCGACGAAGATCTTCGCCTTCTGCGCGCCGAACCCGGGCAGCCGGCCGACCCGCTCGAGCAGGGTGGCGCCGTCGGGGGCGTCGGCCCACAGCGCCTCGGCGCGGCCGTCGTAGCGCTCGACGACCAGCCGGCAGACCGCCTGGGCGCGGCCGGCCATCGACCCCGGGTACCGGTGGATCGCCGGTGGGCCCTGGAACCAGGCGGTCATCTGCTCGGGGTCGGCGTCGGCGATCTCCGCGGCGGAGAGGGTCGCGACGCCCATCCGCTCGGCCAGCAGCCGCGGGCCGGAGAAGGCGCGCTCCATCGGGAACTGCTGGTCGAACAGCATGCCGAGCAGCAGCGCGAGCGGGTCCCGGCCGAGCAGGTCGTCGGCGGCGGCGTCCTGGGTGATGCGGATGATCGGCACCGGGAGATCCTGCCGCACCCTGCGTCGAGAGGTTCCGGGAGCAGCACCGTCGTCAGTCGCGCCACCGTGTCGATCGAGCTGCGGGTGATCTGCATCGTCGTCCTCGTCGTCCGGTCAGGGGCGCAGCAGGGCCTTGATGGCACGGCGCTCGTCCATCGCCCGGTAGCCCTCGGCGGCCTGGTCGAGGGGCAGTTCCAGGTCGAAGACCTTGCCCGGGTCGATGGTCCGGTCGCAGATCAGGCTGATCAGGTCGGGCAGGAAGCGGCGCACCGGCGCGGGGCCGCCGTGCAGGTGGACGCCGGAGAAGAACAGCTCCTCGCCGGGCAGGGAGACGTCGTGGGAGACCCCGACGTAGCCGACGTGCCCGCCGGGGCGGGTGGCACGGATGGCCTGCATCATCGACTCCTGGGTGCCGACGGCCTCGATCACCGAGTGCGCGCCGAGCCCGTGGGTCAGGTCCTTGATGCGCGCGACGCCCTCGTCGCCGCGCTCGGTCACGACGTCGGTGGCACCGAACTGGCGGGCCAGCTCCTGGCGGTCCGCGTGCCGGCTGAAGACGATGACGCGCTCGGCGCCGAGCTGCCGGGACGCCAGGACGCCGAGCAGGCCGACCGCGCCGTCGCCGACGACGGCGACGGTCCTGCCGGGCCCGACCTCGGCGGCGACCGCGGCGAACCAGCCGGTGCCGAGCACGTCGGAGGCGGCGAGCAGGCTCGGGACCAGGTCGTCGTCGGGCATCCCGGGGGTGGCGACGAGGGTGCCGTCGGCCAGCGGGACCCGGGTGTACTCGGCCTGCCCGCCGGTGGCGGCGCCGGGCTGCCGGTTGACGCAGTGGGTCTGGTAGCCGGTCCGGCAGATCTCGCAGGTGTTGTCGGAGGCGAAGAACGAGCCGACGACGAACTGGCCGGGCCGCACGGTGGTGACCTCGCTGCCGACCTCCTCGACGACGCCGACGTACTCGTGGCCCATCGGGGACGGGCCGTTCACCGGCTCAACGCCGCGGTAGGGCCACAGGTCCGAGCCGCACACGCAGGTCGCGGCCAGCCGGATGATGGCGTCGGTCGGCTGCTCGATGGTCGGGTCCGGGCGGTCCTCGACGCGGACGTCGCCGGGGGCGTGCAGGACGGCTCCTCGCAAGGCGGTGCTCCTTCGGGTGTGGTCGGGCTGTCCGCTCCAGGGAACGCCCCCGGGGCGCGGGCGCGGGGAGTCGGGTCTGTGGGGGTAGCGGCTCCACCCCTTTCGCCCCGCGTGGCCGTCGTAGCGTCGATCGCGTGGACAACCGCTCCGACATCCGCGACTTCCTCGCCAGCCGCCGCGCCCGGATCACCCCGGAGCAGGCCGGCCTGCTGCCCGGCGGGGGCCGGCGGCGGATGCCCGGGCTGCGCCGCGAGGAGGTCGCCGTGCTGGCCGGGGTGAGCACCGGCTGGTACGAGCGGCTGGAGAAGGGACACATCGCCGGGGTCTCGGAGGACGTCCTGGAGGCCGTCGCGCGGGCGCTCCAGCTGGACGAGGCCGAGCGTCTGCACCTGTTCAACCTGGCCCGCGCCGCCAAGCCGACCCGGACCCCACCGCGCCGCGGCCGGGCGCGGATCCAGCCGCGCGTGCAGTGGATGCTGGACTCGATGACCGGGTCCGCCGCCTTCGTCGCCAACGGCCGGCTGGACGTCCTCGCGACCAACACCCTGGGGTGGGCGCTGCACTCGCCGGTGTTCGACGACCCGAGGCGGCCGGCGAACTTCGCGCGCTTCCAGTTCCTCGACCCGCGGGCGCGCGACTACCACCAGGACTGGGCGAGCGCGGGGAACACCACCGTCGCGCTGCTGCGCACCGAGGCCGGCCGCGACCCCCACGACAGGGACCTGCGCGAGCTGGTCGGGGAGCTGTCCACGGTCAGCGAGGAGTTCCGCAGCCGCTGGGCCGCACACGACGTGCGCATCCACCACGCCGGGGCCAAGCAGTTCCGCCACCCCGCCGTCGGCCACCTCGAGCTGCTCTACCACACCCCGGACCTGCCCAGCCCGGACCACGGGAAGCTGGCGCTGACCGTCTACACCGCCGAACCCGGCAGCCCGTCCGAGGACGGCCTCACGCTCCTGGCCAGCTGGGCGGCCACCCACAGGGCCCCGGCCGCCCCCGCGACCGACACCACCTGACCGGGTCCGGACGCCCCGGCGGTGCACCGTCCGCGCACGTGCCCGTGTCGCCCGGCCAGTGGGCCAGCCGGCCGCTGCGGTGGACGGCGAGGATGCGGCGCTCGGTGTCGGAGCGCCGGGTGGGCTGGACGTCGGCACCCCGGAGCCGGCGAGGGCCGACGGCGTGCCGCTGGAGATCCGCGACCGCACCCACTGATCGAGCCCCGACCCGGGCGCCGGTCAGGCCTCGGGCCCGCCGACGGTCCGCCGGAACTCCCGGTGCACGATGTCGTAGCACTCGCAGGCGGCCTCGTGCAGGCGCTCGGCGTCGAGCACGGTGATCCGCCCGCGGGTGTAGCGGATCAGCCCGGCCTGCTGCAGCACGCCGGCGGTCAACGAGACGGTGCCCCGGCGCACCCCGAGCATCTGGGCCAGGAACTCCTGGGTGAGGAGGAACTCGTCGGCGCCCACGCGGTCGCGGGTCTGCAGCAGCCAGCGGGCGCAGCGCTCCTCGGTGGTGTGCAGCCGGTTGCAGGCGACGCTCTGTGCGAGTTGCACCATCGTCGCCTGGGTGTAGCGGTGCAGCAGGTCGTGCAGGGCTCCGTCGGAGGCCAGGAACCGGCGCATCTCGCCCGTGGGGAGGCGCACGGCGCTGCCGGCGACCTGGCAGAAGCAGTCGTTGGGGCTCTCCGCGGTGCCGAGGAAGGCCGGCAGGCCGGCCATGCCCTCGTAGCCGATGGTGGCCACCTCGATGGCCGCCTCGCCGTCGGTGGTGGCGAGCAGGGAGAAGACGGCGTCGACCGGGAAGTACACGTGCTCGATGGGCTTGCCGCGGTCGAACACCGGGTCGCGGACGTCGAGGGACACCGGCTCCAGCAGCGCCAGCAGGCGGTCGTACTCCCCCGCCGGCAGCGCCTGGAGCAACAGGTTGCGCTGGGGGTCCGGCTCGAGGCCGGTCGGGTCGGACATCGGGCACCTCTCGCCTCGTGGCTGTTCCGACGGCTCCGGGCGGCGCCTCCCGGCTACCCCCGTGGGGGTGGGGTCATGCCGGGACCGGCGGCGACCCGTAGCGGGCCCAGGGCGGTACCGGGACGGCGAGCATGTCGGCGCCACCTGGCGCCATCGTGTACGCCACCAGCGCCGGCGCGATCAACCGCAGCGGCAGCGCGTGCTCCACACACCCGGTGGCCAGCGCAGCGCTGGGCATGCCGGGCGCCACGGCGTCGGCCGGGTCCTGCACCAGCACCCGGCCGCCGGCCCGCTTGACCGCACGGACGCCGGCGGCACCGTCGGACAGCCGCCCGGTCAGCACCACCGCCAGCACGCGCGGCCCGAAGGCGCCGGCCGCCGCGGCGAGCAGCCCGTCGGCGCTGCCCAGCGCGGGACTGGGCAGCAGCGACAGCCGGCCGGCCTGGTCCAGTTCCGCGGTCGTGGCGGGAGGCAGCACGGTCACCCCACGCTGCAGGACTCCGGGGGTCGCCGTCCGGACGGGCAGGGCGGCCCGTGCCCCCAGCAGACCACTGAGCACGTCGGGTGCGGCCCCGGAGCGGTGCTGCACCACCACGACCGGCGTCGGGAAGGAGGCCGGCAGGCCGGAGACGACCACGCCGAGTGCCTTGACCCCTCCCATGGAGCCGACCAGGACCACGACGTCGAAGGGTCCCGCCGGAGCCGGCAGCTCGCTGGCCGTCACGAGACCAGGGTAGCCCTTGTGTCAGCCACCTGACACAAGGCGCGCGGCGCGACCTCCATCCGCACACGAGGGCGCGCCGGTGAGCGACGCGGGACTTGCACCGCCGTCGCCCGTGCGCTGTGGTGAGCACGGATCGCGGTGCTCCGGGCGCAGGCCCGGACCGCGGCCCTCCACCTCCGGCCTGTCCGCGGCGGAGAGCGAGACCTGCCCGGTGGTCCAGCCACGCGCCGCCGGGGCCCCGCCGGCAGAGCGGACACGCGCACCATGACGGTCGAGTTGGAGCAGAGGACACGACCCGCGGCCACCTGGCACGCGGAGCACGACGTGCAGGGCTGGGCCCGGGTGCGGCGCGAGATGGCGCGCGCGCAGCGCCAGCAGGCGGAGCAGATGCGCGCCCGTGCCGCGGGCTGGCGCCTCGCCGCCGGGGCGCGCCATCCGGTGGTGAGCGATCCGACGGAACTGCACCGCAGGGTGACCGAGGCCGAGAGCCGGGTCGCACACCTGCAGATCGCGCTGACCAGCAACCGGCGCATCGGCATGGCCATCGGCATCCTCATGGCGCGCCACCGGCTGACCGAGGACCAGGCGTTCGACCTGCTGCGGAAGCAGAGCAGCCGACGGAACGTCAAGCTCGTTCGGCTCGCCGAGGAGGTCGTCTACACCGGCTCCCTCGAGGTCCCGTCCCCGTCATCGGCCACGCCGCCGGTCACGCGCAGTCCGGACCGCCCGGCCGCAGCGCGTCAGCGGCCCAGGACCGCCGGCGGCTGATCCCGCGCGGGCTCGACGCCCTCGCCGGTGAGGCGCGCCCGCACGGTCCGGGCGCGTTCCCGCGCCGTGCCGGCGAGGCGGCGCTCGGCCTCCGCCCGCTCCCGGAGCACCCCTGTCCGCGCCCCGCTCGCCTGCCGTGCGGCGGCCCGCTCGAGTACGTCCGCGACTCCCTCGTGCAGGACGGCGGCTCGCTCGTGCAGTGCGATGGCGTCGCGCTCCCGCGCCACCGCCCGGTCGAACGCGCGACGGCTCCGCTCCGCACCGACGCCGGGCGCGCCCATCCGCACAGTCTGTCCGCGCCGCACCCGGCGGGACAGGGCCGGGCAGCCCCGCACGGCCGGGCGGTCACGGGGAGACTCGACCGGTGCGCGCGGGTGGTGAGCAGGGCGGGTCTCCGTAGCCCCGAGGAGATCGCCTAGGTGTAGTGCCCAGCACGGTTGCTGACGGCGACCCGGGTGATCGGGGGTTGTCCGCCGAGTGCGGTGTGGCTGCGGTGATGGTTGTAGGTGTGCAGCCAGTCGGGCAAGGCTGCGGCTCGCTCGGCTGA
>NZ_JBJGYT010000059.1:0-14879 GCF_054050135.1 Geodermatophilus sp. SYSU D00705 | reverse complement strand
CGAGCGAGCCGCAGCCTTGCCCGACTGGCTGCACACCTACAACCATCACCGCAGCCACACCGCACTCGGCGGACAACCCCCGATCACCCGGGTCGCCGTCAGCAACCGTGCTGGGCACTACACCTAGACCAGCCCGGGCACCTGCGGCAGCGGCGTGGAGCGCGCAGCGGCCAGCACCATCTGCGGCGACCGGGGCAGGCCGCGGCGGGTGCACAGCCGCAGCGCGCGGGCGCCGGTGATGACGTCGGTCTCGGGCGGCACCACCAGCAGGTCCGCCCGCCGCGTGCCGCCGTTCCAGGTCAGGCAGACCACCCCCGGGTCCATGCTGCGGAACCCGCCGGTGCGCACCACCCGGCCGCCGACGACGACCTTGCGGGGCGCCGGCGACCAGGCGTCCAGCGGATAGGTGAACCGCTCCACCCGCAGGCCGCGCTTGTCCAGGGCCGCGATCAGCTCGGGGAGCTCGACGGCGAGGTCGCGGCTGCGCGGGAACCACGCGCCGTCGAACGCGTGCTCCCCCGACCCGGCCTCGCTGCGCAGGCTCACCCGGACGTCGATCCCGCCGCGGTGCCCCTCGGCTGCCAGCGTCTGCAGGGTGGTCCTCATCAGCGTCGCGCCCGCCTCTCCTCATCGCCCCCTGGGCCCTCGACACACGGGCCCGAGGAGAACCTATGAGGGGAGGCGGGCGCGTCCCGGGGCACGGGCGACGGGCGGGTCGGGGCGCCCCGGCCCGCCATCACACTTGGTCACGGCGTGATCACGACACCACGTTCGGCGTCGCGGCGTCCCTCAGGAGGACAGGTCGAAGACCGTGGTGCTGTCGTAGGTCTCGCCCGGGCGCAGCACCGTCGACGGGAAGTCCGGCTGGTTCGGGGAGTCGGGGAAGTGCTGGGTCTCCAGCGCGAGGCCGTCGCCCTGGCGGTACACGGTGCCGCCGGTGCCCACGAGCGTGCCGTCCAGGAAGTTGCCCGAGTAGAACTGCAGGCCCGGCTCGGTCGTGGAGATCGTCAGGGTGCGGCCGCTGTCCGGATCGCGCAGCACGGCCGCCTGCTCGAGGCCGTCCTCGCTGTCCGAGCCCTCGCGAGCGCCGTCGTCCGTCCGGTCCAGGGCCCAGTTGTGGTCGTAGCCCTGCCCGTACAGCAGCTGCTGGTCGTCCTGGCGGATCCGGGCGCCGATCGCGGTGGCCTCGCGGAAGTCGAAGGGGGTGCCCTCCACCGAGGCGATCTCGCCCGTCGGGATCAGCGTCGCGTCCACCGGCGTGTAACCGCTCGCGTCGATCTCCAGCTCGTGGCCGTAGATGGACCCCGAGCCCTCGCCGGCCAGGTTCCAGTAGCTGTGCTGGGTCAGGTTGACGACGGTCGGCGCGTCGGTCGTGGCCTCGTAGTGCACGGTCAGCCGCGAGTCGGCGTCCAGGCTGTAGGTGACCGTCGTGGTGAGGGTGCCGGGGAAGCCCTGGTCGCCGTCGTCGCTGACCAGCTCCAGGCGGAGCGCGGCCACCTCGTCGTCGCTGACGTCGGTGGCGGTCCAGACCCGCTCGGAGAAGCCCCCGGGACCGCCGTGGAGGGTGTTCGGGCCGTTGTTGAGCGGCAGCTGGTAGGTCGCGCCGTCGAGGGTGAACCTGCCCCCGGCGATGCGGTTGCCGTAGCGGCCGATGAGCGCGCCGAGGTAGGGGTCGCCCTCGGCGACGTACCCGTCGAGGTCGGAGTAGCCGAGTACGACGTTCTCGACCTCCCCGGCCGCGTCGGGCACCTCCAGCGTCTGGATGACGCCGCCGTAGGTCAGCACGCGCATCGTCGTGTCGCCGTTGGCGAGGGTCCAGCGCTCCACGGCGGTGCCGTCGGGCGTGGTGCCGAAGGGCTCGACGCTCGTGCTGGGGCCGCCCTCGACGGTCGCACCGGCCGGGGCGGCCAGGCCGAGGACGAGCAGTCCGGTGCCGACGGCGACCAGGCCGCGGCGGTGACGTCGTCCGCTCGCGGGCGGGGTGGACGGGAGGGGGTGGGGGCGTCCGAGCATGGGGGCTCCGATGTCCGTGGCGGTCCACCGGCGTCGTCGCGCGGTGGCGGGGGCACCGCAGGAACCAGGAACGGGGATGGGGGGTGCCCCGAGAAGCGGTCCTAGGACGGGCAGGAACGCTAGGGAGCCAGGTGGAGGGGTGTCAACGCCATCCCGGGAACGGCAACGGCCGAGTGGGCAGTCGCCGCCGCTGACTGCGGCGTGTCGCGCACGTGTCGCGACCACCACTGCTCACTCGGCCGTCAGGGCCGGGGCGCTCAGGCCTTCGGCTTGCGGTTCTTGGCCTTGCCGCGCTCGCTCTGGTCGAGGATCACCTTGCGCACGCGGATGGCGGCCGGGGTGACCTCGACGCACTCGTCCTCGGCACAGAACTCCAGCGCCTGCTCCAGGTTCAGGATCCGCGGCGGGATCAGCCGCTCGAGCTCCTCAGCGGTCGAGGACCGCATGTTGGTGAGCTTCTTCTCCTTGGTGATGTTGACGTCCATGTCGTCGGGGCGGGAGTTCTCGCCGACGATCATGCCCTCGTACACCTCGGTGCCCGGGGCGACCATCATCGAGCCGCGCTCCTGCAGCGAGAACATCGCGTACGACGTCGCCACGCCCTGCCGGTCGGCGACCAGCGAGCCGGTCGGCCGGGCACGCATGTCGCCCATCCACGGCTCGTAGCCCTCGAGGTTGTGGTTGAGGACGCCGGTGCCGCGGGTCTCGGTGAGGAACTCGGTGCGGAAGCCGATGAGCCCGCGGGAGGGGACGACGTACTCCATCCGCGCCCAGCCGGTGTCGTGGTGGACGAGGTTCTCCATGCGGCCGCGGCGGGTGGCCAGCGCCTGGGTCAGCGTGCCCACGTACTCGCCGGGGGTGTCGATGGTGACCCGCTCGACCGGCTCGTGCAGCTTGCCGTCGATCTCCTTGGTGACGACGGTGGGCCGGCCGACGGTGAGCTCGAACTCCTCGCGGCGCAGCTGCTCGACGAGGATCGCCAGCGCGAGCTCGCCGCGGCCCTGCATCTCCCAGGTGTCAGGTCGCTCGGTGGGCAGCATGCGCACCGAGACGTTGCCGACCAGCTCCTGGTCGAGGCGGTTCTTGATCAACCGGGCGGTCAGCTTCTTGCCCGACTTGCCCGAGATCGGGGAGGTGTTGATGCCGATGGTGATCGAGATCGACGGCTCGTCGACGGTCAGCGGCGGCAGCGGGCGCGGGTCGTTCGGGTCGGCGAGGGTGTCACCGATCATGATCTCCTCGATGCCCGCGATGGCGACGAGGTCGCCGGGGCCGGCGGTCTCGGCCGGGGTGCGGGTGAGGCCCTCGGTGACGAGCAGCTCGGTGATCTTGACGTTCTTGACCGAGCCGTCGGTGCGGCACCAGGCGACCTGCTGGCCGCGCTTCATCTCACCGGAGTGGATGCGCAGCAGCGCCAACCGGCCCAGGAACGGCGAGGCGTCGAGGTTGGTGACCTGCGCGCGCAGCGGCTCCTCGGCGTCGTAGGAGGGCGCCGGGATGGTCTCCAGCAGCGTCTTCACCAGCGGCGCGAGGTCCGGGTTGTCGGGGTCGGTGCCGTCGGCCGGGCGGTTGAGCGAGGCCTTCCCGGCCTTGCCGTTGCAGTAGACGATCGGGAACTCGAGGGCGTCGGTGTCCAGCCCGTTGTCCTCGAGCAGCTCCATGAACAGCTCGTAGGTCTCGTCGACGACCTCGCCGATACGCGCGTCGGAGCGGTCGGTCTTGTTGACCACGAGGATCACCGGCATCCCCTTGCCGAGCGCCTTGCGGAGCACGAACCGGGTCTGCGGCAGCGGGCCCTCGGAGGAGTCCACGAGCAGGACGACGCCGTCGACCATCGACAGGCCACGCTCGACCTCGCCGCCGAAGTCGGCGTGGCCGGGGGTGTCGACGATGTTGACGACCACCGGGTTGCCCGCGTCGTCGGCCAGCCGGATGGCGGTGTTCTTGGCGAGGATGGTGATGCCGCGCTCACGCTCGAGGTCCATCGAGTCCATGACGCGGTCCTGCGTGGAGTCGTTGTCCGTCCCCTCGCCCTTGGCGCGCCCGAGGGCGCCCGCCTGGCGGAGGAGGGCATCGACCAGGGTGGTCTTGCCGTGGTCGACGTGGGCGATGATCGCCACGTTGCGCAGGTCGTCGCGGGTGGGCATGCGGGAACGGCACCTCGGGGAGTTCGGGGATTCCGCGGCGTCGGCGCTCGCGGCATCTCGTGTAACGGCCGCCGGCCCGGCGACCTTCCCACTCTAGGCGCTCAGCGGGCGGCGGCCGCCTCCCGCGGGCGGTCGGCCACCGCGAACGTCACCCCGGCGGCGGCGATCGTGACCAATCCCACGGCCAGCCAGGCCGCCATCCCCACACCCAGGGCCAGGACGTGGGCCAGCACGAAGGCCCCGACGTAGAGGGCGCCGAGCCCCAGCGCGACCGCCCAGCCGCGCCGCTGCACCCACAGCCACGCCGCACCGAGGCCGCCGAGGGCGAAGACCGCGCCGCCGAGCGCACGGATCCCGGTGCCCTGTGCGATGCCGAAGCCGGCGGCCAGGCCGACGGCGACGAGGACGGCGGACGGGAAGCGGGTCTGCACGCGGGCGAGGGTGGAGGTCGACATGCCGCCCAGTCTCCCCCGCCTCAGTCCCGGGGAGGACGGGACCGGCGGTCAGCCCCGCGCGGCGTCCACGGCGGCGGTGATCCTCTCCACGGACCCACGGTCGGCCCGCGGGCTGCGAGGCTCCCCCGGAGCGGGCTGGGAGATCCCCGGGAACGCCGGAGGCCCCGGGCAGTACGCCCGGGGCCTCCGAGGTGAGCGAGGGGGTGGCCTCCCTGCAGGGACCCGCCGCGAGCCTGCGAGTGGCGGGGGGCAGGGAGGTCCTTCGTCATGCGGTGCGGAGCACGGCCTCGATCTCGAGCTCGACGGTGATCTTGTCGCCGACGACGACGCCGCCGCCGTCCATCGGCATGTCGATGTCGACGCCGTACTCCTTGCGGGAGATCTCGGTCTTCGCGGAGAAGCCGGCGCGGGTGCCGCCGTAGGCGTCCGGACCGAAGCCGTTGAGCTCCAGCTGCAGCTCGACCGGCTTGGTGATGCCCTTGATGGTCAGGTCGCCGACGACGGTCCAGTCGGCGCCGTCGGTGCGGACCTCGGTCGAGCGGAAGGTCATCTCGGTGTGGTTGCCCACGTCGAAGAAGTCGGCGGAGCGGATGTGCGCGTCACGCTGCTCCTGCCGGGTGTCGATGGAGTCCATGTTCACCTGCGCGGTGACGCTGGACTGCGTGGGGTCCTCGGCGGTGACGATCTCGCCGGAGAACTCGCGGAAGTAGCCGCGGACCTTGCTCACCATCATGTGGCGGACGGAGAAGCCGACGGTGGAGTGGCTGGCGTCGATGTCCCAGGTGCCGACGACGTAGCCGGGGATCTGGGTGGCGGTGCTGGTCATGAGGACCTCCGATAACTGGTTGAGCGTTTGACCTTCTGCCCGGCCACAGCGTAGTTGAAGGCTCATCTATTCCGCCAGTACCCTCAGGGCATGACCGCGCACGTGTCCACCCCCGCGGGGGGATCGGCCCCCGCGCCGGCCCGCACCCCCGGGGAGCCCCGCTGGCTCGACGAGGACGAGCAGCGGGCCTGGCGCGCCTGGCTCTACAGCTCCCTGCTCCTGCAGGACCGGCTCGACCGCGAGCTCACCCGTGAGACCGGCATCTCCCATGCCTACTACGAGATCCTCGTGGCGCTGTCGGAGGCCCCCGAGCGACGGATGCGGATGAGCGAGCTCGCCGACACCTGCCTGTCCTCGCGCAGCCGCCTGTCCCACGCGGTCTCCCGGCTGGAGGAGCGCGGCTGGGTGAGCCGCCAGGTCTGCCCCGAGGACGGGCGCGGCCTGCTCGCCGTCCTGACCGACGAGGGGTTCGCCGCGCTCGAGGCCGCCGCGCCGGTGCACGTCGAGGGCGTGCGCACCCACCTGTTCGACCAGCTCAGCCCGGAGCAGGTGACCGCGATGCGGGACCTCGGCGAGACCCTGCTGCGCCACCTCGGCCCGCGCTGACACCGTCGCCCCTCACCCCGGGGTGGGACGCGCGGGTCATCCCGGGGGTGGACGACGGCGGCGGGACCGCTGCCTAGGGTCGTCGCGATGGACGGCCGCCCACCCCTCGAGCGTCTCGAGGTGCTCCTCCGCGAGCACCCGGTCGGCGTCGACGTCGCGATCGCGGCCCTCGTCTGGTTCCTGACCGTCCTCCTCCCCGTCGGGTCGTACCGGCCGGCGGAGGCCACGGCGCTCGTCGTCGGCACGCTGCTCGTCGCGCCGCTGGCCTGGCGACGGCGACGTCCGGTCCGGGCGGCTGCGGTGGTCGTCGCGGCGGGGCTGCTGGAGCTCGTGGTCCTGGACGAGTTCCTCGTGGCCAACGTCTCCGCGCTGGTGATGGTGTACGCGCTCGCGGCCTACGCCCCGCGCTGGGCGGGTCGCGCCGGGCTCGCGGTGGGCCTGGCCGGCGCGCTGCTCGCCGGGTTGCGCTACTTCTCCGTCGCCGGCAGCGACGCCGTCGTCCCCAGCGCCGGGTCGATCGGGGTGGCGGTCGTCGCCGCCTGGGCACTGGGCGACCTCCGCCGCGCCCGCGTCCGGCGACTGGGCGACCTGCGGGAGCGCGCGCGGCTGCTGGAGCTGGAGCGGGACCAGGAGATGCGACTGGCCGCCACCGCCGAGCGGGCCCGCATCGCCCGCGAGATGCACGACGTCGTCGCCCACTCGCTGTCGGTGGTGATCGCGCAGGCCGACGGCGGTCGCTACGCCGGGCGCAGCGACCCGGCGGCCGCCACCACCGCCCTCGAGGCGATCGCCGCGACCGGCCGGCAGGCGCTGTCGGACATGCGGGGACTGCTGGGTGTGCTCCGGGAGGACGGCGGCGAGGAGTACGCGCCGCAGCCGGACGTCGCCGCGATCGCCGGCCTGGTCGAGGACGTGCGATCCAGCGGCCTGGACGTCGACCTGCTCGTCGAGGGCACGCCGCGGGAGCTGCCCGCCGGGCCCCAGCTGGCCGCCTACCGGATCGTGCAGGAGTCGCTGACCAACGTGCTCAAGCACGCCGGCCCCGCCAGGCGGGCCTGGGTACGGCTGCACTGGCGGCCCGACGCCCTGGAGCTGTCGGTGCTCGACGACGGCCGGGGCGCGTCGGCCGCGGTGGTGCAGGAGGGCGCCGGCCCGGCCTCCGACGGCCGAGGGCAGGGGGTCATCGGCATGCGGGAGCGCGCCCAGCTGCACGGCGGCCGCCTGGACGCCGGCCCGCGCCCCGGCGGCGGTTTCGGCGTGCACGCGGTCCTCCCCCACCCCGCCCGCCGATGACCGGTCAGATCCGGGTCGTGCTCGTCGACGACCAGCAGATGGTCCGGGCGGGCTTCCGGATGGTCATCGACTCCCAGCCCGACCTGACCGTCGTCGGTGAGGCGGGCACCGGCGTCGAGGCCGTGGAGCTGCTGGCGCACACTGCCGCCGACGTCGTCCTCATGGACGTCCGCATGCCGGGGATGGACGGCATCGAGGCGACCCGGCGGGTCACCGCACTGGCCGATCCGCCGCGCGTGGTGGTGCTCACGACCTTCGACCTCGACGAGTACGTGGTGGCCGCGATCGGGGCGGGGGCCAGTGGCTTCCTGCTCAAGGACGCCGCGCCGGAGGAGATGCTCGCCGCCGTCCGGACGGTGCACGCCGGGGACTCGGTGATCGCCGCCAGCTCCACCCGCCGGCTGTTGCAGCACGTCGCGCCGATGCTGCGCGGCGCCGCGCCCCGGACCCCCGCCGCCGAGGACCGGGCACTGGCCGAGCTCACCCCGCGGGAGCGGGAGGTGCTGGAGCTGATGGCCTTCGGCGCCACCAACACCGAGATCGCCGGCCGGCTGTTCGTCAGCGAGGCGACGGTGAAGACCCACGTCGGGCGGGTGCTGGCCAAGACCGGCTCGCGCGACCGCGTGCAGGCCGTCGTCCTCGCCTTCCGCACCGGCCTGGTGCAGCCGGCCGACCTGCTGCGCGACGCCCCCGCCTGATCAGGCGGACGCCGGCTCCGGAGCGGGCAGCGTCTCGCCGGTCTCCAGCAGCGTCTTGAGGTCCGACAGCAGGTGCGGCCAGCCCTCGCGGACCATCGTGACCACGGTGCTGTCCGGGTCGAAGCCGTCGTGGACGACGGTCAGCCGGACCACCTCCCCCATCGGCTCGATGGCGAAGGTGACCTTCGAGCGGCGCTCGCCGCGCAGCCGGCCGAGCAGGTCGTCGTCGAACCCGTGCGCCGCGGCCCACTCCGGCGTGAAGGCGTGCCAGGTGTAGGTCAGCCGGCGGCCCGGCTCGGCCTCGAGCACCACCTGGTCGGGGTCGGTGATGGTCACCCCGCCCTCCTCCCACGTCACCGGCGACCCGACCGCCCAGTCCGAGTCGAGCGCCACGCCCCAGTAGCGACGGGTGAAGGCGGGTTCGGTGAGCGCCTGCCACAGCCGCTCGGGGGTCGTGCGGATGTAGGTGGTGTAGACGAACTCGGGACTGCTCATCTGCTGCTCCAGTGCGGTCGTGAGGTCCGCGAGGGCACGCACCCGCTCGCGGTCGTACCGGCTGATCCACCGGTCGGAGACGGCCTGGATCGGGGCGGCGTTGAGGTGGTGCACCTTCTCCCTGCCCCGCCGGACCGCGGTCACCAGCCCGGCCGACTCGAGCACGGCCAGGTGCTTGCTCACCGACTGGCGCGCCATGTCGAGCCCGGCGCACAGCTCGCGCAGGGTCTGCCCCGGCCGCTCCTGCAACCGGTCGAGCAACTGCCGGCGGGAGGGGTCGGCCAGCGCGCGGAACGTGCGGTCCACTCCGCCTCCCCTCGTGCAGCCGTTCGGCTGCCTGAACGATAGGCAGCCGGACGGCTGCACGTCAACGCCCGCGGGTCAGCCCCCGGGTGGACGGCGGATCGGTCCCGAGGCGGAGGCCGGGATCAGCTCCCGCTCCGACGCGGGAGACCTCCCCCGACCGGCAGCGTGGGCACCCGTTCCCGATCCCTCCCGGAGGTTGCCCCGTGTCCGCTCCCGTCCCTGTCCTGACCGTCCCCGGTGAGCCGCCGTCCCCGGCCGCCGCCGTGCGGGCCCGCGGCCTGACGAAGACCCACGGCAGCGGGGAGACCGCCGTGCACGCCCTCGCCGGGGTGGACGTCGACTTCGACCGCGGCGCCTTCACCGCGATCATGGGCCCGTCCGGGTCGGGCAAGTCGACCCTCATGCACTGCCTGGCCGGGCTGGACGCGGCCACCGGCGGGACGGTGTGGCTGGGCGACACCGAGCTGACGAGCCTGCGCGACGACGAGCTGACCCGGCTGCGCCGTGAACGGATCGGCTTCGTCTTCCAGTCGTTCAACCTGCTCCCCGTCCTCGACGCGCGGGAGAACATCGTGCTGCCGCTGCAGCTGGCCGGCCGCCGTCCCGACCCGGCCTGGTTCGACGCGGTGGTCGCCCGCCTGGGACTGCGGGAGCGGCTGCGGCACCGCCCGCACGAGCTCTCCGGCGGCCAGCAGCAGCGGGTCGCCGTCGCCCGGGCCCTGCTCCCCCGCCCGGACGTGGTCTTCGCCGACGAGCCGACCGGCAACCTCGACTCCCGCGCCGGCGCCGAGGTGCTCGACCTGCTGCGCAGCAGCGTCCGCGAGACCGGCCAGACCGTCGTCATGGTCACCCACGACCCGATCGCCGCCGCCTACGCCGACCGCGTGGTCCTGCTCGCCGACGGCCGGCTGGCCGGCGAGGTGCACCGCCCCACCGCCGACTCCGTCGTCGCCGCGCTGCGCGGGCTGGGGGCCTGAGGTGCGACCGGTCGTCCTCGCCCAGCTCCGCGCGCACGCCGCGCGGCTGGTCGCCTCGACGCTCGCCGTGGTGATCGCGGTCGGCTTCGTCGTGGCCACCCTCACGCTCGACCAGACCGCTCGCAGCACCGTGCTGCAGGCGGTCGGCGCCCAGTACGTCGACACCGCCGCCGTCGTCACCTCCGTCGACGGCAGCCCGCTGGACGACGACGTCGCGGTGCTGAGCGGCCTGCGGTCGGTGGGCGCGGTCGCCCCCACCTGGGAGACGTCGGTGCAGGCCGGCGTGCCCGGCCGCACCGGGTCGCAGTACCTGCTCGTCGGCACCGTCGCCGACGACCCCACCCTGCGGTGGCAGCACCTGTCCGCCGGCTCCCTGCCCGACCGGCCCGGGGAGATCGCGGTCACCGACCGGGCCCGCGCGCGGGTGGGCGACGTCCTGACCGTCACCTCCGCCGACGCCGACGGGCACCAGTCGGCCGCGCAGGTCACCGTGACCGGGCTCGTCGACCTGCGCGGCGACCCGGAGGCCGGGCTCTTCGGCCGCGGCTTCGTCGTCCCGGAGCAGGCCCTCGCCTGGGGCGCCGCCGACCCCGTCGAGCTGCGGGTCGCCGCGGCCCCCGGCGTGTCCGACGAGCAGGTGCGCCTCGACGTCGCCACGGCGCTGCGGGACTCGGCGGTCATCGTCCGCACCGGCGAGCAGCAGTCGGTCGAGGCAGCCGCGGCGATGATGGGCAACGCCACCGCGCTGGCCGCCGTCCTGCTGGTCTTCGGCACCGTCGCGGTCCTCGTGGCCGGACTGGTCATCGCCAACACCTTCGCGGTGCTGCTCGCCCAGCGGACCCGTGAGCTGGCGCTGCTGCGCTGCGTCGGCGCCACCGCGCGGCAGGTGCGACGCAGCGTGCCCGGCGAGGCCCTCGTCACCGGTCTGGTCTCCTCCGCCCTCGGCGCCGTCGCGGGGGTCGGCCTCGCCGCCGCGGTGTCGGCCGCGGTCGGCGACCTCGACTCCCCCATCCCGCTCGCCGGGGTCTCGGTGCCCTGGTACGCCGTGGCCGTCGGCGTCGTGGTCGGCACGCTGACCACTCTGCTGGCCGCCCTCGCCCCGGCGCGGGCCGCCACCCGGGTCGCGCCGCTGGCCGCCCTGCGGCCCGCGGACCCGGCACCGCTGCGTTCCCGTCCGGGTGTGCTGCGGCTGCTGCTCGGGCTGGGCCTGCTGCTGCCGGGCGTGGGGCTGCTGGCGCTCGGCGTGGTCATGGCCTCGGTGCTGGTCGCCCTGCCCGGCGGGGTGCTGAGCTTCCTCGGCGTCGTCCTGCTCGCGCAGCGCGGCGTCCCTCCGGTGGTCGCGGCGGCCGGCCGGCTGGCCGCGTGGTCCGGCGGGGTGCCGGCCCGGCTGGCCGCCGGCAACGCGACGCGCAACCCCCGGCGGACGGCGGCGACCGCCACCGCCCTGCTCATCGGCGTCACGCTGACCACCTCGATGGTCGTCGGCGCCGCCTCCACCAAGGCCTCGGCCACCGCCGGGCTCGAGGCGGAGTTCCCGGCCGACGTCGTGATCGAGGGCCTCTCCGCGCCCTTGCCGGCCGGGCTGCTGGCCGACCTGGAGGCGCTGGACGGCGTCGCGACCGGCACCGCGCTGACCGCGGCCGACGTCACCGGCCCGGACGGCGCGGTGTGGGCGGCCACCGGCGTTGACCGCGCGACCGCACTGCCGGCGCTCCGCTCGACCGACGACCTGGTGCTGCCCGACCCCGGTGAGGTGCTGCTGCCCGAGGGGCTCGCGGAGAGCTGGTCGGTGACCGACGGCGACCGGGTGGAGCTGACCGCGGAGGGCCGCACGGGCTCCTTCCTCGCCCGGGTCGTGGCCGAGACGCCGGTGCTGCTGACCGCGGCGGACCTGGCCGGCCTCGTCCCCGACGCCGGGATCGGCACGCTGTGGCTGCGGCTGGACGACGCCGGCGACGCGGCGCAGACCAGGGCCGTCGACGCGGTCACCGACGCGGTGGGGACGGCGGTGTCCGACGCCTCCGTCACCGGGATCGTCACGGTGCGCGCCCAGATCGCCGAGGTGCTCGACACCCTGCTGCTGGTCGTGACCGGACTGCTCGGCATCGCGGTGGTCATCGCGCTGATCGGGGTGGGCAACACGCTGGCGCTGTCGGTGGTGGAGCGGCGGCAGGAGAACGGGCTGCTGCGGGCACTCGGCCTCACCCGGCGGCAGCTGCGCGGGCTGCTGGCGTGGGAGGCGGTGCTGGTCGCCGGGGTGGCCGCGGTCCTCGGCGTCGTCCTGGGCACCGCGTACGGGCTGGCCGGGTCGGCGTCGGTGCTGGGGCAGGTCGCCGACACCGTGCTGGTGGTGCCGTGGCTGCAGGTGGCCGCGATCGTCGCCGTCGCCACGGTCGCGGGGCTGCTCGCCTCGGTGCTGCCCGCCCGCCGCGCCGTCCGCACCTCGCCGGTGGCCGCGATCGCGGGCTGAACGGAGGCTGGGGGCGCAGGTTTCCTACGCCCCCAGCCTCCGCCGCCGCTCAACGGCGGGGTTGGGCGCGGCGGGTGGGCGCGGCGGTCGCCGGGTCCTCCGGCCAGGGGTGCCGCGGGTAGCGGCCGCGCAGCTCCGCGCGGACGCCGGGGTAGCCGGTCTCCCAAAACCCGGCCAGGTCGGCGGTGGTCGCGACCACCCGGTCGGCCGGGGAGAGCAGCTGCAGCCGCAGGGGCCGGCCGGCCACCACCGGCGCGGCCGCCCAGCCGAACACCTCCTGCACCCGGACCGAGAGGGTGGGCACCTCGGGATCGGTGTAGTCCACCCGGATCCGGGAGCCGGTCGGCACCTCGACCCGCTCTGGCACCAGCTCGTCGAGCCGCCCGGCCACCTGCCACGGCACCAGCGCCCGCAGCGCCGCGGCGAGGTCGATCCGGGTCAGGTCGGCGCGGCTGCGGGCGGCGGAGAGAGCCGGGGTGGCGGCGAGCGCGGCGCCGAGGGCGTCGTCGTCCACCGCGGGCCAGGGCTCGCCCAGCCCTGCGTGCGCGGCGGCCAGCCGTTCGCGCAGGGCCGCGGCGGCAGGGGTCCAGCGCAGCAGGGCCAGCCCCTCCCGGCGCAGCCCCTCGGCGACCGCGGCGGCGACCGCGGCCGGATCGGGGTCGGGCAGCGGCCGCTCGACCAGCACGATCGCGCCCAGTCGCTCGACGCGGCCCGCCACCACGTCGCCGTCCCGCCAGGCCACCTCGGGCCCCTCGACGACGGCGCCGACCTCGCGCGCGGTGGCCTCGTCGACCGCCACCGCCGAGCGCACCCGGGCGTCCCGCCGGCCGGGCTGCCGGTCCGCGGCGGCCACCGCGAGCCACGGTGCACCGGTCAGCGCGGTGCCCGGGGCGAGTTCCGCGCCGGTGCCGGCCGCCAGCAGGTACGTGCGCTCGGTGCCGGGACGCCGGCGGGCCAGCCACTCGGGGTGGGCGAGGCCGACGACCAGGCCGGCGGCGACGTCGTCGGGCAGGCCGGGCTCGCCGGGCGTGGCCGGCACCGCGCGGGCCAGCCGGCCGGCCTCCTCGCGCCAGCGGGCGGCCGCCCCGCCGCGGCCCCCGCGGAGGGCGCGCCACTCGGCGACCAGGTCGTCGGAGCCGGCCGGCAGGTCGGCCGACAGCAGCGCCACCACCTCCGCGGCACGGCGGGATCCCACCAGCCGGGCGCCGTCGAGCAGCGCCCGCGCGAGGCGGGGGTGTGCGCCGACGGCGGTGAGCGACCGTCCGCGGGCGGTGACCCGGCCGCTGTCGTCCACCGCGCCGAGGTCGTGCAGGGCGGCCCGGGCGACGGCGAACGCGGCGGCCGGCGGCGGATCGGGCAGGGCCAGGCCGGTGCCCTCGGGCGCACCCCAGCAGGCCAGCTCCAGGGCCAGGCCGGTCAGGTCGGCGACGGCGATCTCCGGTTCGGGGGCGGCCGGCAGGCGGGCGTGCTCGGCCTCCGACCACAGCCGGTACACCCGGCCCGGCCCCTCGCGCCCGGCCCGCCCCGCGCGCTGGACCGCCGACGAGCGCGAGACCCGCACCGTGGCCAGCGCCCCGAGCCCCCGGGACACGTCGAACCGCGGCACCCGGGCCAGCCCCGCGTCGACGACGGCCCGCACCCCGGGCACGGTCAGGCTGCTCTCGGCGACGTCGGTGGCCAGCACGACCCGCCGTCGCGGGGCGGGGGTCAGGGCGGCGTCCTGGTCCGCGGCGGGCAGCCGGCCGTGCAGGGGACGGACGTCGGCGTCCACCCCGCCCAGGCGGCCGGCGACCCCGGCGATCTCGGCCGCGCCGGGCAGGAAGACCAGCACGTCGCCCGAGGTCTCGGCCAGCGCGCGGCGGGTGGTCGCGGCGACGGCGTCGAGCAGCCGGGGGTCCACCCGGCTGCCGTGCGGGGGCGCCACCGCGGGCTCCGGCGGGCACCACACCGCCTCGACGTCGTGCAGCGCGCCGGTCGCCTCCACCACCGGCGCCGGCTCGGCTCCGCCCAGCAGGAGCGCCAGCCGGCCGGCCTGCGCCGTCGCCGACATCGCCAGCAGGTGCAGGTCGGGGCGCAGCGCGGTCCGCGCGTCGAGGGTGAAGGCGAGCGCGAGGTCGGTGTCCAGGTGCCGCTCGTGGCACTCGTCCAGGACGACTGCGGCCACCCCGGCCAGCTCGGGGTCGGCCTGGAGCCGGCGCACCAGCAGCCCGGTGGTGACCACCTCGACGCGGGTGTCCTCGCTGCGCCGGCTGTCCCCGCGGACGCTGTAGCCCACCGAGCGGCCCACCGGCTCCCCGAGCAGCGCGGCCATCCGGCGGGCGGCGGCGCGGGTGGCGACCCGGCGGGGCTCGGCGACCAGCACCCGCCCGGGCAGCGCCCCGGCCAGCGCGAGCGGGACCAGGGTCGTCTTCCCGGTGCCCGGCGGCGCGACCAGCACCGCGCTGCCGGCCCCGGTCAGCGCGGCGTCCAGGGCCGGCAGCACCGCGCGCACCGGGAGGTCGGTGCCCGGCGTCCCCGGTGGTGGCAGCACGCCGCCAGTCTCCCGGAGCGCCCCAGCGGAGGCTGGCGGCGCAGGTCCCCTGCGCCGCCAGCC
>NZ_JBJGYT010000058.1:0-15159 GCF_054050135.1 Geodermatophilus sp. SYSU D00705 | reverse complement strand
CCGCATGGTGGGGGGGCCCCCCCCCCCCCCCCCCCCCCCCCCCCCCCCCACCCCCCGCCCCCGCGGGGGGGGGGGGCCGCGGGGGCCCCCCCCCCCCCCCCTCCGCTCAGACCTTGAGGCGGTAACCGCGCTTGACGACGGTCTCCACCAGCGGGGCGCCGAGGGCGGCCCGCAGCCGGGTCACCGCCATCTCCACCGCGTGCCCGTCCCCGCCGCCGGGCAGGCCCTGCACCAGCTCGGGCCGGGACTGCACCGCCCCCGGCCGCGCGGCCAGCGCCCGCAGCACCGCCATCGGCCCGGGCGCGAGCTCCACCAGCCGCCCGTCGACGACGGCCCCGTGGCCGCGCACCTGGAGCTGGTGCCCGCCGACCCGCAGCACCGGGTCGCGCTCGGGCAGCCGGGCCACCACCTCCCGGGCCAGCGCGCCCAGCCGGGACCGCTCCGGCTGCAGCGAGGGGATCCCCGCGGCGTCCAGCGGGCCGGCGGTCACCGGCCCGACGGCGATCGGCAGGACGCCCCCGGTGAGCGCGGCCACCACCTCCGCGCGCTGCCCCAGCTCCTCGGCCACGCTCAACAGGCCGGCCGCGGCCGGCGCGCTGGTGAAGGTCACCGCGTCCACGCCGCGGGCCACGATCGTGCCGACCAGCCGCCGCACCGGGCCGACGTCCTCGGGCAGCACCCAGCGGTAGACCGGCACGGTGAGCACCTCCGCGCCGGTGGCCCGCAGCGCGTCGACGAAGTCCGGCAGCGGATCCCCGTGCAGCTGGACCGCGACCCGGCGGCCGGCCAGCGGCCCCTCCGCCCCCGACAGCAGGTGCTCGAGCACCTCCGCCGACGACTCGGACGCCGGCGACCAGGCGTCGACCAGCCCACCGCCGCGGATGGCGCCGCGGGCCTTCGGGCCGCGGGCGAGCACGCGGCTGCCCCGCAGGTGCTCGACCAGCGGGAGGTCCCACGCGTCGGCCGCCTCCAGCCACCCGCGGAAGCCCACCCCGGTCGTGGCGACGACGAGGTCGACGGGGCGCTCCAGCACCTGCCGGGTGGCCGCGACCAGCTGGGCGTCGTCGGCCAGCGGCACGATCCGGATCGCGGGCGCGTAGACGACCCGTGCCCCGCGGCGGGCCAGCAGGGCGCCGAGCTCCTCGCGGCGGCGGGCCGCGGTGACCGCGACGGTGTAGCCGGCCAGCGGCAGGAGTTCGCCGGGGGCCTCGGGCACGGTCGGGCTGTCCGTCACGACCCCATGGTGCGGCGTCGGCGTTGCGGGCGTGTGACGCCCCTGGTCAGACGCCCGGTGCGTCGGGAGGGGCGTGCATCCACCGGGCCAGCAGCACGCTGGCGTCGTCCTGCAGCAGCCCGTGCTGGTGGTCCAGGACCGCGTGCACCAGCCGCCGGGCGGTCTCCGGCGGTGACTGGTCGGCGGCCACCTCCCGGGTCAGGAAGTCCAGCAGGCGCTCCTCCCCGAACCAGTCACCGGCAGGGTTCCGTGCCTCGGTGACACCGTCGGTGTGCAGCGCCAGCCAGTCGCCGGGCTGCAACGGCTCGTCGGCCACGGTGAGGACCCCCGTTCCCAGGCCGAACGGCACCCGCCGGCCCGCCGACAGCTGCTTGACCACCTTCCCCGAGCGCAGCAGCAGCGGTGGCGGGTGCCCGGCGTTGACGTAACGCAGCCGCCCGGAGCCGACGTCGAGCTCCGCGAGCACCCCGGTGGCGAACGCGCTGCCCGGGAAGGTGGCGGCCACCACCTCGTCGATGGCCCGTGCCTGGTCGTAGATGCCGCGGCCGTCCCGGCGGGCGCTGCGGTAGGCGGCCAGCGCCGCGCTGGCGAGCAGGCCCGCGCCCAGGCCGTGCCCCATGGCGTCGAAGATGGCCAGCGAGATCGTCGTCTCGGAGATGGAGTAGTCGAACGCGTCCCCGCCGGCCTCGTACGCGGGCTCCACGAGCCCGGCGAGCACGAAGGCGTCGCTGGCGGCGGTGAGCGGAGGCAGCTGCTGCCACAGCAGCTCGGCCGACGGCGTCCGCGGCCGCGTCCGGCGGGCCTGCTCGAGGGCGTCGCCGTACTGCCCCATCGCGGCGACCAGGTGCCCGACCATGCCGGCCAGCCACCGGCACTCCTGGCGCAGCCCGGGGTCGTAGAGCTCCGCGACGGTGCCGACCCGCACCTCCAGCACCCCGACCCGCTCGGCGCCGTCGAGGAGCGGCACCCACAGCCGCGGCGTCCCGCCCGCCTCGGAGGGCAGCATGCGGAGGGTCTGGAAGGCCCGGCCCGGGAGCGTCCCGTCGACGGCGACGGTCTTGCGCTCCGGCGCCCCTGCGGGGAGCAGGGGCCACAGCCGGCGCTGCTCGTGGTCGGCGACGTGCACCGTCACCGCGACGCCCATCGCGGTGCCGGCCTCCACCGCCAGCGCGGCGAGCCGGTCGGGTGGGGCGGCGTGCGCGGCCTCGACCAGGTGCAGCAGTGCCGCGAACGGTCCGCTGGCCGGCCGGCGCGCCCGCAGCGGCGCGCTGTAGGGCACCCGCCGCTGGGTGAACAGCTCGTCGAGGCGCTCGTTGAGCGTGTGGGCCAGCACCGTGCGCTGGCCGGGCGGCATCGGCACCAGGCCCTGCAGCTGGGCCTCCACGTCGAACAGGTCGGCGGTGCCGCCGAGGGCGAAGTACCGGGTCCACAGCTGCTCGAGCGTGAGGTCGGCGATCTCGAAGGCCGAGCGCAGCGCCCGGTGCTGCTCCTCCTCCGGGGAGGCCTGCCCGGGACCGGTCATCAGCGCCGCCGGCGGACCGCGGAGCCGACGACCGTGCGGGCCACCTCGGGCAGGTTCCCGGACTCCTCCCCGGACCGGGCCAGCAGCATCCCGAAGGCCACCTCCTCGGTCACCCCGTGCCGGGCCATGAGCACGCCCTTGGCCATGCTCACCGTGTCGCGGGTGCCGATCGCCGCGCGCAGCCCCTCACTGAGCCGCCGGGCGCGCTCGTGGGTCTGCACGTTGGCGACGAGGATGGCCGCCTGCGCGGAGAACCGCCACAGCAACTGCTCGCTCTGGACGTCGAAGGTGCCGGGGACCTCGGCGTAGACCTTGAGGGCCCCGAGCGCGGTGTCGCCGACGACCAGCGGTGCGCTCATCGCCGCGCGGAGGCCCAGCCGGACCGCGGCGGCCGACCAGCGCGGCCAGCGCCGGTCGGTGGCGACGTCGTCCATGCGCACCAGCTGCCGCGCGGCCGTGGCGGCCAGGCACGGACCCTCGTCCAGCTCGTACTGCAGCGCGTCGGCGCGCTCGACCCGGGTGTCGGTCGAGCCGGAGCTGCGGCGTCCCCGCTCGTCGATGACCGAGACGCCGGCGCCGGCGGCTCCGGGGACGGTGTCCAGCGCCAGCGAGCTGACCAGGGCCAGCGCGGACGCCACCGTCTCCTCCGACATCAGCAGGCCCGACATCCGGGCGAAGACGGCCGACAGCTCGTCGGCGAGGGGGAGGTCGGGGGAGGGGTCGAGGGCCACGTGCACCTGCCTGTGCGCGGGCCGCCCGCTCCGCCGGTGCTTGGACGGGGGGACGGCGCGCGGCCAGCCTAGCTGCCGACGCCGCTGCCGGAGGTCCCGTCGACGCGGACGTCGGCGCGTTGCCGGGTGCACTCGGCGGCGAAGACGGCGGCCTCGGTGACCTGCCAGCGCCGCCACTGCGGCTCCAGGGCGACGCCGTCCCGGGCCAGGCCACGCGCCAGCCGGACCTCCCGCGGCGCCTCCACCCAGATCCGCAGCACCGCCCAGCGGTCGGCCGCGCGCGGGCAGCTGCCGCAGCCCTCGACCACCAGGACGCCTCCCGACGGCACCGGGGTCGGCTCCGTCGCGAACCGGCCCGCCGCCCAGTCGTAGCGGTGGTAGGCGCCGGGACGGCCCTCGGCCAGCGGGCGCAGCACCCCGGCCGCGAGGCGGGCGAAGGCGCCGGTGAGCGTCCACCCGGCGTACAGGTCGTCCATGTGCACGACGGTGGCGCCGAGCTCGGCGGCCAACCCTGCGGCGAGGGTGGTCTTGCCCGACCCGGCCGGCCCGTCGACGCAGACCAGCCGGGTGGCCCCGAGCCGGGGAGCGGTGGCGCGCACCCGCGCGGCGAGGGCGGCGCGGTCCACGGCGGGGCACTCTGCCAGCCGCGCCTGGGACCATGGGCGCGTGCCCCCGACCGCCGTCTCCGCCGTGCCCCGCCGCTGGCGCCTGCTCTGCGCCTCCGTCGCCGTCGTGGTGGCCGCCGTCCTGGCCTACGTCGGGCTGACGCTGCACACCGGCGACTCCGGCGTCGTCATCTACACGACCGCCGACCAGGTCGCGGTGGTGCTGCTCGGGCTGGTCCTCGGTGCCGGCGTCCTGGCGCTGGGCCGCCCGCGGGTCGACGCCGACGCCGCCGGCATCCGGGTGCGCAACCTCCTCGGACAGCGGGAGCTGCCGTGGACGGCGGTGCAGGCCATCCGCTTCGACCGGCGGTTCAAGTGGGCGACCCTGCTGCTGACCAACGACGACGAGTTCGCCGTCCTCGCGGTGCAGGGTGCCGACGGCGAGCGGGCCGCGGCCGCCGTCGAGGGCCTGCGGGCCCTGCTCGCCGCCGCACGGGCCGCGGAGCCGCCGCCCCCGCCCCTGCTGCACGACCCCCGGGAACGGCCGCAGACCCCGCGCGGTGCGACCCGGGAATGACCTGCGTCCCCGCGACGCTGTAGCATGGGCGCGCCTCCCCGCTACACCGAGGCGCGCGAACCACCCAGCGGCCCCGCCCCGGGCCGCTGACCAAGAGGAGCCCGCTCCCACCTGGCGCCGTCGAGGCGCCCAGGTCCCCGGATCGCGGCAGACCGGCCCGGCCGGTCCGCCGCGGCGCGCGCGAGCCCGACGGCTCGTGCACCCCGGAGAGTGGGCCCCGTGAGCAGCCGCTCACGGGGCCTTCATCGTCTCCGGCTTCCGGTCGGGTGCGACTCCTCCCGTGCAACAGCAGAGGAGAGGCCATCACCGAGCCCCGCATCAACGACCGTATCCGCGTCCCCGAGGTCCGCCTGGTCGGCCCGGAGGGTGAGCAGGTCGGCATCGTGTCGATCGGCGAAGCGCTGCGCCTGGCCCAGGACTCCGAGCTCGACCTCGTCGAGGTCGCGCCCATGGCCCGGCCGCCGGTCGCCAAGCTCATGGACTACGGGAAGTTCAAGTACGAGTCCGCCCAGAAGGCCCGCGAGGCCCGGCGGAACCAGGCGCTCACCGTCATCAAGGAGATGCGGCTGCGCCTGAAGATCGACCCGCACGACTACGAGACCAAGAAGGGCCACGTCGAGCGCTTCCTCAAGAGCGGCGACAAGGTCAAGATCACCGTGATGTTCCGTGGCCGCGAGCAGTCCCGGCCGGAGATGGGCTACCGGCTGCTGCAGCGGCTGGCCGCCGACGTCGCCGAGCTCGGCGTCGTCGAGTCCAACCCGAAGCAGGACGGCCGGAACATGGTCATGGTGATCGCCCCGCACCGGAACCAGGCGGCCTCCGACGCCTCGCGGCGCAACGCGAAGGCGGAGAAGCAGGCAGCCGAGGAGCAGGCCCCCCCGGCCTGACCGGCGCACCGCAGGACCGCACCACCGAGACGGCCGGCGCCGTCGCGGCAGCTCTGTGCTGCCGCGCGGCGCCGACAACCACGAACGAGGACCGAGGACATGCCGAAGCAGAAGACCCACAAGGGCACGGCGAAGCGCGTGCGCGTGACGGGCTCCGGGAAGCTCGTGCGCGAGCACACGAACAACCAGCACAAGTTCGAGGTGAAGTCGTCCGGGCGCAAGCGGCGGGTGAGCGGCATCGGTGTCCTCTCCCCGGCCGACTCCCCCCGGATGAAGAAGCTGCTGGGCCGCTGAGCGCCCTCCGCAACGAGAAGACAGGAGCACTCACGTGGCACGCGTGAAGCGGGCGGTCAACGCCCAGAAGAAGCGCCGGACGACCCTCGAGGCCGCCAGCGGCTACCGGGGCCAGCGGTCCCGGCTCTACCGCAAGGCCAAGGAGCAGATCCTCCACTCGGCCACCTACAACTACCGCGACCGCAAGGTGCGCAAGGGTGACTTCCGCAAGCTGTGGATCACCCGCATCAACGCCGCGGCGCGCCAGAACGACATGACCTACAACCGGTTCATGCAGGGCCTCAAGCTGGCCGGCATCGAGCTGGACCGTCGTGTCCTGGCCGAGCTGGCCGTCAACGAGCCGGCCGCCTTCGCCGCCCTGGTGGAGACCGCGCGCGCCGCGGTCGCCGCTGCCCCGGCCGGCGACGCGACCGGTACCGCTGCCGCCTGAGCCCGACGCAGCACGTCCCGACGCCGTCGGTGACCGGCCCCTCCGGGTCGGCGCCGGCGGCGTCGCACTGTGTACGGGCCCGTGATCGCCACGAGATCGGCGATCTCGTGGCGATCAGGGGCTGATGCCACCGAGATCGCCGATCTCGCCGGTCTCGGGGCCGCCCACGGTGCGAGATCGGCGATCTCGCCGCAGCAGGAGGAGGACGACGCACCGGTGACCGCACCGCTGACCGAGCGCTCGGCGCGCATCGTGGCCGCCCGCAAGCTGACCCGGCGGGCCGGCCGGGACGCCGCCGGCCTGTTCCTCGCCGAGGGGCGGCAGGCCGTCGCCGAGGCCCTGGCCGACCCGGCCGGGGTCCGCGAGCTGTTCGTGACCGCCGCCGCGGCCGAGGCGGCCGCCGACCTGCTCGCCGCGACGACGGTGCCGGTGCGGCCGGTCACGGAGAAGGCCGCCGCCTCGCTGTCGGAGACGGTCACCCCCCAGGGGCTGGTCGCCGTCTGCACGATGCGCGACCTGCCGGCCGAGACGCTCGTGGCCGCGCCGCCGCGGCTGTCGGTGGCGCTGGCCGAGCTGGCCGACCCCGGCAACGCCGGCACCGTCCTGCGCACCGCCGACGCGTGCGGCGCCGGGACGGTCGTCTTCGGTGCCGGCTCCGCCGACCCGTACGGCGGCAAGGCGGTGCGCTCCAGCGCCGGCAGCCTCTTCCACGTCGACGTCGTCCGCGGCGCGCCGCTGCCGGAGCTGCTGCCGCGGCTGCGGGCCGCCGGGGCGACCGTGCTCGCCGCCGACGGCGGGGGAGAGGCGAGCCTCCCGGAGCTCGGCGACCGGCTCGCCGGGCCGGTCGTGTGGCTGTTCGGCAACGAGGCGCGGGGCGTGCCGGCCGAGCTGGCCGCGCTGGCCGACGCCCGGGTGCGCATCCCGATGCGCGGGCGGGCCGAGAGCCTCAACCTGGCCGCGGCCGCGGCGATCTGCCTCTACACGACCCAGCTGGCCCAGGAGTAGGGCCTCAGCCTCCTGCCACGGACGCCGCCGGCCGCTCGTACCGGCGCAGGGCGGCGGTCCGGAGCAGCTCGGCGAAGTCCCCGCCGTCCTCGGGGAAGACGCCCACGCCCACCCGCACCCCGGCGGGCACCTCCGCGCCGTCCAGCGGCACCGGCGCGTGCAGGGCCTCCAGCAGCTCGCCGGCGATCCGGCGCGCCTCCGCACCGGCGGTGCGCGGGTCCAGGTCGCGCAGCGCCACCACCAGCTCGTGCCCGCCGAGCCGGCCGACCAGGTCGCGGCGGCGCAGTCCCGCCCGCACCCGCGCCGCGACCGCGCACAGCAGGTCGTCACCGGCGCCGTGGCCCCACACGTTGGTGGCCGCGATGACGCCGTCCACGTCGACGAGGACCAGCGCCAGCGCGTCGTCGCCCGCGCGGGCGCTCCAGATGGCGGTCTCCACCTCCTCGGCCAGCCGCCGCCGGTCGGGCAGCCCGGTCAGCGGGTCCGTGCCGGCCAGCTCCTCGAGCCGGGCCCGGTAGCCGGCGGCGCGGTCCTGCTCCCGGGCCAGGGCTCGCTCGGCGGCCACCGTCGCGGTCACGTCGACCTGCACCCCGATGTAGCGGGCCACCGTGCCGTCGGGGGCGTGCACCGGGGCCAGGTGCAGCTCGTTCCACCACGGCGTCCGCTCGGGCCCGCGGTGGTTGAGCAGCGTCACCCGCACCTCCTCGCCGGCCGCCACGGCGCGGCGGACGGCGGCGACCGCGGCGGGGTCGGTGTCCGGGCCCTGCAGGAACCGGCAGTTGCGGCCCAGCAGCTGCTCGCGGGGCAGGCCGGCCAGCCGCTCGAAGGCGGGGTTGACGTACACCAGCGGCTGGTCGGGCCGCTGGACGTCGACGATCGTCACCCCGCTGGGCGTGGCGTCCAGGGCGCGGCGCAGCAGTGCCTCGCCGGCCGGGGGAGCGGCCGGTGCGGGCACGCTTCCCGAGGGGACGGGCGCCGGCGGTGCCGGGGTGGGCAGGGCCCCGACGCGCGGCGCCACCCGGGCCAGCAGGGCCGCGGCGGCACGGACGACGGTGTCGCGGTCGTAGGTGAGCGCGTAGGCGAACCGCCGCTCCTCGTCGGGGCCGTCGTCCCCCAGGTCGCGGGCCAGCAGGGCGGCGGCGAAGTGCGGGCCGAGGACGGCGACGTCCCACTCGCCGCGCACCGGATCGGCCGGGTCGAGGGCCGCGCCGCGCAGGCCGGGCAGCGGCTCCACCGGCAGGTCCTCCCCGAGGGCGCAGACGAAGCCGGTCCGTTCCACGAGGTCGCGGTAGCGCAGCGCGGTCGCGGGCGTGAGGTGCCGGGCCTCCTGGAACGTCGCGGCCACGACGGACGCCGGCCCCAGCCGCAGTGCCTCCCGCTCCAGCTGCTTGGACAGCTCGATGAGCAGCGCCTTCGGGGCCTCGCGCAGCGGCACGCCGTCCGGCAGGCAGGCGAAGGGCGAGACGGCGGCGTCCTCGGTGAGGGTGTCCGGCCGCTGGGAGGGCAGGACGAGCGAGCCGGTCGGCGCGCCCTCGACCGGGCGGGGGCCGGGGCGGCCGAACAGCCAGCCCTGACCGAGCGTCGCCCCGAGCGCGCGGGCCATGTCCAGGTGGGCGGCGTGCTCTATGCCCTCGGCGAGCACCACCGCGCCGGTGCGCTCGGCGTGCGCGTTGACCGCGTTCATGATCTCGGCGATCGCCGGGCCGGGCCGCTCCTGCACCAGCCGCAGGTCCAGCTTGACCACGTCCGGGCGCAGCAGCGGCATGAACGCCAGTGACAGCGGCTCGGCGCCGACGTCGTCCACCGCGACGCCCCAGCCGACGGCGCGCACCCGCTCGACGGTGCGCAGCAGCTCGGCCGGCCGAGTGGCCAGCGCGCGCTCGGTGATCTCCAGGACCACCCGCAGTCCGCCGGGCGCGGCCGAGGCGATCGCGAGCAGCTCCTCCATCGGCGCCCGGTCGAGCACCTCGGGCTCGACGTTGACGAAGAGGGTCAGCGGCGCGCGCAGGCCCGCCTCGAGCGCACCGGAGAGGGCCGCGGCGCGGCAGGCGGCGTCCAGCTCGGCGAGCCGGCCGGCCGCGCGGGCGGCGGCGAAGAGCGCGTCGGGGCGCTCCAGGGGCCCCTCCGGCCCGCGGGCCAGCGCCTCGTAGGCGACCACCCGGCCGGTGTCGAGCTCGACGATCGGCTGGAAGACGCTGCGGACGCCGCGCCCGCTCAGCACCTCGTCGATGGCGGTCGCTGTCTGGGGGAGGGCCACACGGCAGCATCGGCCGCGACCGGGCCGGGGAGCAGCCGAACCGCCGTCCCCCGCCCCCATCGGGGGAGGTCAGGCGGGCAGCGCGATGAGCACGACCGCGGCGCCGGCCGCGGCCAGCCCGGCCACCTGGGTGCCCACCAGCCGCTCGCGCAGCACGACCTGGGCCAGGACGACGGTGCTCACCGGGTACAGCGAGGCGAGGACGCCGGTGATCGCCAGCTGCCCCTGCTGTGTGGCCAGCAGGAACAGCGCGTTGGCCGCCATGTCGCCGATCCCGCCGAGCAGCACCAGCGGCACGACCGCCCGGGGCACCCGCAGCGACTGGCCGGCGCCCAGTGCCAGGACGACGACCAGGGACACCGACACCAGGCGGGCGCCGACGAGCGGGCTGAGCTCCGCGGCCTCACGGGTGCGGTCGAGCAGCACGAAGAACAGGCCGAACCCCGCACCCGCGGCCAGCGCCGGCACCACGGTGGCCGCCCGCGCCGAGCGCAGGGACGACAGCCCGTCCTCCGCCGCCACCAGGACGACGGCGACCAGCGCGAGCCCGATGCCCACCACCGCCCACCAGGCCAGCTGCTCGCCGAACCCGACGCCGACGACGACCGGGATCGCCGCCGCCGACACCGCCGTCACCGGTGCGACGACGCTCATCACGCCGCCGGCCAAGGCGCGGTAGAAGAGGACCAGCCCGGCCGCCCCCGCCACTCCCGCGGTCGCGCCCCAGACGAGGTCCGCGGTCGTCGGGTCCCCGCCGAGCCAGGGCATCAGGAGCAGCAGCCCGAGCAGGCCGGCCGCCTGGGAGAGCGCGACGACGGCGAACGCGGTCGCCCGCCGGCTGGCCAGGCCACCGCAGAAGTCGGCCATGCCGTAGACCACCGCGCTGGCCAGCGCCAGCAGGACCGCCACGCCGACCTCCGAACCGGGCCCGCCCGGCGCGCGCCCCCGTCGTCGTGTCTAGCACCCGATCCCGGCCGTCCCCGGCACCTGGGGCAGGTCGGCAGCTCTGCGCCGGTTGTTGGCGCGTCTGCCGCGAGATCGCCGGTGTCGGGGCCTTCCGGGCCCCGATGGCAACGACTCCGCCGATCTCGGTGGGTCGCCGGCGCCCCGGAACCCGGCGGCGGGCACGCGTGCCTGCCGGGCAGAATGGCCTCCCGTGTCTGGCGCCAACGACCCCTACGACCCCAAGCAGGTCGCCGCCCTAGCCGCCGAGGCCCTCGACGCCGCGGTCGCCGAGGCCCGGCAGGCGTTCGCCGCCGCCGGCGACCTGGAGGCGCTGGCCGCCGTACGCCCCGCGCACCTGGGTGACCGCGCGCCGGTGCTGCTGGCCCGCCGCGAGCTCGGCGCGCTGCCGCCGGCCGCCCGGTCGGACGCCGGCAAGCGGGTCAACGCCGCCCGCGTCGCGGTGACCGAGGCCTACGAGACCCGCCGGGCCGAGCTGGAGGCCGAGCGCGACGCGCGGGTGCTGGCCGAGGAGCGGGTCGACGTGACCCTGCCCTGGGACCGCGCCCCCCGCGGCGCGCGGCACCCGCTGACCACGCTCACCGAGCGGATCGCCGACATCTTCGTGGGGATGGGCTACGAGGTCGCCGACGGGCCCGAGCTCGAGGCCGAGTGGCTGAACTTCGACGCGCTCAACATCGGCCGCGACCACCCCGCGCGCACGATGATGGACACCTTCTTCGTCGCGGGTGGGCGGGACCAGGACGAGGACTCCGGGCTGGTGCTGCGCACCCACACCAGCCCCGTGCAGGCCCGCACGATGCTGTCCCGCACCCCGCCCATCTACGTCGTCGGGCCCGGCCGGGTGTACCGCACCGACGAGCTGGACGCGACGCACACCCCGGTCTTCCACCAGGTCGAGGGCCTGGCCCTGGACCGCGGGCTGACCATGGCGCACCTGCGCGGCACCCTGGACCACCTGGCCCGGTCGCTGTTCGGCGCCGACGCGGTCACCCGCTGGCGGCCGTCGTACTTCCCGTTCACCGAGCCGTCGGCGGAGTTCGACGTCTGGTTCCCCGAGCACCGCGACGGTCCGCGCTGGGTCGAGTGGGGCGGCTGCGGGATGGTCAACCCGCGGGTGCTGGTCGCCTGCGGCGTCGACCCCGACGAGTTCAGCGGCTTCGCCTTCGGCGTGGGCATCGAGCGGGCGCTGCAGTTCCGCTCCGGCGTCGGCGACATGCGCGACATCGTCGAGGGCGACATCCGGTTCACCACGGCCTTTGGAGTTGAGCAGTGAGGGTCCCCATCGGCTGGCTGGCCGAGCACGTCGACCTGCCCGGGGGCGTCACGGTCGAGGATCTCGACACCGCCTTCGTGCGCCTCGGCCTGGAGGTGGAGGCGGTGCACCGGCCCGAGGAGGTCAGCGGGCCGCTGGTCGTCGGCCGCGTGCTGGACATCGAGGAGCTCACCGGGTTCAAGAAGCCCATCCGCTTCTGCCGGGTCGACACCGGTGAGGGCGAGCCCCGGGGCATCGTCTGCGGCGCCCGCAACTTCGTCGCCGGTGACGCCGTCGTCGTGGCGCTGCCCGGGGCGGTGCTGCCCGGCGGGTTCGAGATCGCCTCGCGCAAGACCTACGACCGGCTCTCCGACGGGATGATCTGCTCGGTCCGCGAACTCGGCATCGGCGAGGACCACGCCGGGATCCTGGTGCTGGGCGACGGGGCCCCCGAGCCGGGCACCCCGGCCGGCCCCGTCGTGGGCCTGGACGACGTCGTCATCGAGCTGGCCGTCACGCCCGACCGCGGCTACTGCCTGTCGATGCGCGGCATCGCCCGCGAGATGGGCACCGGCCTGGGCGTCGACTGGCGCGACCCTGGTGCGGTCACCCCGCCGGCGTGGTCGGGCGACCCGGCCTGGCAGGTCGCCGTCGAGGACGCCGACCGCTGCGACCGGTTCTCGATGATCGCCCTCGAGGGCCTGGACCCGACCGCGCCGAGCCCGTGGTGGATGCGCCGCCGGCTGGCGCAGTCCGGCGTCCGCAGCATCTCGCTGGCCGTCGACGTCACCAACTACGTGATGCTCGAGCTCGGCCAGCCGATGCACGCCTTCGACCGCGCCGCGGTCTCCGGCCCGATCGTCGTCCGCCGGGCGCGGGCGGGGGAGCGGCTGACCACCCTGGACGGCGTCGACCGCGCGCTGGACCACGACGACCTGCTGATCACCGACGACACCGGGCCCATCGGCCTGGCCGCGGTGATGGGTGGCGCGTCGACCGAGATCGGCGACGGCACGACCGACGTCCTGCTGGAGGCGGCGCACTGGGAGCCCACCGGGGTGGCCCGCACCGCGCGCCGGCACCGCCTGCCCAGCGAGGCGGCCAAGCGCTTCGAGCGCGGCGTGGACCCGGAGATGACGATGGTCGCCCTGGCCCGCGCCGCGGCGCTGCTGGCCGAGTTCGGTGGCGCCCGCGTCGTCGGCACGCCGGTGGACGTCGACACCCGCGGCCCGCGCCCGACGATCCCGTTGGACGCCGAGCAGCCGGGCCGGGTGGCCGGGGTGCCCTACTCGTCGGCGCAGGTGGTCGAGCTGCTGGCCAAGGTCGGCTGCTCGGTGGACGGCGACGGCGCCCCGCTGACGGTCACGCCGCCGTCCTGGCGCCCGGACCTCACCGACCCGGCCGACCTGGTCGAGGAGGTCGTCCGGCTGGCCGGCTACGACGACGTCCCCTCGGTGCTGCCCACCGCCCCGCCCGGGCGCGGGCTGACCGAGACCCAGCGCCGCCGCCGCGCGATCGGCCGCACCCTCGCCGAGGCCGGCTACGTGGAGGCGCCGTCCTACCCGTTCGTCGGGGAGGCGGCCCTCGACGCGCTCGGCCTCGATGCCGGCGACCCGCGCCGGGCGGTCGTGCTGGTGCGCAACCCGCTGTCGGAGGAGGAGCCGGCGCTGCGCACGACGCTGCTGCCCGGCCTGCTCGCCACCCTCGCCCGCAACCTCTCCCGCGGCCAGCGGGACGTCGCCCTCTTCGAGCACGGCGCGGTCTTCCCCGGCGGGCAGCGCAGCCGCGCGCCGCTGCCCGGGGTGGACCGTCGTCCGGACGACGAGACGCTGGCCGCCCTGCTCGCGGCGGTCCCGGCCCAGCCCTGGCACGTGGCCGTGGCGCTGGCCGGCAACCGGGAGCCGCGCGGCTGGTGGGGCCCGGGCCGCCCGGCGGGGTGGGCCGACGCGGTGCAGGCCGCCCGCCGGGTCGCCGCGGCGGCCGGTGTGGAGCTGACCGTCCGGGCGGGGGACCGGGCGCCCTGGCACCCGGGCCGCTGCGCCGAGCTGCTGGTCGGCGAGCGCGTGGTCGGCCACGCCGGCGAGCTGCACCCACGGGTCTGCGCCGCCCTGGACCTCCCGGCCCGCACCTGCGTGATGGAGCTCGACGTCGACGCGCTGCCGGCCGCGGAGGTGCCGGTCGGCCCGGCGGTGTCGGTGTTCCCGCCGGTGCTGCTCGACCTCGCGCTCGTCGTCCGCGACGAGGTGCCGGCCGCCGAGGTGGACGCCGCCGTCCGCGCCGGGGCCGGGGAGCTGCTGGAGTCGCTGCGGCTGTTCGACGTCTACACCGGGGCGCCCGTCCCCGAGGGGCACAAGTCGCTCGCGTACGCGCTGACCCTGCGGGCCCCGGACCGGACGCTCACCAGCGAGGAGGCGACGGCGGTCCGTGACGCCGCGGTCGCCGCGGCCGCCGCCGCGACGGGGGCCGAGCTGCGTGGCTGAAGCCGCCGGCCCGCTCTCCGGCACCGTGGCGCTGGTCACCGGCGCCTCCACCGGCATCGGCCGGCACCTGGTGCAGGGGCTGGCCGAGCGCGGCGCCGCGGTGGCCGGGCTGGCCCGGGGCGGTGAGCGGCTGGCGGCGACCATGGCCGAGGTGGCCGCCGCGACCGGTGCCCGCACCCTGGCCGTCGCCGCCGACGTCACCGACCGGGCCGCGGTCGACGCGGCCGTCGCCCGGGTCGTGGAGGAGCTCGGCCAGGTCGACCTGCTGGTCAACAACGCCGGCCTGGTCGACGCCGCCGAGGAGCCGCTCTGGGAGGCCGACCCCGAGCAGTGGTGGGACGTCGTGTCCAGCCACGTGCGTGGCGGCTTCCTGCTCTGCCGCGCCGTCGTCCCGTGGATGGTGCTGCGCAACCGCGGCCGGGTGGTGAACCTCGCCAGCGGGATGAGTCTGCGTGCCCGTCCGGAGTACTCCGCGTACTCGGTGGCCAAGACCGGCCTGATGCGGATGACCGAGGCCCTCGCCGGCGCGCTCGAGGGCACCGACGTGCGGGCCTTCGACGTCGCGCCCGGGGTCGTGCGCACCGAGATGACCGCCGGCATGCCGATGCACTCCGGCCGCACCGACTGGACCGAGCCGGCCGACGTCGTGGCCACCGTCGCTGCGATCGCCGGCGGCGAGCTGGATGCGTGGTCGGGGCGGTTCCTGCGGGTGGGCGGCGACGACCTGGACACCCTCCGCGCGCTCCGGCCGGACGGCGACGCCCGGCAGCTGCGGCTGCAGCCCTACGGGGACGACGACCCGCTGGCCTGATCCGAGCCGTCCACCGGTTCCGCACCGCCGGGTCCGTCCGGTGCGGGCATGGGGGGGGGGGGGCGCCCCCGCGCGGGGGCCGGCCCCCTCCATCGCGAAAAACCCCCC
>NZ_JBJGYT010000057.1:0-16739 GCF_054050135.1 Geodermatophilus sp. SYSU D00705 | reverse complement strand
TCCTCCTCGGTCACGGCCACGCAGATGTAGCCCGAGGTGTAGCGCACCATGAACGCCACCAGCTCCGGCGTGGCCAGCTCCGAGGCGAAGATCAGATCGCCCTCGTTCTCCCGGTCCTCGTCGTCCAGCACCACCACCGGGCGGCCGGCCCTGACCGCGGCGATCGCGGCCTCCACCGCCGCCCACCGGGTCGCCGGGCCGGGGGGCTGCACGGGCGCGAGTTCGAGGGTCGTCATGGGTCCTCCGCTCAGCGGACCAGCGTGGTGAAGCCGGAGCGGTGCCACACCAGCGGGTGGGAGTCGTCGTCGGCGTGCATCGCGAGGACGCGCAGCACGACGATGTCGTGGTCGCCCGCCGGGTGGACGTCCTCGGTCGAGCACTCCAGCCAGACGGGGGCGCCGTCGAGGAACACGGCCCCCGACGGCGCGGTCGTGGCCGCGACGCCGGCCAGCCGGCCGTGCCGCTCCTTGCCGGCCAGCTGACGGGCCTTGGGCGCGTGCGCCTCGCCGAGGACGGAGATCCCGAGGACCGGCGCGGTCGCGAGGTCCGGCCAGGTGGTCGAACTGCGCTGCACGGCGAACATGACCAGGGGCGGGTCCTGGGAGACGCCGACCGTGAACGAGGACGCGACCAGCACCGTCGGCGTCCCCCCGACGTCGGCCGCGACGGCCACCACGCCGGACGGGAAGCCGGCGAAGACCCGGCGCAGCGCCGAGGGGTCGGGTCCGCAGGGTGCGAGCACGGGCGCGCTGCTCACGCCCGACCGACCGGCGCGACGTCGGCGCGCGGCACCCGGACCAGTGAGACCCCGGCGCCGGCGAAGGTGGCCAGGTCCGCCGCCGCGGCCGCGCCCTCCGGTGAGGTGAACGCGGCGTCCGCGGCGTCCCCGGAGGCGAAGGTCATCCGCGCCACGACGTAGGCGGAGGGGTCGTCGCCGTGCCCCCAGGTGAACTCGAGGAGACCCGGCATCGCCCGCGTGAGAGGGGCGTGGACGTCCCGGTAGTGGGCGTCGAACGCCGCGGGGTCCTCGGGCGAGGCGTAGATGGCGAAGACGTCGAACACGCTGGTCCTCCTGGGTCGTGGAGCGGAACGGCCCGATCCCGGCCTCCGTGGCGGAGGACCGTACTCAGCGCGACACAGAGTTTGCAAGGCCGTGATCCGCTCTAGCCAAGATGAGTCGAGCACTGTTACGTTCCGTCGTGAAGCCCGTCACACCGCTCGCCGCCGCCTTACCGCGGCCGGGCCGAGCGCCCCCGTCCCTCCTCCCGTGGAGCTGCCTTGACCACCACCGCCCCCGCCCCGATCGCCGGTCTGTTGCCGGAGGCCGGCCGGTTCGTCTCCCGGGCCGCCGTGCCCGCGTCGGCCGCGGACCACGACGGTCCGTGGATCCCGACGGTCGACCCGTCCACCGGCCGCGAGATCACCACCGTCGCCGCCTGCACCGACGACGAGGTCGACGTGGCCGTGCGCGCCGCGCACGAGGCGTTCACCGGGTCGTGGGGCCGCATGTCGCCGTTCGCCCGGGAGCGGGCGCTGCACCGGCTGGCCGACCTCATCGAGGAGCACGCCCTCGAACTGGCCCAGTACGACGCGCTGGAGAGCGGCAAGCCCGTGGCGTTCGTCGAGGCCGTCGACATCGGCCTGGCCGTCGAGCAGTTCCGCTACTACGCCGGCTGGCCGTCGAAGATCGCCGGCTCGGTCGTCGCGGTCCCGGACCCGTCGGCGCACGTCTACACGACGCGCCGGCCGTACGGCGTCGTCGCGGCGATCACGCCGTGGAACTTCCCCTTCTGCCAGGCGGCCATCAAGATCGCCCCGGCGCTCGCCGCCGGCAACACCGTGGTCCTCAAGCCCTCCGAGCTCACCTCCCTGTCGACCCTGCGGCTGGCCGAGCTGGCGCTGGAGGCCGGCCTGCCGGAGGGCACGGTCTCGGTCGTCACCGGCCCCGGGAGCGGGGCGGGCGCCGCGCTGGTGGCCCACCCGCTGGTGCCGGCCATCTCGTTCACCGGGTCCGAGGCCGTGGGCCGCCGGCTGGCCGCCCAGGCCGGCGCCGACCTCAAGCACATCTCGCTGGAGCTGGGCGGGAAGAACCCCAACGTCGTGTTCGCCGACGCCGACGTCGAGCAGGCCGCCGCCGCGGCCGCGACCACGGCGTTCTTCTACACCGGCCAGGTCTGCTTCGCCGGCTCCCGGCTGATGGTCGAGGAGAGCGTCCTGGACGACGTCCTCGCGGTGGTCCACGACCACGCCGCGAGCCTCGTGGTGGGCCCGGGGCTGTCGCCGTCGTCCACCATGGGGCCGCTGGTGTCGGCCGCCCACCGCGACAAGGTGCGCGGCTTCGTCGACGGCGTCGCGGGCACCGGTGCCCGGGTCACCACGGGCGGCCGCGACATCGGCGGCGAGCTCGCCGACGGCTACTTCTTCGAGCCGACCGTCGTCGTCGACCCGGCCGACGCGTCGCCGGTCGCCTCGGAGGAGGTCTTCGGCCCGGTCCTGGTCGTGCAGACCTTCCGCGACGAGGAGGAGCTGGTCCGCCGCGCGAACGGCACCCGGTACGGGCTGACCGCCGGTCTGTGGACGCGGGACGTCGGGCGCGCCCACCGCCTCGCCGACCGGCTGCACGCAGGCACGGTGTGGGTCAACACCTACGGCGACTTCAGCGCGACCGCGCCGTGGGGTGGCGCCAAGGCCTCAGGGCTGGGCCGGGACTGCGGTCCGGACGGGCTGGCCAAGCACCTGGAGACCAAGACCGTCTGGCTCGCCGGGTGAGCCCCGCGGCCGGCCGGGCCTCAGGGAGCCGGGGAGTAGGGGAGCAGGGGCTTGTAGAGCACGTCCAGGTAGACGGAGACGTCCACCGAGCCCACCCCGTCGATGGCCCGCACCTGGTCGTCGACGAGGGCCAGCAGGTCGTCCCGGTGCCGGCACACCACCTCGGCCAGGACGTCGCACCGGCCGGCCGTGATGGCCACGTAGGAGACGGCCGGCAGCGCCGTGAGCCGCTCGGCCACGTCGACCCGGCGGGCGCCGGGGGCGAGCCGGACCGCCAGCCAGGCGGATGCGGCGTACCCCAGCGTCAGCGGGTTGGCGATGGACATGACCTTCACGACGCCGGCGTGGCTGAGCCGCTGGAAGCGCTGCCGGACCATGGTCTCGGAGACGCCGAGGCGCGCGGCGACGTCGCTGAAGGGCACCCGCCCGTCGATGGCCAGCTGGGTCACGACGGACCGGTCGACGGCGTCCATGAGGGTGGGTCGCACGCCGCTGGCGATGTCGAGCCGGTCGGGGTCGAAGCGGGCCTGCTGGTAGTGCAGCCGGAGGTAGGGGAGCACGTCGACCCCGGTGACCCCCGGCAGGGAGCGGAACTGCTCGTCCACCAGCACCCGCAGCGCCGCCGAGTCGCGGCACAGGACCTCCACCTGCATCGCCTCGGCGCCGGTCGTGACGGTGACGTAGTCCACCTCGGGCAGCGCCACGACCCGGGCGGCGAGGTCGTCGGTGGCCGCGCCGCTGCCCAGGGTCAGCCACAGCAGCGCCATCGAGGCGTAGCCCAGGACCTCCGGGTCGGTGACCGCGGCGATCTGCAGCACCCCGCGCTCCTGCAGCCCCGCCACCTTGCGGCGCGCGGTCCGCTCGGTCACGCCCAGGCGGCGGGCCAGCTCCGCGTACGGCGTCCGGCCGTCCTCCTGCAGCAGCAGGACCAGGCGGCGCTCCACGTCGTCGAGCTCGGGGCCGCCGGGCGCCGCGCGCAGGACGGGGACCCGCGGCGGCAGTGGATCCGCGGCCGGCCGCTCGTCCCCGATCGGACCCCCGTTCCCCGCTGACACGTCCGCAACCTAGCAATCCGCACCACCGCGGCTGCGCACCGAGCGGCAGCCGTTCCCCGCCGGAGGCGCCCCGCAGCCGGCGACCGCACCCACGAAAGGCACGACCATGCGCATCGGACTGCTGCAGGAAGGCGACCTCGTCGGGACCGACGTCGCCTCCCGGTACCACCAGATGATCGACGAGGTCCGCCTCGCCGACCGGCTGGGCTTCTCCACCTGGGGCACCTCGGAACAGCACTTCAGCCCGCCGCACTTCTCGGTGGCCGCACCGGAGGTCCTCTACGCCGCGATCGCGGCCCAGACCGAGCAGATCAAGCTGCGCCCGATGGCCTCGGTCCTGCTGGCCTGGAACCACCCGATCCTCATCGCCGAGCGCCTGGCCACGCTCGACATCGTGTCCCGGGGCCGCGCGGAGATCTGCACCGCGCGCAGCAACAACCTGCACACCCTCGGGGCCTTCGGTGTCGACCCCAAGGCCACCCGTGCCCAGTGGGAGGACGGGATGGACCTGCTCATGAAGGCGATCAGCCGGCCGGTCGTCGAGCACGACGGGCCGGTGTGGCAGGTCCCGCCGCGGGAGATCATGCCGCGGCCGGTCACCCAGCCGCACCCGCCGGTCTCGGTCGCCGCCTCGAGCGTCCAGTCCCACGGCAACGCCGGCACCCGCGGCATCGGGGTCATCACCTTCGACAACTACTTCGGGTTCGACTACCTCGACGAGTGCCTCACCGAGTACCGGCGGGCGTTCGACGCGGCCGACCACACCGGCGTCCTCCGCCCGAACGACTACCGCGGGCTCTACGTCGCGACCGCCTTCTGCGCGCCGACGCGGGCCGAGGCCATGGAGGTCGCCGGCGGGATGGCGAAGACCTACTTCGACTTCATCCTCGACCTCTACATCCCCCTGGCCGACAACCCCGGTTACGAGTACCTCGACCGGATCAAGGCCCTCATCGAGCACCGCGATGACATGGAGTGGCTCTGCGAGAACACTCCGTCCGTGATGATCGGGGACCCGGACGACTTCATCGGGCGGATCAAGCAGCTGGAGGCCATGGGTCTCGACGAGCTGCTGCTGCGCATCGACGGCGTCGGCCACGAGCAGATCAAGCGGTCGCTCGAGCTCATCGGGCACGAGGTGATCCCGGTGGTCGACACCGGCGTGGGCGGTGCCCGGTGAGCCGGCCGGTCGAGCAGCACGACGGGGCGTGGGAGGCCCAGGAACTCGCCCGCCGCTGCAGCGAGATCGAGGACCCCGCGGTCCAGGGTCTGCCGCTGCTGCGCGGTGACTACGTCGCGCTGCTGGTCGTGACGGTGCTCGTCCCCCTCGTCCTCGTCCTCATCGGGAGCCTGATGTGACCGCCCAGGAGACCTCGCAGCACGCGGCGCTGCAGAACGGCTGGCCGCGCCTCCGCCAGGAACGGCACTGGGACGGGCGCGTCACCTTCGGCATGTCCATCGCCACGGCGGTGGCCACGTGGTGCTTCATCATCGGCGGGTTCGTCAGCTTCTACCTGACCGCCGTGGCAGGCACGCTGGCCATCCTCGCCGGCTCGCTCATCGGGATGCTGTTCATCGTCCTCGCGCTGCTGCCGGTGTGCGCGAAGTACGGCATCGACTCGGCGGTGTCCAGCCGCCCGCAGCTCGGCGTCCGGGGCTCGGTCCTGTCCGTCGTCCTGATCTACGGGTCGACGCTGGGCTGGAACATCGTGCTGTTCGTCTTCATGGGCCGGGCGACCGCATCGATCATCGAGGGGTTCGGCTACACCGCGCCGGGCTGGATCACCGGGGCGTCCGGGATCGCCGGCATCCTCGTGTCCCTGCTGGTGCTCCGGAAGGGCCCTGAGTCGCTCCGGGACTTCGGGCCGCCGATCGCCGTCCTCACCCTCGTGCTCGGCGTGGCCGTCATGGCGCTGCTCATCTACAAGCTGGGTGTCGGTGAGCTGCTCGACGCGCCCGCGGTGTTCCCCGCCGAGTCCGAGCGGGTGAACTGGGCCAGCGGCATCGAGGTGCTCATCGCCTCGAACCTGTCCTGGTGGGCCTACACCGGCGGCATCGTCCGCAACGGTCCCTCGGCGCGGAAGTCGCTGTGGCCGCTGGTCATCGGGCTGGGCCTCGGCGTCGGCGTCGGCTCGCTGGCCGGCTTCTACGCCGGCCTGGTGATCCCCTCCTCCGGCGGCGACCCCACCCAGTTCCTCGTGGAGACCGGAGGGCCGGTCATCGGCGTGGTCCTGCTGGTCTTCGTCCTCATCGCCGACCTGGGCACCGTGGTCGTGGGCGTCTACGCCTCCGCGATCGCGCTGCGGCAGCTGCCGGGCGTGGCCAAGGTGTCCTGGAACGCCACCACCTTCCTCGCGGTCCTCCCCGCCTTCCTGTTCGTGGGCTTCTTCCCCGATGCCGTCTTCGACCACTTCGGCACGTTCCTGTCCTTCCTGGGGGTCGCCTTCGGGCCGATGTGCGGCATCCAGATCGCGGACTACTTCCTGCTCCGCCGGCAGCGGCTGGACGCGCACGCGCTCTACGACCGCACCCCGGCCGGCGCGTACCACTACTGGGGCGGGGTCAACCCGGTCGGGCTGGTCGCCTTCGCCGCGGGCGTCGTCGCCTACCTGTACCTGCTCGACCCGGTGACCTACGAGGCGCGGGAGCCGTTCTCCTTCCTCACCGCGTCGGTCCCCGCCGTCCTGGTGTCCGGGCTCGTCTACTGGGTCGGCGCCCGGCTGGTGCTCGTCCCGGCCGGCCGCGGGGGCTACGGGGCTCCCCACGCCGTCCGGGCGGTCCCGTCCCAGCGCCACGCGGTGGCCGAGGGGACGACGGTGGCCGGCCGCACGACCGCCCCGGAGACCACGTGAGCGCCCCGGCGGACACCGTCCTGGTCGGCCGGGCGATCACCATGGGCCCGGACGGCGAACCCGACGGCCCCGTGGCGATCGGCATCCGCGACGGATCGATCACCGACGTCGTCCCGGCCGCCCACCGGGACGCCCTGACCGGCGACCGGACGACGGTGGTCGACGTCGGGGACCGGGTCCTGGTGCCGGGGTTCGTCGACCCGCACGTCCACTCGGAGGTGGCCGCCCGCACGCGCTACCTCACGGTGGACTGCCGGGCGCCGGGGTGCCGCACCGTCGCCGACGTGCTCGACGTCCTGACCGCGGCGCTGCCGGAGGCGCGGGACGGCTGGCTGGTGGGGGAGGCCAACCTCTTCTTCGACCGCAAGCTGGCCGACGGGCGCTTCCCCACCCGCCAGGAGCTCGACGGTGTGAGCCGGTCCGTGGCGATCGTGCTGCGCTGCGGCGGCCACCTGAGCGTGCTCAACACCCGGGCGCTGGAGCTGGCGGGCATCGACGCCGACTACCGATCGGTCGACCACAGCATCACCGGGCTGCCGACGGTCGAGCGTGACCCGTCGGGGGCGCCCACCGGCGTGGTCAAGGAGATGGACAACCTGCTGCCGCTGCCCGACCTCGAGCCGGGCGAGCTGCAGCGGGCCGTCGAGGAGGGGATCGCCGACCTCTTCACCCGCCACGGCGTCACCACGCTCGGGGAGATCTCGGAGACCGTCGCCGGCCTCCGGGCCTACGACGCCGCCCTGGCCGCCGGGACGCTGGCGACCCGCATGCACTTCTACCTGTGGGTCCCCGGGACGACGTCGCTGGAGGACGCCGTCCGGTACCGGGAGTGGGCGGACTTCTCCGTCGGCCGCGAGCTGGCCCGGATCCAGGGCGTGAAGATGTTCAGCGACGGCGGGTACTCCGCCGCGTCGGCCGCCATGAAGCGCCCGTACGTCCTGCCGGAGCTCGGGCCGGACCACTGCGGGCACGTGGCGCTGAGCCGGGAGCAGCTCGTCGAGGCCCTGCGGCGGACCGCGGACGCCGGGCTGCAGCTGGCCGTGCACGCCAACGGGGACCGCGCGCAGGACGCCGTGTGCGAGGCGTTCGCGGAGGTGCGCGCGGAGCTCCCCGCGGGCGCGCCCACCCCGCGCATCGAGCACGCCGGGAACTTCGTGCCCGACTACGCCGGCGCGACGGCGGGCTGGCGGCGGGCGGGCATCGTCCCGTGCCCGCAGCCGGTGTTCATCCGCAACTTCGGCGCGTTCGTGCCGGAGTACGTCGGGGAGTACGCCCGCCGGGGGCAGTTCCCGTTCCGCCGGCTGCTCGACGACGGCTGGCCGATCTCGGCCAGCTCGGACGTGTGGATCGGCTCCGACCAGGGGCAGACCAACCCGTTCGCGAGCATCGCCGCCTGCGTGGGCCGCGCCGACTTCCACGGCGACCCGCTGGAACCCGACCAGGCCATCACGGTCGAGGAGGCCCTGCGGATGCACACGCTGCACGCGGCCCGGGCGCTGGGGGAGGGGGACACCCGCGGCTCGCTGGAGCCGGGGAAGTTCGCCGACGTCGCCGTCCTGGACCGCGACCCGCGGCGGTGCGGCGTCGAGGAGCTGACCGGCACCACCGTCGAGCAGGTCTACCTGGGCGGCCGGCTGGTGCACGACCGCACCGGGTCCCTCGCCGCGTCCTGACCCGCTGCCAGGACCCCGGCCGCCCGGCTGCGGCCGGGGTCCCGGCGTGCCCGCCGCACCCCACCGACCGAGGAGAGACCCATGGCAGACAGCCCCCGCGCGCACGTCCCCGGCATCGCCCGGCCCGTCCCCACCGGCGTCCTGGTGGGCGGGACGTGGCGGGACTGCGGCGACGGCGCCGCGTTCGACGTGCTCGACCCGGCCGACGGGACCGTGCTCGCCCGGGTGGCCGACGCGACCCCCGCCGACGCCGCCGACGCGGTGCGGGCGGCCGCGGAGGCGCTGCCCGGCTTCGCCGCCACCCCGCCCCGGCAGCGGTCGGAGGTGCTGCGGCGGGCCTTCGAGCTGATGACCGCCCGCGCCGAGGAGTTCGCGCTCCTGATCACCCGGGAGAACGGCAAGGCGCTGACCGACGCGCGGGCCGAGGTCGCCTACGCCGCGGAGTTCCTGCGGTGGTTCGCCGAGGAGGCGGTCCGCATCGACGGCGACTACCGCGTCGCCCCCGCCGGCGGGACCCGCACCCTCGTCACCCGCCAGCCGGTCGGGGTGTGCCTGCTCATCACCCCGTGGAACTTCCCCGCGGCGATGCTCACCCGCAAGATCGGCCCGGCCCTCGCCGCCGGCTGCACCGTCGTGGTCAAGCCGGCCGAGGACACCCCGCTCACCGCGCTGCTGCTGGCCGAGCTGCTGGAGGAGGCCGGCGTTCCCGCCGGGGTGGTCAACGTGCTGCCCACGGTGCGGGCCAGGGAGGTCGCCGCGACCGCCATGGCCGACCCGCGGCTGCGCAAGATCTCGTTCACCGGCTCGACCGAGGTGGGCCGCGTCCTGCTCAGGCAGGCCGCCGACCAGGTGCTGGTCTCCTCCATGGAGCTGGGCGGCAACGCGCCCTTCATCGTCTGCGCCGACGCCGACCTCGACGCCGCGGTGGACGGCGCGATGCTCGCGAAGATGCGCAACGGCGGGTCGGCCTGCACGGCGGCGAACCGCTTCTACGTGGAGACGCCGGTCGCCGAGGCCTTCGCCGCCCGGCTCGCGGCGCGGATGGGCGCGCTCACCTCCGGCCGCGGGGACGACCCGGGCGTCCACCTGGGGCCGCTGGTCAACGCCGCGACGGTGGCGAAGGTCGACCGGGTGGTCCGGGAGACGGTCGGGGCCGGCGCGCGGGCGGTCGTCGGGGGCACCCGGCCGGAGGGGCCCGGCTTCTTCTACCCGCCGACGGTGCTGCTCGACGTCCCGTCCGACGCCGCCGCGATGACCGAGGAGACGTTCGGGCCGGTCGCGCCGATCGCCACGTTCGACTCCGACGACGACGTGGTGGCCCGCGCCAACGGCACGCCGTTCGGCCTGGTCGCCTACGTCTACACCGGCGACCTGGCCCGCGGCCTGCGCATCGCGGAGGCGCTCGAGACCGGCATGGTCGGCCTCAACCGCGGCGCGGTGTCCGATCCGGCGGCTCCCTTCGGCGGGGTCAAGCAGTCCGGGCTGGGCCGCGAGGGCGGGCACGAGGGCATCGGCGAGTACCTGACCACCAAGTACGTCTCGTTCCCGCTGTGAGCGCGGTCAGATCCGGCCGAGCGTCGCCTCGTCCCGCTCGCCGCCGAAGAAGCGGTCCAGCACGGCGCCGAACACCGCCGCCTCCGGCTCGGCCCGCTCGAACAGCGTCATGGAGGAGCGCAGCTTGACCGCGTCGACCGGCCCGAGCACCCCGACGGCGTCGGGAGTGCCGAGGTCCAGCAGCGCCTGCGCGCACTCGACCAGGCGCGGGCCGAGCAGCGGGTGGTCGAGGTAGGCCTGCGCCTCGGGCAGCCCGGAGACCGCGTAGTGCTGGGCGGTGGAGCTGCGGCCGAGCCCGGCGACCTGTGGGAAGACGAACCACATCCAGTGGCCGCGCTTGGCCCCGGCCCGCAGCTCGCGCAGCGCCGCCTCGTACACGCCGCCGTCCTGGGCCTGCACGAACCGGTCGAGGTCGAAGGGGTCGGTCACTCCTCCAGGGTGACCGGTACGGCCTCGTCCGGCGCGGCGTCGGCGGTCCCGGCGCCGTCGAGGGCGGCGGTGAGGAAGCCCAGCATCGTGCGGACCAGCAGCTTGCGGGAGTCGGCGCGGCGGTAGTCGTGCCCCTCGCCGGCGAGCTCCAGGTACTCCACCGGCCGGTCCATCGCGCGCAGCGCCGCCACGATCTGGTGCGCCTCGCCCAGGGGCACGTTCGTGTCGTGCTCGCCGTGCACCACCAGCAGCGGCACGTCGATCCGGTGCGCCGAGGCCAGCGGCGAGATGTCGTCGAGCAGGGCGCGGTCGCGCTCGGGGTGCCCGTACTTGGACACCGCGGCCGCGGCGATCCACGGCTCGCTGTCCCGGTAGAAGGTGACCAGGTCGGACATGCCGCAGATGTCGACGCCGGCGGCGAAGACCCCGGGGGAGAACGCCAGCGAGGCGAGGGTCAGGTACCCGCCGTAGGACCGGCCGGTGACGGCGATCCGGTCCTTCGGCGCGATCCCCGACTCCACCAGGTGCTCGGCGGCGGCCAGGACGTCGGCGAACGCGGCGTGGCGCAGGTGCAGGTCGTCGGCGTGCACGAACTCCCGGCCGAACCCCGACGAGCCGCGGATGTTGGGCGCGAACACCGTGATCCCCGCCGCGGCCAGCGCCTGGTGCTCGGCGGAGAACGTCGGCCGCTCCTGCGCCTCCGGGCCGCCGTGCAGGTACACCACCGCCGGGCCGGGGCGCTTGAGCCCCGCGGGGGCCCGGTACAGCCAGCCGGTCAGGGGCAGCCCGTCCTGCCCGGGAAAGGTCCGCAGCGTGGGGACGACGAGCCGCTGGGCCGGCAGCGGGGGAGCCGAGGTCACCCGCGTCCACGCGTGCGTGGTGGTGTCCACGTGCCACAGCTCGCGCGGGCGGGTCGGCCCCTGCACGCCGAGCACCACGCTGCCGCCGTCGCGGCTGAGCACCGGGTTGGCGGCCACCAGGCCGGGCAGCCCGGAGATCGGGGTGCGGCCACCGGTGGCGGTGTCCATCAGCTCCAGCTCGCTGCGCCCGGCCACGTTCCACACCAGCAGCAGCAGCTTCCCGGCGTCGTCGGCGTCGACGAACTCCAGCTCGGCGTCGTCGCGGGCGGCCAGCGTCCGGGGCTCGCCGCGCCAGCCGTTGGGCCCGAACGGCAGCCCGATCAGCTGGCGGCGGGGCAGGCCGACGTCGGAGGCCATGTAGACGTAGACCGGGCCGGAGTGGTCCTCCGGGGCGGGCCGGATCAGCGCGACGTCGGTGGACCCGGTCGCGCCCTGCGGCAGCACGCTGAAGTCCTGGTCGGTGAGCCGGTCGACGACGACCACGTACTGCTGCCCGCGCTCGCCGTCGCGGACGACGATGAACCGCTCCTCCAGCGACACGTCGAGCACGTGGATCAGCACGCCCTCGGCCAGCGGGTCCAGCCGGCCGGTCGCCGGGTCGGCGAGGTAGGCGCGGGTGGGCTGGCCGGCCGCGCCCGGGATCGTCACGACGAAGCGGTGCCCGCTGCGGGTCCAGGGGCCGAGCTCCGCGTGGGTCTCGGAGTCACCGGCGATGCGGCGGGCGTCGGTGCCGTCGGGGCGCACCACCCAGACCGCCGTCCGGACGCCGCCGTCGGTGGCGACCTCGCAGGTGAGCCAGCCGCTGTCGGCCGCCCACCGGACCGAGACGACGGGGTCGTCGGAGAGGCGGATGTGCCGCGCCGGCGGGATGGTGCCGTCCAGGACGACGTCCTGGATCCAGACCTGCGGCGTGCCGGAGCGGTCGCTGATGAACGCCACGCGCCGGGCGTCCGGGGTCATGTTGGGCCCCCAGCTGCCCCAGGCGTCGACCAGCTGGTCGGCGAGCCTGGCCGCGGCCTCGACGCTCGTCGTCCGCCTGTCCAGGTCCGTCGTCACCCTGTCGTGCCCCCTCGCTGCCGGCTCCCGTGCGGCGCCCACGGTACGGCCCGTCCGCCGGTGGATCCTGGCCCGTGGCCGAGCTGTTCCCTGCGGTACGGGCACCGGTGACGGGTGGTGCACGGCGGGCACGCGACGCCGCTGGAGCCGGGTGTGCACCGAGTGGCGTCCCGTGGTGTCGGTCGCAGAGCGGGCCGCTGCGCCGGACTACGGTCGCGGCCACGCCGTCGGTGGGACACCGGCGGAGGCATCCGCCCGCATCCCGAGAGCAGGGGTCGCTGCCTGCCCGGGGTCCTGGGCGTGGGTCGGCCGTGGCCGGGTGCCAGTCACGTGTCGAGCGATGGACGGGGATCTCCGTGGGTGACTTCTTCCAGGGCGTCGTCGGCGCCCTCGCCGGGGTGCCGGTGTTCATGATCGGGTTGTGGGTGCTCGGTGTCGTGCTCCTGCCGTTCGGCGGGCTCCGCGTGTGGCTGAACGGCTGGCTGCGCTGGGAGGCCGTGCTCCGTGCCGCCAGCTACGTGAACGTCCTCGTGGGCGTCCTCAACGTGCTGGCGGCCTCCAGCGACTCCGGGGACGGCTCCGCCGCGCTGGCCGCCGGCCACCTGCCGACCGCTGTGGCCGTGGCCGTGCTGGTGCACCGTCAGCTCGACGGCCGCGGCATCCGGATCCGCCAGCGCGTCTGACGCACCCACCCGGGCGGCCCGCGCCGATGACCCGCACCTCCTGGGGCGGGGGCACTCCCTGACGCGGATCCTGTACCGCCGGTCCGGTCCGCCGGTGTGCCGCGACCTTCCCTTTGCTCGGGCGTGTCGGGGACGCCCAAGATGACCCTGTCTCGTTTCGAAATGGGATGGGAGTCCCCATGCCCGACTGGGTCACGGGCGTCGCTGCCGTCGCCGCCCTCGTGGTCAGCGCCATCACCGCCCTGACGCAGTACCGCCTCGGGCTCGAGCAGAAGGCCCTCGAGGTCAGACAGATCGAGCTGGCCACCCGGCAGATGGCCACCCCGGCCGGGCCTCCGGCGCTCGCGGCGGAGGTCGCGCTGCGGTGGCGGGAGCAGGTGCTCGCCCTGCACGACCGCGGCCTGAGCCCGGAGGAGATCCGCTGGATCATGTGCTGCGAGGACGGCGGCGCGGCCTACGAGGAGCGCAACGGGATCATCGACGAGATCGTCGGCAACGTGCCCCGCGTGCCGCCGGCCGGGCTGGTCGAGTCGCGCACCCGCACCAAGGCCCGCCGGCTGCCGCGGCCGGACGGCGCCATGCGCGCCACCGCCCACCGGCGGCCCGCGTTCGAGCCCGGCCGGCTGGAGCAGGAGGTGCGCGGCGTCCCCGCCGGCTGATCCGGACCGGGTTGCTCCACGGATGCTCGTGCTCTGCCCACCACCGTGGGCAGAGCACGAGCATCCGCGAGACAGGTCAGGAGGCGACGACCGCGGGGCCGTCGGCGAGGAAGCTGCACCACGCCTTGAGGTTGGAGTCGTCGAGGGCCGCGACGTCGAACTCCGGCGCGGCCTCCTCCACGGTGTGCCCGGCCTGCTCCAGCGCCTCCGGTGCCCGCGTCGAGCGGCGATCGTCCACCCTCCGGGAGGCCCGGCGCATCGGGTCGGAGGTCCCTGTCGGGCTCTCGTGGGCGGTTCGACGCTGGGTGTCCGCACCCGCGAGGAGGACACCATGAGCCGCAGCGACATCGACGCCCTGAACGCCACCTTCATCAAGGGCGTGGAGGAGAAGGACGCCGCGATGATGGCGTCGGTCTACGCGCCCGACGGGCGCGTGCTGGCGCCCGGAGCTCCGGCGGTCGAGGGCAGGGCCGCGATCGAGGAGTTCTGGAAGGGCATGCTCGACCAGGGCGTGGAGAGCGGCACGCTCACGACGCTCACGCTGGTGGAGCAGGGCGACCTGGCCGTCGAGGAGGGGCAGTACGAGATCCGCGCCGGTGGGGCGGTCGTGGACACCGGCAAGTACGTCGTCGTCCACCGGCGCCAGCCCGACGGCTCGTGGAAGTTCGGGATCGACATCTTCAACTCCGACCAGCCGTCCCCGCAGGCCTGACCCCCGTCCCGGCTCCCCGCGGGTGGCGCCGCGGGGAGCCGGGCGCGGGGCTCAGCGCAGGTACCGCTGGAACCAGCGCAGCTGGGCCGGTGCCGACTCCTGGAACGAGTCGCCGGTGTAGGCGTCGAAGTGCCCGACCGGCAGCACCAGCAGCTCCTTGGGGTGCCGGGCGCGCTCGTAGTACTCCAGCGTCAGGTCGGCGACGGTCAGGTGGTCCTGCGCGGCCACGACCACCATCAGCGGGGTGGGTGCGATCTGGCCGATGTAGGCACCGGGCTCGTACTCGGTGAACATCTCCACCGACCGCAGGGTGACCTCGTTCCGCCAGGTGGTCGCGCGGTCCAGGACCGGCCCGAGGAAGAAGTCGTGGCTGTCCTCGGTGGGCAGCGCGCACGCCTCGTCGGGCTCCTTCTCCCAGGCGACCTGGATCATCGCGGGGTCCTTGCCGGCGTAGCGGGCGGCCCGGTCGGCGTCGAACATCTGCCGCAGCCCGGCGAAGGCGTCGGCGCGGATCAGCCGGCGGGCGTTGGCCAGCCCGCTGACCAGCGGCACCTGCGAGACGACGGCCTTCACCCGCCGGTCGAGCGCGGCGACGACGAGCACGTGCCCGCCGCTGTAGCTCGACCCCCACACGCCGATGCGGTCGGGGTCGCACCACGGCTGGGTCTGCGCCCAGGTGATCGCCGTCCGGTAGTCGCGGATCTGCTGCCACGGGTCCAGCTCGCCGCGGGGCGTGCCGTCGCTGGCACCGAGGTTGCGGTTGTCGTAGACGAGCACGCCGAGACCGCCCGCGGCGAAGTGCTCGGCGAAGTCGTCCAGGAACATCTCCTTGGTGGCGGAGAAGCCGTGTGCCATGACGACCAGCGGTCGGCGGGTGTCGGTGGCGCCCTGGTCGGGGGCGTAGTGCCACCCGCGCAGGGTGACGCCGTCCTCGGTCGCGAACTCGATGTCCTCTCGCATGCCGCCGACCGTGCCGCGCCGCGTGGCCGGCGTCGCGACGATGCCCGCACGGTTCGCGGCGATGCCTGCAGGTCTTGCCGCGCCTGGCGGGCGGGGGTTGGCTGCGCGGCGGGAGGTCCGCGATGACGCTGGTCGCCGAACGGTGGGACGCCGCCGACGTGCCCGCCGCCGACCGGGACGACGCCTTCCGCGAGGTGGTCAGCGCGACCCACCTGCCGTGGGCACTGACCCCCGGCGAGCGCGTGCCCGGGCCGGCCGGCCTCGTCCGCTACCGGGTCGGCGACCTCACCCTGGTCGACTGCCGCTGCGGCCCGTGCTCCGGCTCGCGCGGGCGGGCCCAGCTGGCGGCGACGGACGACGACGTCGTCGGGGTGCTGTTCGTGCGGTCCGGGCTGGAGCAGGTGGAGGTCGGCGGCGCGCGGGTGACCCTCGGCCCCGGGACGGCGCTGCTGTGGCGGGCCGACGAGCCGGCGCGGTTCCGGGTGCCCGGCCGGCTGCACAAGTGGACGCTGCTCGTGCCGTCGTCCCGGCTGCCCGGCGCGCGCAGCGGCCTGCTGGAACCGGCGGCCGCCCGCCTGCTGACCGCGCTGCTCGGGACGACGCTGGCCTCCGCCGGGGCGCTGGACGAGCGGCTCGGGCAGCCGGTCGCCGACGCCGCGGTGGGCCTGCTGGCCGGTGCCCTCGCCCCCCGGGACGACTCAGCCCCGCCGCGGGACGACGCGGCCTGGGCGCGGGTCACCGCCCACGTCGCGGCACACCTGCGCGACCCGTCCCTGACCCCGGCGGCGATCGCGGCCGGCGCCTACGTGAGCGAGCGCTCGCTGTACGCGCTGTTCGCCGCGCGCGGGCTGACGCCGGCCGGCTACGTGCGCCGGCGTCGGCTGGACGGTGCGGCGCGGGAGCTGGCCCGGCGGGGGACGACGGTCACCGTCGGCGCGGTGGCGCACGCCTGGGGCTTCCGCGACTCGGCCACCTTCGGCCGAGGGTTCCGCGCCGCGTTCGGCCGGACCCCCGACGAGGTGCGGCGCGGCCCCTGAGGGCTCCTATGCGCGGCGGCCGACGTCCTCGACGTCGAAGAAGGCGACGCTGACGCCGCCGGTGGCGAAGCTGCGGACGTCCTTCCCGGCGGCGGCCCACTCGGGGGTGCGCATGGCCTCGCCCATCGCCTCGGCGGACTCGAAGTCGAGCTCGGCGACGAGGTAGGTGGCCGGCGGCTCGCCGTTGACGGCGGCGGGGCGGCCGAGGGTGTACCGCAGCACCCCCGGGACCTCGTTGACCAGCCGGACGTGCTCGTGATAGCTCTCCTCGAAGACCGCCGCGTCGGCGGGCTGCCCGTACTGGACGACCATCCTGTGCACCATGCCGCCGAGCCAAGCAGGACGCCGGGCTGGTCGCAGCGGCCCTTCCGCACGGCGGCGCCCCGGGTGACCTCCTCCGCGGAAGCTCGTGCTCTGCCCACCAACCTGGGCAGAGCACG
>NZ_JBJGYT010000056.1:0-16828 GCF_054050135.1 Geodermatophilus sp. SYSU D00705 | reverse complement strand
GCGCCGCCCCCCCGCCCCCCCCCCCCCCCCCCCCCCCCCCCCCCCCCCCCCCCCGCCCCCCCCCCCCCCCCCCCCCCCCCCCCCCCCCCCCCCCACTCGTCTGTACGACAGCAGCCACCTGCGCCGCTGACCGCTCTGCGGACGGCGGAGTCCGGCCGGGCGCTCTGGTGATTGGTCGCTCCGGGACCACGGGCGGCTGCCCGGTCGCCGCACAACGGCTGAACCCACCTCTCCCCTCCTCGGGGCGACCGGGGTCCACCCGACCGACCGACGGGGACCGACCGCCCCGCGCCGGAGTGGACATCGGGACAGCACGACGCCCCGGGGCGTGCAGGGCGACCTCCGCCACCACGAGCGGGCCGGCGTCGCACCGGGTCGACGGTGACCGTGGCGGTCTCGAGCGACGGCGACCGTGGCCCCCTGGTCCGCAGCGCGGCCCCACGCCCCTCCTGGCGGTCCTCAGGGCGTCGAGCCCGGACAGTCCACCGAGCGAGTGCGGTGCCGGCCGCGCAGGCGCCCCAGCCCAGTCAGCCCGACCTCCTCGGCGCGGCCCCGCGTGTGGACAGCCGACGGCAGCCGGCAGCTGTCGAGTGGACCGTGCGGCGCTGGCCGGACCGGGCCCGGCTCGCCGGCGGATCACCGCGGCTGCCTCCGCCGCACACCCGAGCGCACCGGAGCCGCGGGCCGGCCGCCGCACCGCCCGTCCCCCGCGCACGGGCACCCAGCAGGGCGACGCAGGACCGGCTCACCGACCGGAGGCGGGCAGATCTCCCGAGGGCCCGGGTCGCCCACCGCGCTCTGTCAGGCGTCGCAGCAGCCCGCACACGACGAGGGCCCCTCCCCGCCGGAGCGGAGAGGGGCCCTCGTGGACGAGCCGGGCGGCTCAGCTGTGCGCGTTCTGCCCGACGTAGTACTCGAAGAGCAGCCCACCGATGGTGATGAGCAGCGCCACCCCGGCGATGAGGATCAGCCACGAGTAGAAGAAGGCCAGGGCCACACCCATCAGGGCCGCGGAGAGCGCGATGGCGAACGGCCAGTAGCTGCCCGGGCTGAAGAAGCCGAGCTCACCGGCGCCGTCGGCGATGTCGGCGTCCTTGCGGTCCTCGGGACGGGCGTCGATGCGACGAGAGACGAACCAGAAGAACCCGCCGATGAGGAACGTGAGCCCGCCGGAGAGGACCAGAGCCGTCGTGCCGATCGGCTCGCGGGCCCACACCCCGTAGACGATCGCCATCACGATGCAGAAGACCCCGATGGCGTTGAAGATGAGCGCTTCGACCTTCACGGCCGTTCCTCCTGCTGGGTGGTGGAGACCAGGTTGGGCCGCATGTCAGCCATCGGCCCGCTGGGCGTCGTCGACGAGGTCCCAGGCCTGCGTGGTCTGCGGGTCGCCGGGCTGCCCGATGCTCTCGAGGGCGTCGAAGGTGCTCAGCCCCGACTCACGGGCGGCCAGGTAGTCGTCGTAGTCGTCCGCAGTGACCGCGCGCACCTCGAAGTTCATGTACGCGTGGTAGGTCCCGCACAGCTCGGCGCAGCGACCGACGAAGGCGCCCTCCTCGCGGACGGTCACCTCGAAGACGTTGTCGCGGTCGTTCTCGTTGCCGGGGATGACGTCCAGCTTGAAGAGGAACTCGGGCACCCAAAACGAGTGGATGACGTCGGCGGAAGCCACCTCGAACCGCACCGTCTCATCCGTCGGGACGACGAGGATCGGGATCTCCTCGCTGGTGCCCACGGTGTTCACCGGCTCCCCGTCGGCCCCGGTGGTCTCCGGGTAGACGAACTGCCAGTTCCACTTGAACGCGTTGACCGCGATGGTGGTGTCGGGGTCCTCGCTGCGGTCCATGACCTTGTTCTGCGTCACCACGGTGAAGAAGAACAGACCGGCGATGATGAGGAACGGGATGATCGTGTAGACGATCTCCAGCGGCAGGTTGTACGCAGTCTGCTTCGGCAGCTCGTCCGAGCGCTTCCGGTGACGGACCACCGACCACAGGATCAGGCCCCAGACGCCGATGCCGACGAGGAGCGCCGCGATGACCGACCAGATCCACAGGTCGCGCATCGCGTAGGCCTCGTCGGTGATCCCGTCGGGCCACCCCCAGCGCCAGAACTCGTTGTTGGGCGTGCACCCGGTGAGGGTGACGACCCCCAGGAGACCGAGCGCGGCGACCCGCGCGAGCCTGCTGCCTCGAGCCACTGCTCGCTGCCTCCTCGTCCTCCGTCCGGACCGCCCGGACGGTCTTCTCGGCACGCCGCCCACCGGTTCCGGCGGACGGCTGCTGTGCCGACCACAGTCTGCGGCGAGACTAGCCGACCCCGCATGGCGGCCCACCACCGGAGACGGAGTCGCGGCGGGTCGCGCGTCGGACCCCCGCGATCGGCCTCCCGGCGCCCGCCTCCGGAGGTGAGCCCCCTCACCGTGGACCCCGCCGCCGGTGCCGCGCCGGTTACAGTCGAGGCCGTGTTCACCCGGCTGCTGACCCCCAGGTGGGTGCTCCTGCACCTGCTGGTGGCGGCGCTGTTCGTCGCCACGTTCTTCCTGGGCTACTGGCAGCTCACCAAGGCCGAGGCCGGCGGCGGCGCGGTGAACTGGAGCTACGCCCTCCAGTGGCCGCTGTACGGACTCATGGGCCTGTGGTTCTACGTCCGCATGTGCCGCGAGGAGCTGAACCGCGACCCCGACGCCGACGAGCCGGGCGCCGACCTCGTGCTCTACCAGCGGCCGCGCATCGACACCACGGGCGACCCCGAGCTGGCTGCCTACAACGCCTACCTCGCCGAGCTGAACGAGAAGGCGCTGGGCCAGCGGAGCGACCGTGGCCGCTGAGCGGACCGGCCGTACCAGCACGCTGCCCCGCGCCCTCGCGCGCCGGGTCGGGCAGGGCATCCCCGCCGCGCTGCTGCGGTACCGGGTGATGGCCTGGATCGTGGGCGTGCTGCTGATCGCCCTGATCCTGGTCGCCGTCCCCCTGAAGTACGCCGCCGAGCTCGACCAGCCGGTGGCGGTCATCGGCACCCTGCACGGCTGGCTCTACTTCATCTTCTTCCTCGTCGCCTGCGACCTCGCGCTGCGCGCCCGGTGGACCCTCAAGGGCGCCGTCCTCGTGCTGCTCGCGGGCACCGTCCCGATCCTGTCCTTCGTCGCGGAACGGATCGCCACCCGCAAGACCCGCGCCGGCGAGCGCGTCTGACCCCCACCCCGGCTCCCCGAGCCGGGCCAACGAACCGACCCCCCGGAGACCTGCGCCTCATGTGCGGCCTGCTGGCATACCTGTCCACCGACGCCGACCGGGTCGGCGACTCCCACGTCTCGGGCGTGCAGGAGGCGCTGCACTGCCTGCACCACCGCGGACCCGACGACACCGCCGTCTGGGCGGACTCCCGGGTCGTCCTCGGCTTCAACCGGCTCTCGATCATCGACGTCGAGGGCAGCCCGCAGCCGCTCCCCTACGCCGGTGACCGGTACCGGATCCTGTTCAACGGCGAGATCTACAACTACCTGGAGCTGCGCGAGGAGCTGGCCGCCGCCGGGGCCGAGCTGACCACGCACGGCGACACCGAGACGATCGTCGCCGGCTACCACCTGTGGGGTCAGGACGTCGTCAACCGGCTGCGCGGGATGTTCGCGTTCGTCATCTGGGACACCCACACCCGGACGGCGTTCGGTGCCCGCGATCCGTTCGGCATCAAGCCGCTGTTCACCGCGCGGCTGGCCGACGGCGGCCTGGTCTTCAGCTCCGAGAAGAAGGCCGTGCTGGAGCTGCTCGGCGATACCGCGGCCGCCGGCGGGGTCGACGCGGCCTCCCTCCAGCACTACCTGACGCTGCAGTACGTGCCCGAGCCGGCGACCCTGCACCGCGGCATCCGGCGCATCGAGAGCGGCACCAGCTTCACCGTCGTCGACGGCGAGCTGCACACCCACCGGTACTTCCACCCGACCTTCCGGCCGCAGCCGGTGGCGGAGGGGCGGGAGCAGGAGCTCTACGACCGGATCGCGGCGGCACTCGACGAGTCGGTGGCCAAGCACATGCGCGCCGACGTCACCGTCGGGTCGTTCCTCTCCAGCGGCATCGACTCCACCGCCATCGCCGCCCTCGCCCACCGCTACAACCCCGACCTCATGACCTTCACGGTCGGCTTCCAGCGGGAGTCGACCTCGGAGGTGGACATCGCCGCGGAGTCGGCGCGCACCCTCGGCGTCCGGCACGTGCCGGTGGAGATCACCGCGGAGCAGTTCGCCGAGGCGATCCCCGAGGTGGTCTGGTACCTCGACGACCCGGTCGCCGACCCGGCGCTCGTGCCGCTGTACTTCGTCGCCCGCGAGGCCCGCAAGCACGTGAAGGTGGTGCTCTCCGGCGAGGGCGCCGACGAGCTGTTCGGCGGCTACACCATCTACCGGGAGCCGCTGAGCCTGGCCTGGGCCGAGCGGGTCCCGCGGTTCGGCAAGCGGGCCATGGCGGCGCTGTCCGATCGGCTGCCCGAGGGGATGCGCGGCAAGGACCTGCTGCGCCGCGCCTCGATCCCGCTCGAGGAGCGCTACTACGGCAACGCGCGGAACTTCTCCGGCGCGGAGCTCGCGCAGCTGATGCGGGGGCACGACGCCGACCTGTCCCACGTCACCGTGACCGAGAACCTCTACCGGCAGACCCGCGAGGCCGGCTACGACGACGTCACGGCCATGCAGTACGTGGACCTGTTCACCTGGCTGCGCGGCGACATCCTGGTCAAGGCCGACAAGATGACCATGGCCAACTCGCTGGAGCTGCGGGTGCCCTTCCTCGACCCCGAGGTGTTCGCGCTGGCCAGCACCATCCCGCTCGACCAGCGGGTGCCCCGCGGCAGCGACGCCACGAAGTACGCGCTGCGGCGGGCGATGGAGCAGATCGTGCCGCCGTCGATCCTGCACCGGCGCAAGCTGGGCTTCCCCGTGCCGACGGCGGACTTCCTCGCCGGGCCGCTGCACCAGTGGGCCCGCGACATCGTCACCGCGAGCGAGACCGACGAGTGGCTCGACCGCGGTCACGTGCTGACCCTGCTCGACCGGCTGCGCCAGGCCGAGGTACCGAGCAAGCGCATCGCCCGTCAGGTGTGGGAGGTGCTGGTCTTCATGGTCTGGCACGGCATCTTCGTCGAGGAGCGCATCAAGCCGGTCATCCCGGAGACGGTCTACCCCGTCAAGCTCTGAACACGACGGCGCCCCGGCCCTCCGAGGAGGACCGGGGCGCCGACGTGTGTCCGGGCTACGCGGTGCTCAGTGGAACGAGTCGCCGCAGGCGCAGGAGCCCTGCGCGTTCGGGTTGTCGATCGTGAAGCCCTGCTTCTCGATGGTGTCGACGAAGTCGATGACCGCACCGCCGAGGTAGGGGGTGCTCATCCGGTCGACGATGACCTCGACCCCGCCGAACTCGAAGGTCTGGTCGCCGTCGAGGAACCGCTCGTCGAAGAAGAGCTGGTAGCGGAGGCCGGAGCAACCGCCGGGCTGGACGGCGATGCGCAGCCGGAGGTCGTCGCGGCCTTCCTGGTCCAGCAGCGCCTTCACCTTCGCGGCAGCGGGCTCGCTGAGGACGACGCCGGTCGCTGCGGTGTCCTGCACCGTCATGTCTGTGGTCCTCCCACGTTCGAGGGTGCCTGAGGTGGCACGTCCTTCTCCAGGCCAACACCGCCGGAGCGGGTCCTCTTCCACTGTACGGCCGCCGTCCGCGCGGAGGCGGGGGAACGGGCCAGGTCACACGTAGACTCGGCGCGTGAAGTTCCGTCTGCCCGGGCGCCGCGACCGCGCCGCGGCCGCCCCCGCCAGCGACGCCGACCTGACCGCCCAGCTGGTCAAGGCCGGCGGCAAGGGCCGCCCCACGCCGAAGCGCAGCGAGGCCCAGGGCCGCCGTCCCGGCCCTCCCCCGCCGCCGCCGACCAACCGCAAGGAGGCCTACCGGCGGATGCGGGAGCAGCAGGCCAGCGCCCGCGGTGCCGCCCGCGCCGGCGCCCTGGCCGGCGACGACAGCTACCTGCCGGCCCGCGACCGCGGCCCGGTGCGCAAGCTGGTGCGCGACGTCGTCGACGCGCGGCGCAACGCCGGCAGCTTCTTCCTCGTCGTGGCCGCCCTCGTGCTGGTGGGCTACTTCATCCCGAGCCCGGCGGTGCAGAGCTACACCGTGTTCCTGTGGTTCCTGTTCTTCCTCGTGATCATCGGCGACTCGGTGTTCCTGGGCCGGCGCATCAAGCGGAAGGTGCTGGAGCGCTTCCCCGGTCAGGACCACAAGATGCGCGGCCTGATCTGGTACGGCGTCAGCCGGTCCACGATGGTCCGCCGGTGGCGGTTCCCCAAGCCCGAGGTCGCCCTGGGCGCCGACGTCTGACGGCACCGCCGAGCCCGCGGGGCATGAGCGGGAGGGGGTCCTTATAGCGTCCGGGCCGTGGAATTCCGACGACTCGGCCGCTCCGGCCTGACCATCTCCGCGATCGCCTACGGCAACTGGCTCACCCACGGCAGCCAGGTCGAGGAGGACGCCGCGCACGCCTGTGTGCGGGCCGCCCTCGACGCGGGCATCACCACCTTCGACACCGCCGACGTCTACGCCGGCACCAAGGCCGAGTCCGTGCTGGGCCGCGCCCTGGCCGGGCAGCGCCGCGAGGGCCTGGAGGTCTTCACCAAGGTCTACTGGCCCACCGGCCCGGGCCAGAACGACCGGGGGCTGTCCCGCAAGCACATCATCGAGAGCTGCCACGCCTCGCTGCGGCGGCTGCAGACCGACTACGTCGACCTGTACCAGGCGCACCGCTACGACCCGACGGTGCCGCTCGAGGAGACGATGACCGCCTTCGCCGACCTCGTGCGGGCCGGCAAGGTGCTCTACATCGGCGTCTCCGAGTGGCGGGCCGAGGAGATCGCGGCCGGTGCCGCGCTCGCCCGTGACCTCGGCGTCCAGCTCATCAGCAACCAGCCGCAGTACTCGATGCTGTGGCGGGTCATCGAGGACGAGGTCGTGCCCACCTCCGAGAAGGAGGGGCTGTCGCAGATCGTGTGGTCCCCGCTGGCGCAGGGCGTGCTCACCGGCAAGTACCTGCCGGGCCGGCAGCCGCCCGCCGACAGCCGTGGCGGGCACGCCGAGGCCGGGGGCTCGATGCAGCGGTTCCTGCGCGACGACGTCCTCACGCGGGTGCAGGAGCTCACGCCGATCGCCGCGGACCTCGGCCTGTCGATGGCGCAGCTCGCGGTCGCCTGGGTGCTGCAGAACCGCAACGTCGCCGCCGCGATCATCGGCGCCAGCCGGCCCGAGCAGGTGCGGGACAACGTGCAGGCCGCCGGCGTGGTCCTCGACGCCGACGTCCTCAAGCGGATCGACGAGGCCCTCGGCGACGTCGTGGAGCGCGACCCGGCCAAGACCTCCCGCGGCTGAGGGAGTACCTCCCTGCTCCCCACCAGTCGCAGGCTCGCGGCGGGCCCCTGCAGGGAGGCCGCCGGGGCGGACGACCCGTCGTCCGCCCCGGCTACGTCGCCGCCAGCCCCATGGGGCCGTAGACCTCGTCCTCGCCGTCGAAGAGCCGCACCGTGGCCACGCCGCGCTCGAGCAGCACCCGCCAGTGCTCGCCCAGCCACGACTCCGCGTCGCCCTGGTTGTCGGTCTCCGGGACCTCGACACCGACCGACGCCGGGTCCACCTCCGCCCCCGAGGGGTCCTCCAGCCGCCAGTACCAGCTCATGGCCCCGAGGCTAGTGGCCGGCGCGGCCGTGCCCGGAGTGTGACCCGGCCCTGGTTACCCGGGCGATCATCGGGGGCATGTGAGGTCATCGACCGTCCATCCCCGGGACCGGAGGACCGATGACCCACCCCACCGCGGGCGCGAGCCGAGCCCCCGCACCACCCCCCGCACCGGAGGACGCCTCCACCGGGCAGCTCGTCGGCCAGCTCACCGAGCAGATCTCCCGGCTGGTCCGCGACGAGGCCCGGCTGGCCCAGGCCGAGATGACGCAGAAGGCCAAGCGACTGGGCGTCGGCGCCGGCCTCTTCGGCGGCGCGGGGCTGATGGCCTTCCTGGGGCTGGCCAGCCTCGTCGCCACCGCCATCCTGCTGCTGGACCTCGCACTGCCGGCGTGGGCAGCCGCCCTCGTGGTGACCGTCGTGCTCTTCGCCGTCGCCGGCGTGCTCGCCCTGATCGGCAAGAAGGACGTGCAGGACGCCGCGCCGCCGGTGCCCACGGAGGCGATCGCCAGCACCAGGACCGACATCGCGACGGTGAAGGAGAGTGTCCGCCGGTGAGCACCCCGAGCAGCGGCGCCGACGGCGCGCCGAAGGACCCCGACGCCATCAAGGCCGAGATCGAGGCCACCCGCGCCCAGCTCAGCCGCACCGTCGACGAGCTGTCGCACCGGCTCGACGTACCGGCCCGCGCCAAGGAGAGCGCGTTCCGGGCACGCGACACCGCCGTCGAGACCTACCGAGAGAGCCCTCCGGCGGTCGTGGGCGCGGGCGCGGGCCTGGCCGCCCTCGTCGGGTTGCTGGTGTGGCGCCGCCGCACCCGGGACCGCCGCGCGGCGGCCCGGCAGACCAAGCGGGCGGCGAAGGGGCTGGCCGCCCGCCGGGCGGCCGCCGAGAAGACCGCCCGCGCATCGGCGGCCAGAGCCGCGAAGCAGGCCCGCCGGGCCGCGAAGGCGAAGCAGGCCCGCCGGGCCGCGAGGAGGACGAAGTGAGCAGCAAGGGAGCCAAGATCGCCTACCGCCCCATCGGCCTGCTCGGCGGCATCCTCGCCGGCACCGTGTCAGGCGCCATCTTCAAGCAGGTCTGGAAGCGCGTGGCCGGCCGGGACGACGCCCCCGACGCGCTGCAGAGCGAGTACCCGATGTCGCAGGTGATCATCTCCGCCGCACTGCAGGGCGCGATCTTCGCCGCGACCAAGGCCGCCATCGACCGGGCCGGCGCGCGCGGTTTCACCAAGCTGACCGGCAACTGGCCGGGCGACTGACGTGCCGGGCACGCGCCACCACGAGAGCGCCGTCGACCGGATCCGGGAACGCGTCGAGGAGAAGGCGGCCCGACGAGCGGCGGCCAAGGCAGCGGCCGAGCGGGGTCCCGACGCCCACGACGGCAGCCCGCCGTCCGGGGCGCCCACCGAGCAGCAGCTCCCGGGCATCACGGCGGACTCCCCCACGCAGATCCCGCTGCGCGGCTGGAAGCAGGTCGTCAAGCGGGCCTGGGCAGAGAACAAGGCCGACAACATGCCGATCATCGCCGGCGGCGTGGCCTTCTTCGGCTTCCTGGCCATCTTCCCGGCGCTGATCGCGACCATCTCGATCTACGGGCTGGTCGCCTCCCCGGAGCAGGTCAGCGAGCAGATCGAGTCGGTGTCCACACAGCTGCCCGACAGCGCCCAGGACATCGTCGGTGACCAGCTGACCTCGATCACCAGCAACAGCGGCGGGGCGCTGACCGTCGGGCTGATCGTCTCGATCCTCGCCGCGCTGTGGAGCGCCTCCGGCGGCGTGGGCAACCTGATCACCGCCGTGAACCTGGCCTACGACGAGGTCGAGACCCGCGGGTTCATCAAGCTGCGGGCCACCTCCCTCGCGCTGACCCTCGGTGCGATCGTGTTCGTGCTCGTCGCGTTCACCCTGCTCGCCGTCGTCCCGGCGGTGCTGGAGGACCTCCCCCTGGGCGTCGTCGGCACCGTGCTCGCCCAGGTGGTGCGCTGGGTGCTGCTGCTCGGCGTCTTCGCCGGGGGGCTCGCGGTGGTCTACCGCGTGGCGCCCGACCGCGACGCCCCGCAGCTGCGGTGGGTCAGCCTCGGCTCGATCGTCGTCACCGTCGTGTGGGCGCTGGTCAGCATCGGGTTCAGCTTCTACGTCGACAACTTCGGGTCCTACAACGAGACCTACGGGGCCATCGCCGGCGTCATCGTGCTCATGCTGTGGCTGTACCTGACCTGCTACCTGGTACTGCTCGGCGCGGAGATCAACGCCGAGGCCGAGCACCAGACGGCGCGGGACACCACCGCCGGGGAGCCGCGGCCGATGGGTGAGCGCGACGCCGTCGTGGCCGACACGCTGCCCGACAAGCCGGAGCCGACCAAGGAGGACAAGGACCCCACCCGCAAGAACCGCTAGGCGCTCAGCGCACGTGCGAGGGCACGAAGGGCGGCCGCACGACCTCCACGGCCTGCGGCCGCCCGCGCACGTCGACGGCGAGGTCGGCGCCCTCGGCCGGTGCGGCGGCGGTGTCGAGCATCGCGAGGGCGATCCCGGTCCGCAGGGACGGCGAGAAGGTGCCGCTGGTGACCTCACCGACGCGGGCGCCCTCGCCGTCGAGGACCGCCATGCCCGGCCGCGGGATGCCCCGCCCGGTCGCGCGCAGCCCCCACAGCAGGCGGGCCGCGCCCTGCTCCTTCTCCGCCAGCAGCGCCCCGCGGCCCCAGAACTCCGGCTTGCGCCAGCCCACCGCCCAGCCCGCGCGGGCCTGGTTGGGCGTGATGTCGGGGGAGAGCTCGTGCCCGTGCAGCGGATACCCCATCTCGGTGCGCAGGGTGTCGCGCGCACCGAGACCGCACAGCCGCAGCCCCTCGTCCTGCCCGACGTCCACCAGCACGTCCCACAGCTCGCCGGCCTCCTCGGCCGGCACGAGCAGCTCGTAGCCGTGCTCGCCGGTGTAACCGGTGCGGCACACGGTCACCTCGGTGTGCCCGCCGCCGGTGCCGGTCACGAACGACATGTAGGGCAGCTCGCCGGGCAGGCCGAGGAAGGACAGCACCTGCGCCGACTTCGGCCCCTGCACGGCCAGGACGGCGACCTCGGCGTGCCGGTCGGTGACGGTGACCCCGGCCGGTGCCGCGTCGGTCAGCCGCGCGACGACCTCGGCGGCGTTGGCGGCGTTGGGCACCAGCAGGACGTCGTCGGGGCCGTGCAGGTACACGATGAGGTCGTCGACCACCCCGCCCGCTCGCGGGTCGCCGTCGGGCAGGCAGCACATCGTGTACTGCGCCTGCCCCGGCCCGATGCGGGACAGGTCGTTGGTGAGGCACGAGTCGACGAAGGCCGCGGCACCGGGCCCGCGGACGGTCACCGTGCCCAGGTGCGAGACGTCGAACAGGCCCACCCCGCTGCGGACGGCGGCGTGCTCGGCCAGCACCCCCCCGCCGGCGTACTCGATCGGCATGGTCCAGCCGCCGAAGTCGGCCAGTTTCGCGCCGGCCGCGAGGTGCCGCTCGTGCAGGGGCGAGGTCCGCGGGGTCACGGACGGCACGCTATCGGCGGCGGCCCGCCCCGTCTCCTTCGCCGTCCTCAGGACCGCCTCCGGCCGGGCACCTAGGATCGAGCGGTGCCGCCGACGATCACCGCCACCGACCGCCCGCTCGAGAAGCTCTCCGCCGACGCCGTCGTCGTCGGCATCGGCAAGGGGCCCGACGGCCTCCTGCCCACGCCCGGCGCGGAGGCCGTGGACCGCCTCCTCGGCGGCCGGCTGCTGCCCGCGCTGGCCGACCTCGGCGCACGGGGCGGCGAGGAGGAGGTCACGCGGGTCGCCAGCCTCGGGCAGGGCCCGTTCCCGGTGGTCGCGGCCGTCGGCCTGGGCGCCCCCGAGGCGGCCGGCGGGTACGGCGCCGAGGCGGTGCGCCGGGCCGCCGGTGCCGCCAGCCGCGCGCTGAGCGGCCGCGGTTCCGTGGTCACGCTGCTGGCCGCTGTGGGTGGGACGCCCGACGCGGCGCGCCTGCACGGTGTCGGCGAGGGCAGCCTGCTCGGCGCCTACGAGTTCACCGCCTACAAGTCCGCGCAGAACGGCCGGCCCACACCACCGCGGGAGTTCACCGTCGTCGTGCCGGACGCCGGGGGCGCCCGCGCACCGCTGGCCCGTGCCCGCGCCGTGGCCGACGCCGTCACGCTGGTGCGCGACCTGGTCAACACCCCGCCCAACGACCTCTACCCCGCCGAGCTCGCCGACCGCGGGGCCGCCGCCGGGAAGGCCGCCGGGCTCTCCGTCGAGGTGCTCGACGAGGACGAGCTCGCGGCGGGCGGCTACGGCGGCATCCTGGCCGTCGGCGGCGGCTCGGTGCGCAAGCCGCGCCTCCTGCGCCTGACCTACAAGGGCAAGAAGGCGCGCAAGAAGGTCGCGCTGGTCGGCAAGGGCATCACCTTCGACAGCGGCGGGCTGTCCATCAAGCCCGCGCTGAAGATGGAGGACATGAAGAGCGACATGGCCGGCGCGGCCGCCGTGATCGCCACCGTGTGCCTGGTCGCGGAGCTGGAGCTGCCGGTCGAGGTGACCGCGACCGTACCGATCGCCGAGAACCTGCCCAGCGGCACCGCCTACCGGCCCGCCGACGTGGTCACCTTCCGCAACGGCAAGAAGGCCGAGATCACCAACACCGACGCCGAGGGCCGCGTCGTCCTGGCCGACGCGATCGCCCGGGCCGCCGAGGACTCCCCCGACTACCTGCTGGAGACCGCGACCCTCACCGGCGCGCAGCTGGTCGCGCTGGGCTCGCGCACCTCCGGTGTCATGGGCAGCGACGACCTGCGCGACGCCGTCGTGGCCGCCAGCCGGCGCAGCGGTGAGTCGATGTGGCCGATGCCGCTGCCCGCGGAGCTGCGCAAGGGCCTGGACTCGCCGGTCGCCGACTTCGTCAACGCCAACGCCGACCGGATGGGGGGCATGCTCGTCGGCGCCCACTTCCTGGCCGAGTTCGTGCCGGCCGCCCTCCCGTGGGCGCACATCGACATCGCGGGGCCGAGCTACAACACCGGCGCCCCGTGGGGCTACACGCCCAAGGGCGGCACCGGCGTGCCCGTGCGGACGCTGCTGGCCACGATCGAGGACCTGATCGCGGAGTGAGGTCGTGGTCGCGTCCGGCCCGCGGCCGGACGCGACCGCCTCAGCTCGCTCCGTCGGCGCGCCGGCGGGCCGTCCAGTCGCGCATCCGCTGCGGGTACCCGGTGACCTGGGCGTCGTAGACGGGCACACGCAGCTCCCGGGACAGCCGCCGCGCGGTGTCGGGCCCGTCGATGCGGCGCCGGGTCCACTCTCCGTCGGCGGCGACGAGCACGATCGTGGACTCGGTGACCGCCGTGCGCGGCTCGACGAAGCCCTCGACCCCGCGGCGGGTCGCGACGAACTGCTCGAGGTGGGCGAGATCGGCCCGGCCGGCGCCGCGGTCGAGGGTGCCACGCCGGTCGCCCGGGGGCGTCCTCCGCCGGAAACGCGTCCAGAACCCCATGTCCGCTCCCGTCCGAACCGGCCACGGCCGCACCGCGGCGTCCGCGCTGCTGAACGGCACTGTCGGCCGTCACGTTCCCGGAGTGGCAGGATGGGCGCGGACGTTCCCCCGCCCGCGTGAACGGGACGGGCCACTGCATTCGAGGAGAACTCGTGAGCGCACCCACCTCCCCCGCCGACCTGGTCATCCTCGGTGGTGGCTCGGGTGGCTACGCCGCCGCGCTGCGCGCCGCCGAGCTGGGCATGTCCGTCGTCCTCATCGAGCGCGACAAGGTCGGCGGCACCTGCCTGCACCGCGGTTGCATCCCCACCAAGGCCCTGCTGCACGCCGGTGAGATCGCCGACGCCGCCCGCGAGGGCGAGCAGTTCGGCGTCAAGACCTCCCTGGCCGGCATCGACATGGACGGCGTCAACGGCTACAAGGACGGCGTGATCTCCCGGCTCCACAAGGGCCTGCAGGGCCTCATCAAGAGCCGCAAGATCAACTACGTCGAGGGCGAGGGTCGGCTGGTCTCCCCCACCGCCGTGGAGGTCAACGGACAGCGCTTCGAGGGCAAGCACGTCCTGCTCGCCACCGGCTCCTACGCCCGCAGCCTGCCGGGCATCGAGATCGACGGCGCCCGGGTCATCACCAGCGACCACGCGCTGAACCTCGACCGGGTCCCCGCCTCGGCGATCATCCTCGGCGGCGGCGTCATCGGCTGCGAGTTCGCCAGCGCCTGGAAGTCCTTCGGCGTCGACGTCACCATCGTCGAGGGCCTGCCGCACCTGGTCCCGCTGGAGGACGAGGCCTCCTCCAAGCTGCTGGAGCGCGCCTTCCGCCGCCGCAAGATCGAGTTCTCCCTCGGCAGCCTGGTCTCCGGCGTGCAGACCACCGAGAACGGCGTCAAGGTTTCGCTGCAGAACGGCAAGGAGTTCGAGGCCGAGCTGGTGCTCGTCGCCGTCGGCCGCGGCCCGGTCAGCCAGGGCCTGGGCTACGAGGAGGCCGGGGTGGCGATGGACCGCGGTTACGTCCTGGTCGACGAGTACTGCCGGACCAACGTCCCGACGATCTCCGCGGTCGGCGACCTCATCCCCACCCTGCAGCTGGCCCACGTCGGCTTCGCCGAGGGCATCCTCGTCGCCGAGCGACTGGCCGGGCTCAACCCGGCCCCGATCGACTACGCCGGCGTCCCGCGCATCACCTACTCCGACCCCGAGGTCGCCTCCGTGGGCCTCACCGAGGCCCAGGCCAAGGAGCGGTACGGCGAGGTCAAGACCCTCACCTACGACCTCGGTGGCAACGGCCGCAGCCAGATCCTCAAGACGGCGGGTGCGGTGAAGCTCGTCCAGGCCGTCGACGGCCCCGTCGTCGGCGTGCACATGGTGGGCAGCCGCGTCGGCGAGCTCATCGCCGAGGCGCAGCTGATCTACAACTGGGAGGCCGAGGCCGACGACGTCGCGAGCCTCATCCACCCGCACCCGACCCAGAGCGAGGCTCTCGGCGAGGCGCACCTGGCGCTGGCCGGCAAGCCCCTGCACGTGCACGGCTGATCCACGTACCACCCCTCCCCATCCACAGCGCCGAGAAGGAGCCCCGCCCCGATGCCGACCTCCGTCACCATGCCCGCCCTGGGCGAGAGCGTCACCGAGGGCACGGTCACCCGCTGGCTCAAGCAGGAGGGTGAACAGGTCGAGGTCGACGAGCCTCTCCTCGAGGTGTCGACCGACAAGGTCGACACCGAGATCCCCTCGCCTGCCGCCGGTGTGCTGACCAAGATCCTCGTCGCCGAGGACGAGACCGTCGAGGTCGGCGCCGAGCTCGCCGTCATCGGTGGGGACGGCGACGGTGGGGGCGCCGCCCCGGCCTCCGCCGAGACCGTGGCGCCGGAGCAGCCGCCCGCGGAGCAGGCCCAGGAGGAGCCGGCGGCCCCGGCGCAGCAGCAGCCGGAGCCGGCCCAGGCCTCCGCGCAGGGCGACGGCGGCGGCCAGGGGACCCCGGTGACCATGCCGGCCCTGGGCGAGAGCGTCACCGAGGGCACCGTCACCCGCTGGCTGAAGTCGGTCGGCGACGAGGTGACCGCCGACGAGCCGCTGCTCGAGGTCTCCACCGACAAGGTCGACACCGAGATCCCGGCGCCGGTCTCCGGCACCCTGCTCTCGATCTCGGTCAACGAGGACGAGACCGTCGACGTGGGCGCGGAGCTGGCGATCATCGGCACCGGCGCGGCCGGTGGCGGCGCTCCCGCCCCCCAGCAGCAGGCGCCGGCCCAGCAGGCCGCACCGGCCCCGCAGGAGGCACCCGCACCGCAGCAGGCTCCGGCACCGCAGCAGGCCCCGCAGCCGACGCCGGAGCCGGCGCAGGCCGCGACGGCGACCGAGCAGCCCGGTGGGGACTACGGCTCCAGCGGCGCCCAGCCCACCCAGTCGCCCACCTCGGCACCGTCGCCCGCCGCGGCGGTGGCCCCCTCCGCACCCGCGCAGCCGGCCGGCGGCGGGGACGGGGGCGGCACCTACGTCACCCCGCTGGTGCGCCGCCTGGCCAACGAGCACGGCGTCGACCTGTCCACGGTCACGGGGACCGGCGTCGGTGGGCGGATCCGCAAGCAGGACGTGCTGGCGGCGGCCGAGGCCGCCTCCGCCCCGGCCGCGGCGCCGGCTGCAGCCTCGGCGGGCGCGGGCCGCACCGCGCCGAAGCCCTCGCCGGCGGCCATGCCCGACACCACGCTGCGCGGCCGGACCGAGAAGCTCTCCCGGCTGCGCACCGTCATCGCCCGCCGGATGGTGGAGTCGCTGGCGGTCAGCGCGCAGCTGACGACCGTGGTCGAGGCCGACGTCACCGCGATCGCCCGGCTCCGCGCCCAGGCGAAGAAGGACTTCGAGGCCCGCGAGGGCGTCAAGCTCTCCTTCCTGCCGTTCTTCGCGAAGGCAGCGGTCGAGGCGCTCAAGGCCCACCCGGCGGTGAACTCCTCGATCGACCTCGAGGCCGGCACGGTCACCTACCACGACTCCGAGAACCTCGGCGTCGCGGTGGACACCGAGCGCGGTCTGCTGGTGCCGGTCATCAAGGACGCCGGTGACCTCAGCCTCGGCGGGCTGGCCCGCAAGATCGCCGACCTGGCGGAGCGCACCCGTACCAACAAGGTCACTCCCGACGAGCTCGGTGGCGGCACGTTCACGCTGACCAACACCGGCAGCCGCGGCGCGCTGTTCGACACGCCGATCATCAACCAGCCGCAGGTGGCGATCCTCGGCACCGGGTCGGTCGTCAAGCGTCCGGTCGTCGTCCAGGACGAGAACCTCGGCGAGGTGATCGCGGTCCGGTCGATGGTCTACCTGGCCCTGACCTACGACCACCGCATCGTCGACGGCGCCGACGCCGCCCGCTTCCTCACCACGGTCCGGGAGCGGCTGGAGGCCGGTCAGTTCCACGGCGAGCTCGGTCTCGCCTGATCCGCACCCGATCGGGGGGGGGGGGGGGGGGGGGGGGGGGCGCTCGGTCGCCTCCTCGTCGCCGTCGGCGTCCGCGACCGACTGCAGCTGCGCGTCGTCCCAGGGCCGTTCGCCGTCGTCCGGCTCGGGCCCGGTGCCGGCGTCCCCCTCCACCGCGTCGCCCTCCACCACGACGACGATGCGGTCGCCAGGGAGCACGT
>NZ_JBJGYT010000055.1:0-17134 GCF_054050135.1 Geodermatophilus sp. SYSU D00705 | reverse complement strand
GGGGGGGCGAGGCGCGACGCCGGCGGGCCGGGCCCCCCGGCGGCCGGCGCGTGGGCCGCCGCCGCCACCGCCGGGGCCGCGGGGGCGGCGCCCCAGGACCGGGCCGCCGCCGCCCAGGAGTCGGCCGGGGCCGCGCAGGCGGAGGCGGAGCAGGCGCGCGCCGACGCCGACCGGGCCGCCGCGGCCCTGCGCGCGGCCGAGAGCGGCCGCGACGAGGCCGAGACGGGCCGGCGGGAAGCCGAGACCGGCCGGCAGGAGGCCGAACGGCAGCGGGAGGCGGCCGTGCGCGACGCCGAGTCGGCCCGCACCGACGCCGCCCGCGCGGAGGCGGCGCGGGAGCGCGCGGCCACCGACGCCGCGGCGGCCGACGAGCGGGCCCGGTCCGCGGAGGCGGCGCGGGACCGGGCACTGGACGCCGAGCGGGCGGCCCGGTCGGAGACCGCGCGCGCACGGGCGGACGCGGCGCAGGCGGTCGGCCGGGCCGATCAGGCGGAGGCGGCCCTCCGGCTGGAGACGACCGCCGCTGAGGCCCGCGTCCAGGCGGCGGCCGCCCGGGCCGACGCCGCCACCGAGCAGGCCAGAGCGCAGGAGGCGCGGGCCGAGCGTGCCGAGCGCCGGGCCGAGGAGAGCCGGCGGGACCGCCTGCGGGCCGAGGAGGCGCGGGACCGGGCGGTGGCCGACGCGGCGGAGGCCCGGGCCCAGCTGGCGGCGGCGACCCGCGCACCCGGCGACGGGAGCGACGAGCAGGCCGCAGCCCCGCCCCGCGCCGGCAGCGGTGAGGAGGCAGGTCCGCCCCGCCGCGACGGGGGGACGGCGGACCCCGGGTCAGCGACGCCGTGAGCCGGCGCGCGGACGGCTCGGGCCCTCGATCACGCCGGCCGGGTCCGTCCGGTGCACGCGCCGCTCCGGCTGCGCCGCGGCCGAGGTGGCGGTGATCCAGGCGTCGATGGTCTCCCACCACCGGTAGAGCCAGTCGGTCAGCGCCGCCTCGTCGCGCGGCACCTCCGCGGCCGGGATGAACCACCAGCGCAGGTGCAGCGTCTTGTCCATCGGCAGGTTGCGCCACAGGTCGCGCACCGTGCTCAGGTGCTCCAGCCCGGTGTGCGCGACGAGGACGACGTCGGCGTGCGGCGCCGCGCGGAGGGCCGCGACGACGCCGCCCGGGCGCGGCGGCAGCAGGTTGCGCATCGACTCGGCCCGGCGGACCGCCGCGTGCAGCCCGCGGTCACGCAGCCGCTGGATGGCCCGGGTCCGGCGGGGCACGGTGAAGTTCGCGCCCTCCGGGAAGATCAGCAGCGCGTCCTCCTCGCCCAGGTCGCGGGCGAGGTCGGCGATCGCCTCCTCGGAGCTGTACCCCACCGCCGGGTCGGACGAGACGAAGTGGTTGGGCAGCCGGTTGAGGTAGACGTCGATCAGCGGGTCCAGCTGGAGCAGGTCCTTGAGCACGATCCGCGGCCGGCGCAGGTGGTCGCGGTTCATGAGGGTGTTCACCAGCAGGAACGAGTCCCCCGGACCGGCGTGCCGGGAGAGCACGACCATGGCGTTCGTCGAGCCGGGCACGCCGTCGTCCAGCGGCGACCAGGACTCGCCGTCGGTGACCAGCCGCAACGCGAACAGCCGCTGCGCCATCCGCATCACGACGTCGAGGAGCAGGCGCAGCACGGTGTAGTGGGCCGCCCGGAAGACCGGGGTCCGCAACCGGCGACCGAGGCCGCTGAGCACCCACAGCACCGCGGCGGCCGCGAGGCCCGCCACCTCCATCGCCAGGTAGACCAACCCGAAGCACAGCAGCCGCACCGCCCGCCAGCGCCCCGGCAGGAACACCGAGGCGAGCACCGCCACCACCACGAGCACGGGCAGCAGGACGACCGCGGCCACGAGCGCGGCGACGAGCAGCGGGCCGGTGACCCGGCGGACGCGGCGTGGGGGCAGCACGTCAGGCTCCCCCGTCCCGGGACGCGCCGCTCCGTTCCAGGTGGGCGCGGACCGCGGCGAAGGCCCGCTGGATGCGGGCGGGCACGCCGGAGAGGTCGCGGTAGCGCACGGCGCCGGCCCCGGGCGGCGCCGGGTCCCCCGAGGGGAGGACGTGCACCGTGACACCCGGTGGCAGCGCGGCCAGGTCCGCGGCGAACCGGTGGCGCCGGGCGATCTCGAAGGCGACGAGCGCGACCTCCCACGGCCGGGTCGGCGGGCGCAGCGGACGCTCGATCCGCCCGACGTGCAGCACGTAGATCGTGTCGGCGCCGAGCGCGACGGCCCGGCCGACCGGGATGCTGTGCACCAGGCCGCCGTCCAGGTAGTGCTCGCCGTCGATCTCCACCGCCGGCAGCAGCCCGGGGACGGCGCACGAGGCGAGCACCGCGTCGTCGAGGGCGCCCTCGGTGAACCAGTGCTCGGCGGCCCGCTCGATGCTGGCCGCGACGCACTGGAACGGGACGCGCAGCTCGCCGAAGGTCCGCACCGGCAGGGAGTCCAGGAGCAGGTCCCGCAGCGGCTCGCGCGGGTGCAGGTGGGTGCGGGTCCGCACCAGGGTGCCGACACGGGCCAGCACGGAACCGGCGAGGATCCGCCGCTCGGCCAGTTCCTCCCACACCCCGCGCAGCCGGTCGACCGCGCCCGGCGTCGGGTCGGCGGCGACCATCGCGCCGTTGATCGCGCCCACCGACGTCCCCACGACCAGGTCGGGCCGGACGCCGTGCTCGAACAGCGCCTGCAGCATCCCGACCTCGGCCGCGCCGAGCACTCCCCCACCACCGAGGACGAACGCCGTGCGGGCCGGCACCGGCGAGGCCATGGCGGCATCCTGTCACCCACGGAGGCGGGGGCCGGCTGGAACGCCTCGCCGGGGGTCAGCCTCGGGTACGTGTTCCTCGCCGTGGTCCTGGCCGGGTTCGGCTGGCCGGCGCGCCGGGAGGTCGACACCGCGGTGGACGACGAGCTGCTGTTCGTCAACGGCACCCTCGTGCGGGGGCTGGACCTGCACGCCGACCTGGCCGGCGCCGAGCTGCTGGAGGAGACGGCCACCGCGCCGAAGTACCGGCTGCACAGCAGCCGCGACGAGCACCCCGGCATGTAAAAGGCCCCCGAGCACGAGGACGGCGCGTCGATCGCCGGCGAGCTGAACCACGTATCCACGGAGGTGCTGCTGAAGGTGATCGAGACCGAACCGGCCGGCCTGTACCGCGGTCCGGTGCAGCTGGTCGACGGCCGGGTGGTGCCCGGGCCACGGTGGCGCCCTCGGCCCACTGACCCGGCGGGCCGGTGAGCGTCAGGCCCGCTGGGCGACCGCCCAGAGCACGGCGAGCGTGGCGAGCGAGCCCACGACCGCCGCGCCGTAGCAGAGCACCGCGACGACCCGCTTCTGCTTGACCTGCAGCCCGTCGTAGAGCGTGTACCGGAAGCGGTGGGCGCTGTGCACCAGCAGCAGCACGCACACCCCCAGCAGGACCACCAGGGTGACCGGGTGCCCGACGACGGCGAGCAGGTGCCCGCGGTCGGGCGCGGGGACCCAGCCCAGCGGGACGGCCAGCCCGAGCAGGAGGAGCAGGCTCGGCAGGAGCACCGCCGCCACCACGCCACCGGCGCTGAACCCCAGCCAGACGATCGGCTCGACCCGCCGCCTGCTCACCGGGTCACCAGCCAGAACACGAACGCGGAGACCACGACCAGGCCGGCGTACTGGCCGGCGACGATCTGCCAGGCGGGCACCCGCCGGGACCCCATCCGCACCGCCATCGCCTGGGGGGTGAGGGCGAACCAGGTCACCGTGTGCAGCAGCACGAAGACCAGCGCGACGGTGTTGAGGGCGGTCACCCAGGGCGAGGAGGCCCAGTCGAGGAAGGCCCGGTAGGCCACTTCCCCCCGCCCGACGGCGGACACGAGCAGCAGCAGGTACACCACGAACCAGGCGATGAAGACGCTGCTCAGCTCGCGCAGCACGAAGACGAGGTAGGTCCGCTTCCGGGTCCACCACCAGGTGGAGACCGGACGGCGGTAGAGGCGCAGGTCGGTCATCGCGCGCCCCTGGGGAGCAGGAACGCCTTCACCGTGGCCGCCGCGGCCTTGACCTTGTAGCGCTGGATGGCCGAGGCCGGGTCCACGTGCTGGGGGCACACCCGCGTGCACTCGCCGACGAAGGTGCAGCCCCAGACGCCCTCGTGCTCGATGAGGACGTCGAGCCGCTCGCGGGTGCCCCGGTCGCGCGAGTCCAGGTCGTACCGCTCGGCGAGGGCGATGGCGGCCGGCCCGATGAACTCCGGGTCGAGGCCGTAGACCGGGCAGGCGGAGTAGCACAGCATGCAGTTGATGCACATGCTGAACTGCTTGTAGGCGTCCAGCTCCTCCGGTGTCTGCAGGTACTCCACGTCGGGCTCCACCGTCCGGTCGTCGTCCGGACGGATGATCCAGGGCTTGACCCGCGGGAGCTTGGCCATGAAGTCGGACAGGTCGACCACGAGGTCGCGGACCACGGGGAAGTTCGCGAGGGGCTCGATCCGGACCGGGCCGGGCGCGTGGTCGGACAGGAACGTGCCGCAGGTCAGCCGGGGCTCGCCGTCGACGTTCATGCCGCAGCTGCCGCAGACCCCCATGCGGCACGACCAGCGGAACGCCAGCGTCGTGTCGACCTCGTTCTTCACGTGGTTGAGGCCGTCGAGGACCGTCCACTCCTTGCGGAGGGGCACGTCGTACTCCTGCCAGTGCGGTTCGGCGTCGGTGTCGGGCCGGTACCGGGACACCTGGAGCCGGATGCTGTCCGCCATGGCTACCTGCCGTAGACCCGCTCGCCCGGGGGCCAGCGGGTGATGGTCACCGGGAGGCGCTCGACGCGCGCCGTCCCGTCGGGGTTGCGGTGCACGAGCAGGTGGGTCAGGAACCGGTCGTCGTCGCGGGCCGGGAAGTCGGTGCGCTGGTGCGCTCCGCGGGACTCCTCCCGCTGCATGCCGGCCTGGAGGATGCACTCGCTGACGTCGAGCATGTTGGCCAGCTCCAGGGCGGCCAGGAGCTCGGTGTTGAACGACCGGCTGGTGTCCGCGAGGCCGACGTTGCCGACGCGCTCCTGCAGCTCGGCGAGGGTGTCCGCGCCCTTGGCCATCTCCGGTCCGGTCCGGAAGATGCCGGCGGCGTCCTCCATCGTGGCCTGCATGTCCTCGCGGACGGCGGCGATGCTCTCGGTGCCCGGCACCCGGCCCAGGAGACCGCGCTCCAGCCGGCGCACCTCGTCGGCCGCCTGGGCCTCCACGGCGGCGGGCGTGCCGCCCGCGGCGGCGGCGTACTCCGCCGCCGCCCGCCCGGCCCGCGCCCCGAAGACCAGGCACTCGGGCAGCGAGTTGGAGCCGAGCCGGTTGGCTCCGTTGATGGTCACGCAGGCGGTCTCGCCCGCGGCGTACAGCCCTCCGAGGGGGGTCGCGCCGTCGATGTCGGTGGAGACCCCGCCCATCATGTAGTGCACCACCGGGCGGACCGGGACCAGCTCGGAGACCGGGTCGATGCGCTCGTACTTGAGGCACAGCTCGCGCACGAAGGGCAGCTTGGCGTCGATGAGCGCCTCGCCGAGGTGGCGCAGGTCGAGGTGGACAACGGGGCCGTAGGGCGAGTCGGCCGTCCGGCCCTTCTCGACCTCGTGCACGAAGGCCTGCGACAGCCGGTCCCGGGGGCCGAGCTCCATGCTGCGGAGCTCGGGGGTCGGTGACGGCCGGCCCAGGTCGTAGTCCTGCAGGTAGCGGTACCCGTCCCGGTTGAGCAGCCAGCCGCCCTCGGCGCGGGCGGCCTCGGTGATGAGGATGCCGGTGAACGGCAGGCCGGTCGGGTGGTACTGCACGAACTCCATGTCCTTGAGCGGCGCGCCCGCGCGGTAGGCCAGGGCCATGCCGTCGCCGGTGTTGATGTTGGCGTTCGTGGTGAACGGGAAGACCTTGCCGCAGCCGCCGGTGCACAGGACGACGGCCTTCGCGGTGATCGCCTCGATCCGCCCGGTCATCAGGCCGATCGCCACGACGCCGTGCACGCGCCCGTCGTCGACGAGCAGCCGGGTCACGAACGCCTCGTCGTAGCGCCTGACCCCGCCGTACTTCAGCGACGTCTGGAAGAGGGCGTGCAGCATGTGGAAGCCGGTCCGGTCCGCGGCGAACCAGGTGCGCATCTTCTTCATCCCGCCGAAGGCGCGGACCGCGATGCGCCCGTCCGGCCGCCGGCTCCACGGGCAGCCCCAGTGCTCGAGCCGCAGGAGCTCCTCCGGCGCCTCCCGGACGAAGTCCTCGATGGCGTCCTGGTCGCCGAGCCAGTCGCTGCCGGAGACCGTGTCGTAGCAGTGCTCGTCGAGGCTGTCGTCGGCGGCGATGACACCGGCGGCGCCGCCCTCGGCCGACACGGTGTGGCTGCGCATCGGGTAGACCTTGGACACCACGGCCACGTCGAGCCGCGGGTCCGCCTCGGCGATGGCGATGGCGGCGCGCAGACCCGCGGCGCCTCCCCCCACGATGAGGACGTCGTGCGCGGCACGGACGACGCTGTCACTCACCCCGCAACTCCTCGTCCGCCAGCACCCTCCCGTCGTGGTGGACGACCATGCGGTGGCAGCTGCCGTCGTGGAACTCCTCGCGGGTGCTCCGGCACCCGCAGGCCCAGCGCAGGTCCTCGGTGACCAGACCCTCGTGGTCCTCGGTCACGTACTGCTCACCGCCGTGCCGGTGTCCGCACGGTGCGAGCCTCGGTTCGAAAGCGGTGGCAGCCGCGCTCACGGCCCACCTCCCTTGCGCAGGGACGGCGACCTCCGACCTCGGGGACCAGCGTGCTCCGCCCCCTCGGGGTTGTGAAGGGCTCCGCTCGCGTGGCTCGCGCCGGCCCCGGACGGGGGCTCCCGCGCCGGCGGGGACGCGGCTCAGAGCAGCAGCAGGAACAGCAGCCCCGCGTCCAGGGTGAGGATCACCCCGGTCACGACGACGGCGACCACGGTGGTCCGGCGCCGGTTGACGAACTCGCCCATGACATCGCCGCGCCGGGTGAGCAGCAGCAGCGGCACCAGCGCGAACGGGATGCCGAAGGCCAGCACCACCTGCGACACGACCAGCGCCCGGGTGGGGTCGACCTCGAGCGCCAGGACGGCCAGCGCGGGGGCCATGGTGAGCGCCCGGCGGAGCAGCAGCGGGATCCGCCGGCGCAGGAAGCCGGCCATGACCACCTGGCCGGCGTAGGTGCCGACGCTGGAGGAGGCCAGGCCCGACGCCAGCAGGGCCACCGCGAACAGCAGCGCGGCGGTGCTCTGCAGGCCGAACCCCGCGTACACGCCCTCGAGCGCGTTGGCGCCGAGCGACGAGCCGGCGAACACGGCGGCGGCGACCAGCAGCATCGCCACGTTCACCAGCCCGGCCAGCCCCATCGCCGTGGTGACGTCGGTCCGCTGGGCCCGCAGCGCCGTCCGCTTCTGCCGGGTGGTCGTGGCCTCGCTGGTCTCGGTGACCAGCGCGGAGTGCAGGTAGATGGCGTGCGGCATCACCGTGGCGCCGAGGATGCCGGCGGCCAGCAGCACGCTGCCGGCGTCGTCGACGCGCGGCACCAGCCCTGCGACCGCGGCGCCGGCGTCGATGCCCGCGCCGGGCACCAGCAGCAGGAACGCCACGAGGATCACGCCGAAGTACGCGGTCACCAGGCCGATGAAGCGGCGGTCCCCCGGGGCCTGGACGGCGAGCAGCAGGAAGGCCCAGGCGCCGGTGACCAGCCCGCCGGTGAACAGGTCCAGCCCGAAGAGCAGGTGCAGCGCGATGGCGCCGCCGACGATCTCGGCCAGGTCGGTCGCCATCGTGACCACCTCGGCCTGCACCCACAGGCCCCACACGACCGGGCGGGGGTACTCCCTCCGGCAGTTCTGCGGCAGGGACATCCCGGTGGCCAGGCCGAGCTTGGCCGACAGGCTCTGCACGAACATCGCCATGACGTTGGCCAGGACGATCACCCAGAGCAGCAGGTAGCCGTACTCGGCGCCGGCGGAGAAGTTGGTCGCGAAGTTGCCCGGGTCGACGTAGGCGATCGCGGCGACGAACGCCGGGCCGAACAGCGCGAGCCTGCGCCGGCGCGTGGCCCGCACCACCTGTTCCTGCTCCAGCACGACCGACCCCCCGCCTCCGCAACGATGTTGCGGAACAGCCAGGGTGCGGAACACCGCGTGCCGCGCCCAACCCCCAAAGCGGAGGGACGGGAGTGGGCGCACCCGGACCGACGGTGGCAGCCCGGGGTCCGCTGGGGCACCGCCGGGCTGGGATGATCGGCGGGATGTGCACCGTGGTCGTCCGGTGGGCCGAGGGGACGCCTGCGGCGGTCCTCGCCCTGCGCGACGAGCTGACCAGCCGCGCGTTCGACGACCCGGGCGCCTGGTGGCCGGAGTTCCCCGGCGTCGTCGGCGGCAGGGACCGCACGGCCGGGGGGACGTGGTGCGCCACCCGGGTCGCCACGGGCGTCACCGCCCTGGTGCTCAACCGGCCGCAGAAGCGCGACGCCGACCCGGGCGCGCCCAGCCGCGGAGTCCTGCCGCTGCTCGGCGCCGTGCACGAGGAGGACTGGCCCGGCCACGTCCGGCTCGACGGCATGGCCGGCTTCCTGCTGGTGCTGGCCGCGCCGGACCGCCTGGTCACCTGGGACTTCGACGGGGCGGCGCTCACGTCCACGCGCCACCCCGCCGGCACGTGGATGGTCACCTCCGGTGGCCCGGAGGACCGCAAGGCCGACCGCTTCCTCCCCGACTTCGCCGCGGCCGAGTTCCCCGACGGCTGGCGCCGGCTCACGGCGAAGGAGCCCCCGCAGGACGACCCCGGCGCGCTGGTGGTGCGCCACGAGCAGGACGGGCTGGTCTACGCCACCGTCTTCGGCCAGCTCATCCAGGCCGCACCGGGACGCCTGCACCTGGAGCACAGCCGGCGACCGTGGACGAGCCTGCCGTGGGAGACCCTCGACCTGGGCTGAGGGTGGACCGGCGGCCGTCCGCGGGCGGTCCGGGGCCGGCGGTCCCGGTGCGACGGGGGGGCTCGCCGTCGACCGAAGTCGTCGGGTTGACCCGGGCCCCGCCCGGGAACGACACCCCTGTTGCGCAGAGACGGGGTCCGGTCTGCGCTGGAACTGCTCCTCCCGGGAGCGGTCGACGAGGGAGATCCCGATGTCCCCCACCACCGGCACCGCCCAGCCGTCGTCCGTGCGCCGCGTCATCGTGGCCAGCCTCGTGGGCACGTCCCTGGAGTGGTACGACTTCTTCATCTACGGCACGGCCGCCGCCCTCGTCTTCAACCAGGTCTTCTTCCCCAGCTTCGACCCGCTGGTCGGGACGCTGCTGGCGTTCACGACGTACGCGGTCGGGTTCGTGGCCCGCCCGCTCGGCGGCATCGTGTTCGGCCACTACGGCGACAAGCTCGGCCGGAAGAACGTGCTCGTGGTGACGCTGCTGATCATGGGCATCGCCACCTTCCTGATCGGCCTGCTGCCCACGTACGACTCGATCGGGGTGTGGGCGCCGGTCCTGCTCGTGGCGCTGCGCTTCCTGCAGGGCCTGGGACTCGGCGGCGAGTGGGGCGGTGCGGTGCTGATGACGCTCGAGTCCGGCGCACCGCACCGGCGCGGGCTCAACGCCAGCTGGCCGCAGGTGGGCGTGCCGATCGGGCTGCTGCTGGCCAACGGCGTGCTGTCGCTGATGGGGGCGGTCACCTCGGACTCGGCCTTCCTCGCCTGGGGGTGGCGGGTGCCGTTCCTGCTCAGCGGCGTCCTGGTGCTCGTCGGGCTGTGGATCCGGCTGACGATCGCCGAGAGCCCGCTGTTCCGCGAGGTCCAGGAGCACGACGCCGAGGTCAAGGCGCCGATCATCGACGTGCTGCGCCGGTACCCGTCGCGGGTGCTGCTCGCCATCGGCGCGCGGATCGGTGTCGACGTCGCCTTCTACACCTTCGTCCTGTTCGTCACGACCTACGTGGTGACCTACCTGGGTCTGCCGAACAGCTACGCGCTCAACGCGGTGCTGATCGCCGCCGCGGTCCAGGTGGTGCTGATCCCGTGGTTCGGCGTGCTGTCGGACCGGTTCGGACGCCGTCCGGTCTACCTGGCCGGCGCGGTCGGCGCCGCGATCTGGGTCTTCGCGTTCTTCGCGCTGCTGGACACCGGCCGCTTCGCCCTGATCGTCCTCGCGACGGTGGTCGCGCTGGCCTTCCACGCCGCGATGTACGGCCCGCAGGCCTCGTTCATCGCCGAGCTGTTCCCCACCCGGGTCCGCTACACCGGCGCCTCCATGGGTTACCAGCTGGCGGGGATCCTGGGCGGCGCCCTGGCCCCGATCCTCTCGGTGGCCCTGATCGACCGCTTCGACACCTCCGTGGCCGTCTCCGTCTACGTGCTGGCGGTCCTCGTCCTCACCGCGGTCTGCGTCGTGCTGGCGCCGGAGACCTCCCGCATCGACCTGCACGCCGACCCGGCCACCGGGGACTCCCCGCAGCGCGCCGTCCGGTGACGCCGCCGCCGGGTCCCGACCGGGACCGATGAGTTCCGGAGCCGCCGGTGGTCCACCCCGTAGCGACCACCGCTGACGACGGGAGCACGGGATGGGCGAGCAGGGCACGGCCACCTTCGAGACGACGGTGACCGCCACCGGCAACAACACCGGGATCGTGGTACCCGACGAGGTCATCGAGCAGCTCGGGGCGGGCCGGCGGCCGCCGGTGGTCGTGGACCTGAACGGCTACGAGTACCGCAACACCGTGGGCGTGATGGGCGGCCGGCACATGATCAGCATCAGTGCCGCCGTCCGCCGGGCCACCGGCCTCGCGGGCGGGGACCCGATCCGCGTCACCCTCACGGTCGCCGACGCCCCGCGGGAGGTCGCCGTCCCCGAGGACCTCGCCGCGGCGCTCGCCGCCGACGACGGGGCGGCCGCCTACTTCGCGACGCTGTCCAACAGCCTCCAGCGCCACCACGTCGACAACGTCAACGGCGCCAGGAGCGACGCGACGCGACAGCGCCGCATCGAGAAGGCGGTCGCGCTGTTCCGCGAGGGCCGGCCGCGCTGACCTCCGTCGGTCGCCGGGACCCGGAGGTCGGAGGTACCCACGGCGCGCCGGGACCGCGAGACTGTCCTCCCGAGCCTCCATCCGGACCGCCGCACGCCGGCGGCCGACCTCTCCGGGGGACGACCATGACGGTGGACGAGCAGGACAGGATGGCGATCCGGACGCCGGACCAGCGGCTGCGGGTCTTCGTGAGCTCCACACTGACCGAGCTCGCCGCGGAGCGCGCGGCGGTGTCGCGGGCCATCGCGGCGCTGCGCCTCACGCCGGTGCTGTTCGAGCTCGGCGCCCGCCCGCACCCGCCGCGGGAGCTGTACCGGGCCTACCTCGCGCAGTCGGACGTGTTCGTCGGGCTCTACTGGCAGCGCTACGGCTGGATCGGGCCCGGCATGGACGTCTCGGGGCTCGAGGACGAGTTCCGGCTCTCCCGCTCGCTCCCCCGGCTGCTCTACGTCAAGGCACCGGCGCCCGATCGCGAGCCCCGGCTCTCGGCCATGCTCGCCGAGCTCGAGTCCGCCGGCGCCGACTCCTACCGGTCGTTCCGCACGCCGCGGGAGCTCGCGCGCCTGGTCCGCGACGACCTCGCCCTGCTGCTGAGCGAGCGGTTCGCGGCCGACGGCGGCCCGCCCCCGTCGCGGACCCCGGAGCGACCGGCGCCGCGGACCCTGCCGGTGACGTCGACGTCGCTGATCGGCCGCGAGCAGGACGTCGGGGACGTGACGCGGCTGCTGCAGTCCCCCGCGGCCCGGCTGGTCACCCTCACCGGCCCCGGCGGGGTGGGCAAGACGCGGCTGGCGATCGCCGTGGCCGAACGGCTCGCCGACCGGTACCCCCGCGGCGCCACGTACGTCTCCCTGGCCGCGGTCGCCGACCCGGCGCTGGTGCTGCCGCGCGTCGCCGCCGTCCTCGGCGTGCCCATCGACGGAGCCCGCCGCCCGGTCGACGTCCTGGCCGAGCACCTCGCCGACGCCCCGGCCCTGCTGGTGCTCGACAACCTGGAGCAGGTCGTCGGGGTCGCACCCGACCTCGACGAGCTCCTCACCAGGTGCGCCGGGCTCACCGTCCTCGGGACCAGCCGCCGCGCGCTGCGGCTGCGGGCCGAGCGGGAGTACCCGGTCCGCGCGCTCACCGTGCCGTCGTCCGCGGACCGGGCGGACCCGGCCGAGCTCGCCGCGCTGCCCGCCGTGCGGCTGTTCGTCGACCGGGCCCAGGCCGTCCGCTACGACTTCGCGCTGACCCCGGACAACGCCGACGCCGTCGCCGAGATCTGTCGGCGCCTCGACGGCCTGCCGCTGGCGATCGAGCTGGCGGCGGCGCGCACCCGGCTGGTGGACCCCGCCACGCTGCTCGCCCGGCTCGGACGCCGTCTCGACGCCCTGGGCACCGGACCGGTCGACCTCCCCGAGCGCCAGCGCACGCTGCGCGCGACCGTCGAGTGGAGCGTCGGGCTCCTGACCGACGCCGAGCAGCGGGTGCTGGCGACCCTCTCGGTCTTCGCCGAGGGCTGGACCCTCCCGGCCGCCGTCCACGTCTCCGGGCTCCCCGAGTACGAGGCGCTCGACCTGCTGGACGCGCTCGCGGGGCACAGCCTGATCTCCGTCGAGGTGGCCGGGGCCGGACCACGGTTCGGCATGCTGGGGGCGGTCCGGGAGCTGGCGGCCGAGCGGCTCGCCGCGGGCCCGGACGCGGCCGACGTCGAACGGCGCCACGCCGGGTTCTTCCGCGGCCTCGTGGAGGACGCCGACTGGCCCGCCGAGCGCCAGGGCCAGTGGGCCGAGCGGCTGCGCACCGAGGAGGAGAACCTGCGGGTCGCGATCCGCTGGTTCCTCGCCCACGACGTCGCGCCCCTCCCGCACCTGTTCCGCGTCCTCTGGCTCTTCTGGCAGATGCACGGCCGGATGCCGGAGGCCCGGGCCTGGATCGACCAGCTCCAGCGGCGGGCCGACGTCCTCGACGACCGGGCCCGTGCCGAGCTGCTGTTCGTCTCCGCCGTCACCGCCGTCGAGGTCGGGGACGACGACGGCGCGCTCGCCGCCGTCGCCGACCTCCGCCGGCTCGAGGGCCGCATCGGCGACCCCTACCTCGACAGCGCCGCCCAGCTGGCGGCCGCGTGGACGCTGCCGATCTCCGAGGACTTCGAGGGCGCCTACCGCGCGGCGTCGGCGGCGCTCGAGGGGTTCCGCCGCCGCGACGAGCCCTTCATGGCCTTCGCGGTGCTGACCGTCGGGGGGCTGGAGGCGGTGCTGGGCCGGCCCGAGGCCGCCCGCGCGCACCTGGCCGAGGCCGACCGGCTCGGCAGCCGCTACGACAACAGGTGGCTCCGGTGGGCGGCGGAGAGCCAGCTCGCCGCCCTCGCCGTGCGGTCCGGGCAGCTGGACGACGCCCGCACGCTCCTGGCCGCGTCGGTGGACGGGGGTGAGGACACCGAGGTCAGCACGCTGACGCTGACCTTCTCGCTGGGCGCGGCCGCCCAGCTCGCCCTGGCCGGCGGCGACGCGCGGCGGGCGGCGACCGCCCTGGGGGCGGCCGAGGGACTGCGCCGCCGGGCCGGGCTGCGGGCCTGGCCGGTGTCGCGGCGCGCGGAGGCCGAGCTGATCGGCCGCGTGACCCAGGAGCTCGGCGCCGAGGGCTACGGCGCGGCCTCGGCCGCGGGGAGCGAGCTCGGTTCCCGCGAGGCGGTCGCCCTGGTCCGCGGCTGACCCGACCGGGGCGGGCGGCTCGCCTCAGATCCCCAGGTCGGCGAGCCGCTCCGTGCGTCCTCCGCGGCCGGTCAGGACCGTGGTGACCACCAGGGCCGCGCACGTCCCGGCGATGGTGACGACCACGCCGCTGAGCCCGACGACCTCCGCCGCGAGCGGGGCGAGGAGGACGACGGCGGCCGCGCAGAGGACCGGGACCGGCGGGATGACCGGCCGACGCACGATCGGCGCGTGCACTCCCCAGAGCAGGAGGAGGAACACGCCCACCGGGATCGCGACGGCGAAGCCGAGCGTGGTCACCGGGACGTCCAGGTGGTGACCGGTGTGCTCCACCGCGACCTCGAGCCCGGCGCCGACGGCGGCCAGGGCGGCGAAGATCCCGTAGTGGCCGTACCCCCACACGAAGGACCGCTCGCGCCGGCGGGCGAGGCCCTCCCCCGCCGGCTCCAGGAAGTACAGCCACCACAGGGCGAAGAGCAGGACCAGCCCCGGGAGGGCGATGGTCAGGAACGACCGGCTCACCACGGCCCCCGCGGCGGCGGCCGCCTGCACCCCGGTGGAGGCGGCCAGCACGCTCTCCCCGAGCAGGATGATCGTGAACAGCCCGTAGCGCTCGGCGATGTGGTGCGGGTGCCAGCTGGTGCGTCGCGCCCGCTCCGCCCACAGCGGGACCGCCAGCTCGCCCGCGGCCAGCACCACGAAGGTCGGCAGCAGCGCCGCCGCCGGCAGCACACCGGTCTCCGCCAGCACGAGGCGGGCGATCCAGCCGACCTGGAGCACCGAGATCCCGATCGCGTAGCGGAAGGCCGTCCGCCGGCCCACGGGGTCCTCCAGCCCCGCCCGCAGCCACTGGGCCACCAGACCGACGCGCATCAGCAGGTAGCCGACCGTGATGGCGCCGTAGTCGGACTCCCCGAACGCGACCGGCACCCCCGCCGCGAGCACGAGCACCCCGGCCATCTGCACCATCGTGAGGAGCCGGTAGGGGACGTCGTCGGTGTCGTAGGACGAGGCGAACCAGGTGGAGTTCATCCACGCCCACCAGATCGCGAAGAACACCTGGAGGAAGGGCGCGAGGTCCTCCAGGGCGTGACCGCCGGCGATGCCGTGGGCGAGCTGGGCGGTGATGCTGGCGACGGCCACGACGAACGTCAGGTCGAACAGCAGCTCCAGCGGGCTGGACGCGCGGTGCGGCTCGTCCGGCGAGCGTTCCCGCATCCGGCTGCGCACCCGTCCGACCGCGGGCCGACCCTCCCCGGTCACGCGGCCAGCGTAGGGAGGACCCCCCGGTCCACGGGGCCGTCGCGGCCGTGCCTTCCGGCCCTGGACCGCCCCCACCGCCGGAGCGACCCTGGGTGTGGCGTCCGGCGGCGCCTCCCGGCACCGGTGGACGCCCGGGACGGTCGCCCCGGGGGCGTGCACGACGTCGTCGGCGGTCCGCGGAAGACCGGCTGCGTCCCCACCCGTCCCGGCCAGGTCCGAGCAGGTCTACTGCGTCCGCTCTCCGCCCCTGCGGGCGGGGAGCCGGCGTGGAGGAGGTGTACGCCATGCTGGGCGATCGACTGGGCGAGTCCTCCGGGAGGTTCACCGTCGTGCGTGTCCTGCCCTCCGAGGGACAACAGGTCTGGCTGGAGGTGTCCTTCCAGGGGAAGGGCACCCTCCTCGGACAGGAGATCACCGACACCGGCACCTACCGGCAGACGTTCCGCCCCGGCGGCGTCCTCTCCGGTGAGGGCCACGTGCTGATGATCGGCACGAACGGCGACGTCGCCGACTGGGTCGGCGGTGGCGTCGGCCGCCAGACCGGGCCCGGCTACCAGGCCAGCTACGGGGTCTGGGGCTCCTGCCCGACGGCGAGCGGCCGGTTGAGCCGGCTGGCCGAGGTGGCCGACGTCATCGAGTACGAGGTCACCGAGGACGGCAGCTACCACTGGACCATGTGGGCGTGGACGGGCGCCGGCGTGCCGTCGATCCCGCGGCAGGAGGCCCCGGCCGGCGCCATGGCCTGACCGCGGCGCCCCGGCGTCCCGCCTCTCCGGCGGGGCGTCGGGGACGCGGGACGTCGGCGACCACGAGGGCCGTCGGCGGCTACGAGGGCCGCGCCCAGACCGAGGCGCCCTGCCAGTCGATGGCCACGACGGCCTCGTCGCCGACGACCCACGCGTCGTGGCCCGGCGGCAGCGACGTCACGTCGCCGGGCCCGGACTCCACCTCGGTGCCGTCCGCCATGACGACGTGCACCCGGCCGGACACCTGGTACTGCTGGTGCGGCGCCTGGCACAGTTCCGTGCCCGCGACCGGCTTGACGTGCTCGGACCAGCGCCAGCCGGGCTGCAGGGTGATCCTGCCGACCTGGGCGCCGCCGGACAGGTTGACCAGTTCCAGGCGCCAGTTGCCCCCTTCGCGGACCTCGTCCGGCCGGTCGAAGGTGGCGTGCTCCAGGGGCTGGGTGTCCATGGTTCCCCTCCCGAGTCCGGTACATCCGAGGAGTCCAGTTGTCCTCGCCGTCGTGGGGAGGGTCAATCGGATACGCGCCGTTCCGGTGACCCCTCCAGCGCGCGGGACGCACCGCTGGGGGCGCCCGCTCACGCGGCGTCCCGACACGCCAGGACGGGCCGTTGGACCCTGACCCGGGCCGGGACGACGGACCAGCGTGACTCGCGTCCGTGGAGCGCCGACCGCACGAGGTGGAGCCCTCCGTCCGCCCCTCCCCGGTCCGCGCCCTCCTCCGCTGTCCACCAGGAGGGGCAGCCCCGGCGATGACCACAGTCGAACGAGACACCAGCAGCGCCGTACGGCCGTTCCGGATCGACGTGCCCGACGAGGCACTCGCGGACCTGCGCCGGCGCATCGCCGCGACGGTGTGGCCCGAACGGGAGACGGTCCCCGACACGTCGCAGGGCGTGCCGCTGGCCACGATGCAGGAGCTCGCGCGGTACTGGGCCACCGACTACGACTGGCGGCGGTGCGAGGCGCGGCTCAACGCCCTCCCGCAGTTCGTCACCGACATCGACGGGCTGGACATCCACTTCCTCCACGTCCGCTCGCCGCACGAGGACGCGCTGCCGCTCGTCGTCAACCACGGCTGGCCCGGCTCGGTCATCGAGCAGCTGAAGATCATCGACCCGCTGGTGGACCCCACGGCGCACGGCGCGAGCGCATCCGACGCCTTCTCCGTGGTCATCCCGTCGATGCCGGGCTACGGCTTCTCCGGCAAGCCCACGAGCCCCGGCTGGGGGCCGGAGCGCATGGCCCGGGCCTGGGCGCAGCTGATGCAGCGCCTCGGTTACACCCGCTACGTCGCCCAGGGCGGCGACTGGGGCGCCTTCGTCGTCGACCAGATGGGGCTGCAGGCACCCCCGGGGCTGCTCGGCATCCACACCAACATGCCGGCCACCGTCCCCG
>NZ_JBJGYT010000054.1:0-18085 GCF_054050135.1 Geodermatophilus sp. SYSU D00705 | reverse complement strand
GCGGGGCGGTTAACCACTCGACCGGGGGGGGAGTGGTCCACCGCCCCGGCGCCCGCCCCGGTGTCCCCTCACCGTGGCCCGGCCGGGTGGCGGCCCACGATGGGTGCACGAACCGTTGCGCGTCCGTCGGACGCACGGGCTGTGGTCAGGGCACTAGCCGCGGATGCGGGCCATCTCGGGGTCGACGAGGGGCTCGGCGGCGACGGTCGCGGGGACGCGGGTGCCGAAGTACTCGATCTCGACCTGCGTGCCGACGATCGCCGTGGCGGGCAGCCAGGCGTAGGCGATCGGCCGGCCGACGGTGTGCCCGAAGGCCGCGCTGGTCACGTAGCCGGCCGGGCGGCCGTCGACGAGGACCGGCTCGTGGCCGAGGACGACGCTGCGGCCGTCGTCGATCGTGAGGCAGGACAGCCGGCGGCTCACCGTGTCGTCGCTGAGCCCGGCGACGGCCGCGCTGCCCACGAACCCGTCCTTCTGCTTGCGGACGGCGAAGCCGAGACCGGCCTCGTAGGGGTCGTGCTCGGTGGTCATGTCGTGGCCCCAGGCGCGGTAGCCCTTCTCCAGCCGCAGGCTGTTGAAGGCCGCCCGGCCCGCGGCGACGACGCCCAGGTCCTGGCCGGCACGCCACAGCACGTCCCACAGCCGCTGGCCGTTGTCGGCGCTGGTGTAGATCTCCCACCCCAGCTCGCCGACGTAGGACAGCCGCATCGCCGTCACCGGCACGCCCCCGATCCGGGCCCGCTTGGCGCGGAAGTACTTCAGCCCGTCGTTGGAGAAGTCGTCGGCGCTGAGCCGCTGGACGAGGTCGCGGGCCCGCGGCCCCCACAGGCCGATGCAGCACGTGCCGCCGGTGATGTCGCGGATCTGCACGCTGCCGTCCTCCGGCGCCTCGCGGCGGAGGTGGTCGTGGTCGAGCGGGCCGTTCGCCCCGATCTGGAACAGCTGCTCGCCGAGCCGGGCCACGGTGAGGTCGCTGCGGATGCCGCCGGCCTCGTCGAGGGCGAGCGTGTAGGTGACCGACCCGACCGACTTGTCCATCTGGCCCGTCGTCAGCCGCTGCAGCAGGTCGAGGGCCCCGGGACCGCTGACCTCGAGCCGCTTGAGCGGCGTCATGTCGTACATGGCGACGGCGGTGCGGGTCTTCCACGCCTCCGCGGCGGCGATCGGGGACCAGTACCGCGCCGCCCAGGCGTCGCGCTCCGGCGGCACCCACTCCGCGGGCAGCTCGTCGACGAGGGCGGCGTTGGCCTCGTACCAGTGCGGCCGCTCCCAGCCCCCGGCCTCGAGGAAGAAGGCGCCGAGCTCCTGCTGCCGGGCGTGGAACGGGCTGACCCGCAGGTCGCGCGGGGACTGCCGCGGCTCGAGCGGGTGCAGCACGTCGTAGATCTCGACGAAGTTCTGCTGCGAGGTCTCGCTCACGTACTCCGGCGCGAGCTGGACCTCCTCGAAGCGGTGGACGTCGCAGCCGTGCAGGTCGACCTCGCTGCGCCCGTCGACGAGCAGCTGGGCCACCGCCCGGGCCACCCCGGCGGAGTGGGTGACCCAGACCGCCTCGGCGATCCAGAAGCCCTTGACGTCGGCGGACTCCCCGACCAGCGGGCCGCCGTCCGGGGTGAAGGAGAAGACGCCGTTGAAGCCGGAGTCGATCTTCGAGTTCCGCAGCGAGGGCAGCAGCAGCTGGCTCTCCTCCCACTGCGCGGCGAAGTCCTCCTCGGTGAAGGGCAGCATCGAGGGCATCGACTCCTCCCGGACGCCGTCGCCCTGCGGCAGCTCCCGCAGGTCGACCGGCATCGGCCGGTGGGCGTAGGAACCGATGCCCAGGGAGTCGACGCGCTCGCGGTAGTACAGGTCCTGGTCCTGGTGGCGCAGGATCGGCAGGCTCGCCTCGGTGAGCTCGGTGTTGCGCCCGACCAGGTCCGGCACCTGGCCGGTCCAGACGAACTGGTGGGCCAGCGGGAGCAGGGGCACGTCCATGCCGACCATGGCCCCGAGCTCCTGTCCCCAGAAGCCGGCGCAGGAGACGACGAGGTCGGCGGGGATGACGCCGTCCGGGGTCCGGACGCCGGTGACCCGGCCGCCGGTCTGCTCGATGCCCGTCACGCGGGTCGAGCCCTGGAACCGGGCGCCGCGCGCCTCGGCGCGGCGGGCCAGCGCGACGACCGCCCGGGACGCCTTGGCCAGGCCGTCGGAGGGGATGTGCAGGCCGCCGAGGATCCGCTCGCGGTCGACCAGCGGGTGCAGCCGCACGCACTCGTCGACGTCGACCACCTGGGACTCGACGCCCCAGGAGGTGGCCCAGCCCTGCTTGCGGTGCAGGTCGGCCAGCCGCTCCGGCGTGGTGGCGACCTCGAGGCCGCCGACCTGGTTGAAGCACCAGGCGCCGTCGACGTCGATGGCCTTGAGCTTCTCGACCGTGTAGCTGGCGAACGCCGTCATCGTCTTGGAGGCGTTGGTCTGGAAGACCAGCCCCGGGGCGTGCGACGTGGAGCCCCCGGTCAGCGGGAGGGGCCCCTGGTCGACCACGGTGACGCGGTCCCAGCCGCGGGCGGTGAGCTCGTCGGCGAGGTTGGCGCCGACGATCCCCGCTCCGATGATGACCACACGAGGGGTGGTGGACATTGCTTCGCTCCTGACTGACGGGACGGTCAGCGGTCGTGGGTGGTGGGGGTGAACTCGAGGGCCGCGTCGAGCAGCCAGTCGGCGAGGTAGCCGGCGAAGGAGGACCGGACGAGGACGGCGTAGTCGTCGCCGGCGTCGGACAGGGCCAGCAGGACGACGCCGGCCTGGCCGAGCACCGTCTGCGCGCTGCTGCCGCGGCCGAACACCCGCGGGTGCAGGTCGATCGAGCAGCCCCTGGCCAGGACGTCGCGCACCCGCGCCCCGGTCAGCCGCAGGCCGATCCGCTGCGCGGAGACGTCCGTCGCCGACCCGCCCAGCGGCAGCACGGCGGCGCGGACCCGGGCCTCGAGCTCCCCGGGCGTCTCGGTCGTGCTGGTGAGCAGCCACTCGTCCGGGCCGAGCCACACGGCCCGCCCGGCAGCGGCCGGCACCCAGGTGTTGGGGGTCGTCGGCAGGTCGACGCCCAGCGCCGCCGACGCCTGCGCGTCGACCTCGCCGAGCCGGACGTCGACCATCGCGACGAACGGCTCGACGGTGATCCCGACCGGATCGGGCAGCCGCTCGAAGGTGGCGCTCCAGGCCTCCAGCGGGTGGGTGCGCAGCAGCTCAGCCATCGCGACGGGCTCCTTCGGGATCGACCAGCACCGACCCGGTGACCTCGACCGGGACCAGGGTGCCGTTGACGGGGACGTGGACGGTCTCGCCGATGCGCTCGCGGCCGCCCTTGACCAGCGCGAGGGCGAAGGGGCGGGCGAGCTCGGCGCTGCGGTAGCTGGAGGTGACGTGCCCGAGCATCGGGACCGGCGGGGGCGGCAGCTGGCCGTCGGTGCGGAACTCGACGATCTGCGAGCCCTCCGGCAGCACGGTCTCCCGGTCCACCGGCAGCAGCCCGACGAGCTGCTTGCGCAGCGGGTCCTGGTTGGCCGGCCGCGCGAAGCTGCGCTTGCCGACGAAGTCGGGCTTCTTCTTCGACACCGCCCAGGCCATGCCCAGGTCCTGCGGGGTGACGGTGCCGTCGGTGTCCTGCCCGATGATCGGGTAGCCCTTCTCCGCGCGGAGCACGTGCATGGTCTCCGTGCCGTAGGGCGTGATGCCGTACGGCCGGCCGGCCTCGAGCAGCCGTTCCCACACCGCGACCGCGTACCAGGGGCTGACGTAGACCTCGAAGGCCAGCTCGCCGGAGAAGCTGATCCGGGCCAGCCGGACCGGCACGCCCTCCAGGGTGGTGTCCCGCCAGGTCATGAACGGGAACGCCTCGTTGGACACGTCCACGTCGGGGAACAGCGCGCCGACGACGTCGCGGGAGCGCGGGCCGACGACGGGGAAGGTGCACCACTGCTCGGTGACCGAGGTGCAGTGCACGCGGAGGTCCGGCCACTCGGTCTGGACCCACTCCTCCATCCAGTCGAGGATCTTCGCCGCCCCGCCGGTGGTGGTGAGGACGAGGAAGCGGTCCTCGGCCAGGCGCAGCACCGTGCCGTCGTCGATGACCATGCCGTCGACGCCGCACATGACGCCGTACCGGACCGAGCCGACCTTCAGGCTGCTCATCAGGTTCGTGTAGAGCCGGTCCAGCAGCACGGCGGCGTCGGGGCCCTGGACGTCGATCTTGCCGAGGGTGGAGCCGTCGAGGATGCCGACGCCCGTGCGGGCCGCGGCGCACTCGCGCAGGACCGCCGCCTCCATGTCCTCACCCGGCTTCGGGTAGTAGCGGGGCCGCTTCCACTGGCCGACGTCCTCGAAGACCGCCCCCGCCGCGACGTGCCACTCGTGCAGCGCGGTGACCCGCTCGGGGTCGAAGAGCCGGCCGCGGTCGCGGCCGGCCAGCGCGGCGAAGGCGACCGGGGTGTAGGGCGGCCGGAACGTGGTGGTCCCGGTGTCCTGCACCGGGACGCCCAGGAGCTCGGCGACGATCCCCGAGGTGAGGACGCCGGAGGTCTTGCCCTGGTCGTGCGCCGTCCCGATCGTCGTGTAGCGCTTGACGTGCTCGATGGAGCGCAGGCCGGCGCCGACCGCGCGGGTGATGTCGGCGACCGTGGCGTCGCGCTGCAGGTCGACGAACGAGGTGCTGCCCCCGGCGGTGTCCGGCACCCGCCACAGCACCAGGGGCGCGGTCGGGGCGACGGGCTCCGGGGCGCCGGGCAGCCGGTCCTCCCCCGCCGGCTCCGTGCCCAGTGCGGTGAGCGCCGCGCGGGCGACCCGCTGCCCGTCGGCCAGGCAGCCGGCCAGGTCGAGCACGCCGGCGGCGGAGCCCGCGACCGCCAGGCCGTCGAGCTCCTCCCCCGGGACGAACGCGCCGAGGGCGTCGTCGTAGCGCAGCCGGCCACGGGCCTGGCTGAACAGGTGCACCGCGGGGTTCCAGCCGCCGCTGACCAGGAGCAGGTCGCAGGCGATGGCGCTGCTCGCGCCGACCTCCCCGCCGGCGAGTGGGGCGACGAGCGCGTGGGTGACCCGCTCGACGCCCTGGGTGCCGGTCACGACGGCGCCGTCCAGGACCCGGATGCCCGCGCGCTCGCACTCCTCGCGCCGCCGCGGCGAGCCCTCCGGCCGGGCGTCGACCACCGCCTGCACCCGCACACCGGCGCGGGACAGGTCCAGGGCCGCGTCGTAGGCGCTGTCGTTGGTGGTGAAGACGACGGCCTCGCGGCCGGGCAGCACGCCGTAGCGGTGCAGGAACGTCCGGGCGGCGCCGGCGAGCATGGTGCCCGGGCGGTCGTTGTCGGCGAAGACGACCGGCCGCTCGTGGGCTCCGGTCGCCACGACGATCGACCGCGCCCGGATGCGCCAGATCCGCTGCCGCGAGACGTGCTTGGGCGCGGCCGCGCCGAGGTGGTCGGTGCGGCGCTCCAGCGCCAGGACGAAGCCGTCGTCGTAGCTGCCGAAGGCGGTGGTGCGCTGCAGGTGCAGCACCTCGGGGTGGCGGGACAGCTCCGCGACCGCGTCCGCCACCCAGTCCAGGGCGGGGACGCCGTCGAGCCGGTCGGTGCCCGACAGCAGGGACCCGCCCGCCTCGGACTGCTCGTCGACCAGCGCCACCCGGGCGCCGGCCCGGGCGGCGCTGAGCGCCGCGGTCAGCCCGGCCGGCCCCGCGCCCACGACGAGGACGTCGACGTGGTGGTGGACGGCGTCGTAGCGCGCGGAGTCCGGGACGTCGGCCAGGCGGCCCTGTCCCGGCAGGCCGTGGGCGACCAGGCCGTCGAACAGCTCGACGGTGGTGGCCAGCAGCATCGGCTCGGGGAAGGGCTCCTCGATCTGCACCAGGCCGCCCGGGTCCTCGGCCCAGGCCGCGGCGATGCCGCGCGGCCGGCCGAGCTTGATGCTGGTGGCCACCTGGTGCCGGCCGGAGGCGAGCAGCGCCGAGGCCAGCGTGTCGCCGGGGTGGCCGGTCAGCCGCTGCCCGTCGAAGGTGAACTCGACGGTGGTGGCGCGGTCGATGCGGCCGCCCTCGGGCGTGCGGAACGGAGTCGTCATGAGGTCACCGGCTTCGGGTCATCGAGGCGGTAGACGCGCTCGAAGCGGTAGGTGGCGGTGTCGCGGATCGCGTTGAACCAGCGGCGGCAGCCGGCGCTGTGGTTCCAGCGCTCGGCGAAGCGGCCCTTGGTGTTGGCGCGGAAGAAGACGTAGTGCGCCCACTGCTCGTCGGAGAGCTCTGCAGGGCTGTCGGGGTACGGGACGTGGGCCTGGCCGCCGTAGGAGAACTCGACCTCCTCGCGGGGGCCGCACCACGGGCACGGGATGAGTTGCACGGGGACTCCCTGGGGTCAGTGGGCGACGGCGGCAGCGCCGTGCTCGTCGACGAGCGCGCCGGTGACGAAGCGGTCGAGGCTGAACGGCGCCACGGTCGGGTGGGGCTCGCCGGAGGCGATGGTGGCGGCCAGGGCCCAGCCGATGCCGGGGGTGGCCTTGAACCCGCCGGTGCCCCACCCGCAGTTGAGGTAGAGGTTGTCGTAGGGGGTCCGCCCCACGATCGGCGAGGCGTCGGGGCTGGTGTCGACGATGCCGCCCCAGGTGCGCAGCAGGTGCGCCCGCGCGAAGACGGGGAACAGCTCGACGGCCGCGGCCATCTGCCGCTCGATGATGTGGAACGCCCCGCGCTGGCCGTAGCCGTTGTACGAGTCGACCCCGGCGCCCATGACCAGCTCGCCCTTGTGCGCCTGCGAGACGTACACGTGCACGGCGTTGGACATGACCACGGTGGGGTGCACCGGCTCGAGCAGCTCGGAGACCAGCGCCTGCAGCGGGTGGCTCTGCACCGGCACGCGGATGCCGAGCATGTCGGTGAGCACCGAGGTGTGGCCGGCCGCGCAGAGCGCGACGGTGCCGGCGGCGATGGTGCCGCGACTGGTCTGCACCCCGGTGACCCGGTCGCCGTCGGTGGTGAACCCCGTGACCTCGCAGTCCTGGATGAGGTCGATGCCGGCCTCGGAGGCCCGGCGGGCGAAGCCCCAGGCCACGTAGTCGTGCTTGGCGATGCCGGCGCGCGGCTGGTAAGTCGCCCCCAGGACCGGGTAGCGGATGTCGCCCGAGGTGTTGACTATCGGGCAGATCTTGCGGACCTCGTCGGGCTCCACCCACTCCGCGTCGACCCCGTTGAGCTTGTTGGCCTCGACCCGGCGCACGCTGTCCCGGACGTCCTGCAGCGTGTGGGCCAGGTTGAGCACGCCGCGCTGGCTGAACAGGATCGGGTAGTCGAGGTCGTCCTCGAGCCCCTCCCACAGCTTGAGCGCGTGCTCGTAGATGGCCGAGCTCTCGTCCCACAGGTAGTTGGACCGGATGATCGTGGTGTTGCGGGCCATGTTGCCGCCGGCCAGCCAGCCCTTCTCCAGCACCGCGACGTTGGTGATGCCGTGGTTCTTGGCGAGGTAGTGGGCGGTGGCCAGGCCGTGCCCGCCCCCGCCGACGATCACCACGTCGTAGGAGCGCTTCGGTTCCGCGTCGCGCCAGAGGGCGTCCGGGTGGTCCGGCAGGTCGGCGCCGGGGGTGCGGGGGCTCATCGGGAGACCTCCGTCAGGTCGGGGTAGAGCGGGTGGCGGTCGGCGAGCCGGGTGACCCGCGAGCGGAGCCCGGGGAGCTCGTCGTCCCCGGTCGAGGGCCGGAGCGCGGCCGCGATGACGTCGGAGACCTCGGCGAAGTCGTCGAGGTCGAAGCCGCGGGCGGCCAGCGCCGGGGTGCCGATGCGGACACCGGAGCTGACCATCGGCGGGCGGGGGTCGAAGGGCACGGCGTTGCGGTTGACGGTGATGCCGATGGCGTGCAGCCGGTCCTCGGCCTGCCGGCCGTCGAGGGCGGACTCCCTCAGGTCCACGAGGACCAGGTGGACGTCGGTGCCGCCGCTGACCACGTCGATGCCCGCCGCGCGCGAGTCGGGGGCCAGCAACCGGTCGGCCAGGATCCGCGCGCCGGCGAGGGTGCGCTCCTGGCGCTCGCGGAAGGCCGGCTCGCCGGCCAGCTTGAAGGCCACCGCCTTGGCGGCGATCACGTGCTCGAGCGGGCCGCCCTGCTGGCCGGGGAAGACCGACGAGTTGAACTTCTTGGCCAGGTCGGCGGTGGCCAGGATGACCCCGCCGCGCGGGCCGCCCAGGGTCTTGTGGGTGGTCGAGGTGACCACGTGCGCGTGCGGCACCGGCGAGGGGTGCAGCCCGGCGGCGACGAGACCGGCGAAGTGGGCCATGTCCACCATCAGGTAGGCCCCGACCTCGTCGGCGATCCGGCGGAACTCGGCGAAGTCCAGCTGGCGGGGATAGGCCGACCAGCCCGCGACGATGAGCTTGGGCCGCCGTTCCCGCGCCAGCTCCTCGACCTCGGCCATGTCGACCCGGTGGTCCTCGCGGCCCACGTGGTACGCGGCGACGTCGTAGAGCTTCCCGGAGAAGTTGAGCTTCATCCCGTGGGTGAGGTGACCGCCGTGGGCGAGGTCCAGGCCGAGGATCGTGTCGCCGGGCTCGAGCAGGGCGGACATCGCCGCGGCGTTGGCCTGCGCGCCCGAGTGCGGCTGGACGTTGGCGTACTCGGCGCCGAACAGCGCCCTCAGCCGGTCGATGGCCAGCTGCTCGATGACGTCGACGTGCTCGCAGCCGCCGTAGTAGCGCCGGCCCGGGTACCCCTCGGCGTACTTGTTGGTCAGCACCGAGCCCTGGGCCTGCATGACCGCCACCGGGGCGAAGTTCTCGCTGGCGATCATCTCCAGGGTGGTCTGCTGCCGGGTGAGCTCGGCGGAGATCGCCGCGAAGACCTCCGGGTCGGTGTCTCCCAGCGATCGGTCGAGGACGCGGTCCGGAGCGGCTTCAACCTGGACGACCATGCCGGGGTCCCTTCTGTCATGAAATGGAGCCGAAGACTGGTATATCAGTCGTGCAACACCGTAGGGTGGGTCTCGGCAGGGGTCAAGAGGTCCGTGAGAGGACCTCCCTGCGCCCCACCACTCGCACGCTCGCGGCGGGCCCTGCAGGGAGGCCGGACGTGTCGTCCCCACATCCCCAGAGAGGAGATCCAGCGCCATGGCCCATGAGGTGAAGGGCGTCGTCGCCCGCAGCAAGGGTGCTCCGGTCACCGTCGAGACGATCATCGTCCCCGACCCCGGCCCGGGTGAGGCGCTCGTGGACGTGCAGGCGTGCGGGGTGTGCGCCACCGACCTGCACTACCGCGAGGGGAACATCAACGACGAGTTCCCGTTCCTGCTGGGCCACGAGGCCGCCGGCGTGGTCTCCGCCGTCGGCGAGGGCGTCACCAACGTCGCCGTCGGCGACTACGTGGTCCTCAACTGGCGCGCGGTGTGCGGCGAGTGCCGCGCCTGCCGCAAGGGCGAGCTGCAGTACTGCTTCGACACCCACAACGCCACGCAGAAGATGACGCTCAAGGACGGCACCGAGCTGTCCCCGGCGCTGGGCATCGGCGCGTTCGCGGAGAAGACGCTGGTCCACTCCGGCCAGTGCACCAAGGTCGACCCGGCCGCCCCGCCGACCGCCGCCGGCCTGCTCGGCTGCGGCGTCATGGCCGGCGTCGGCGCGGCGATCAACACCGGTGCGGTCAAGCGCGGCGAGAGCGTGGCGGTGTTCGGCTGCGGCGGCGTCGGTGACGCCGCGATCGCCGGCGCCAAGCTGGCCGGCGCGACGACGATCATCGCCGTCGACATCGACGACCGGAAGCTGGAGTGGGCCCGCCAGCTGGGCGCCACCCACACGGTCAACTCCAGGCAGACCGACGCGGTGGAGGCGATCAAGGGCCACACCGGCGGCTTCGGCGTGGACGTCGCCATCGACGCCGTCGGTCACCCCGCGGTGTTCGAGCAGGCGTTCTACGCCCGCGACCTGGCCGGTCGCGTCGTCCTCGTCGGCGTCCCGACCCCGGACATGACGATCGAGCTGCCGCTGATCGAGGTCTTCGGCCGCGGCGGTGCGGTGAAGTCCTCCTGGTACGGCGACTGCCTGCCCAGCCGCGACTTCCCGATGCTCATCGACCTGTACCTGCAGGGCCGCTTCCCGCTCGACCGGTTCGTCACCGAGGCCGTCGGCCTGGACGACGTCGAGGAGGCCTTCGACAACCTGCGCCGGGGTGAGGTGCTGCGCTCCGTCGTGGTGTTGGACAAGTGAGCGCCCGGACCGAGCGTCTCCTCGTCCCCGGCCCGGCCGGGCAGGACGCCGACACCAACGTCTGGTTGGTCGGCGACGACGACGAGGTGCTCGTCATCGACGCCCCCCACCGCGCCGAGCCGATCGTCGAGGCGGTCGGCGGACGCACCGTGACGGCGATCGTGCTCACCCACGGGCACAGCGACCACATCACCGCCGCCGTGGCGCTGCGCGAGGCCACCCGCGCACCGATCTGGCTCAACGCCGCCGACCTCCCGCTGTGGCGGAGCGTCCACCCCGAGGCGCTGCCCGATCAGCCCGTCGGCCACTGCACGCCCTTCTCCGTGGCCGGGACGCGGTTGCTCTCGATGCACACGCCGGGCCACAGCCCGGGCAGCACCTCGCTGTACGCGCGCGACCTGGACACCGTCTTCACCGGGGACACGCTGCTGCGCGGGGGCCCCGGGCACTCCCCCGGCGACCGGACGTCGATCCGGCACTCCATCCGCTCGTGTCTGCTGACCCTCCCCGGGGACACCGTCGTCAGGGCGGGCCACGGCGAGGACACGACCGTCGCCGCGGAGGTGTGCCGTGTCGGTTGAGACGTCCGGCGCGCCCACGGGCGCGGGGTCCCCGCCTCGGGACGGGGGCCGGCCGGCGCGGCGGTCCCGCGCCGCGGTGGAGCGGGCGCTGCGCGGTGCGAGCTACGAGGTCCTGCCGCTGCGGGGCGCCGAGGAGGCGGTCGTCGAGTCCGTCCCCCGCACGGTGCCCCTCACGGTGACGGTGACGGAGGCGAAGGGCCTGGCGCCCACGCTGGAGCTGGCCGAGCGGTTGTCCGGGCACGGGTTCGACGCGACGCCGCACCTGGCCGCCCGGCTGGTCAGGGACCGTGCCCACCTGGCCGACGTCACCGCCCGCCTGCGCGCCGCCGGCGTCGACAGCGTGTTCGTCGTCGGCGGTGACGCGGCCGAGCCCGCGGGGGCGTTCCCCGACGCGCTCAGCCTGCTCCTCGAGCTGGAGACCGCCGGCCACTCCTTCCGGCGGGTGGGGATCGGCGGCTATCCCGAGGGGCACGGGCACATCAGCGCCGAGCTCATCGAGCAGGCACTGGAGCGGAAGGCCCCGCACGCGACGCACGTCATCACCCAGCTGTGCTTCCACCCGTCGACGACGACGGCGTGGGCACGTCAGGTCAGGGCACGCGGCGTCGACCTGCCGATCCGGGTCGGGCTCCCCGGTGCGGTGACGCGCCAGAAGCTGGTGCGCATCTCGGCCGGGCTGGGGCTCGGGCAGTCCGCCCGGTTCCTGCTCAAGCAGCACAGCCTGTTCTGGCGCTTCTTCCTCCCGCACGGCTACCGGCCGGACCGCCTGGTCGAGCGTCTCGCACCGGCCCTCGGCGAGCCGGGGCACGGCCTGCAGGGCCTCCACCTGTTCACCTTCAACGAGGTGGCGCGGACCGAGGCGTGGCGGCAGGCCTGGCTGACCCGCCTGTCGGACACCGGCAGCGACGACCGGTGAGCGGAGAGCCCGCGGCGTGCGGGGACGTGTCGTACGGGGGTGTCACCGTCCTCGGCTCACCCGGAGGCGGCCGCTACCCCGGCGGGAACTCCCTGCTGGTCCGGGGCAGCAACGGCACCGTGCTGGTCGATCCCTCGACCGAGGTCTCCCGGCGCGGCGGGGTGCCGGCCGCGGTGGACCTGGTCGCCGTCAGCCACGCCCACGAGGACCACCTCACCGGGCTCTCCCTGTTCGCCGACGTCCCGGTCCTCGCCCATCCCGCCGAGGCGGCCGCCGTCCGGTCCCCCGAGGCCCTGCTCGCGGGCTTCGGGGTTGGCCCCGACGAGGCCACGGTCCTCCGGGAGCAGTTCCGCGACACCTTCTCCCTGACCGGGCACGGGGAGGTCGGCACGTTCGAGGACGGGGAGGTGCTGGACCTGGGCGGTCGCACCGTGACCGTCGTCCACCTGCCCGGACACACGGCGGGTCACTGCGGCTTCCTCGTCGAGCCCGACGGCTTCCTGTTCCTCGCCGACGTCGACCTCACGTCCTTCGGCCCCTACTACGGCGACCTGTCGAGCAGCCTGCAGGACTTCGAGAGCTCGATCGCGCGCCTGCGGGACGTCGAGGCGCGCTGGTACGGGACCTCCCACCACGTCGGCGTGGTCGAGGGCAGCGCGGCCTTCCTCGGCATGCTGGACCGGTTCGCGGCGGTCATCCGCCGTCGGGACGACGTGCTCCTGGACCTGCTGCGGCAGCCGCGCACGCTCGAGGACGTCGTCGCCCACCGGCTGGTGTACCGCCCCCACGTGCGGTCGCCGCTCGTCGACGCGGTCGAGCGGCGCACCGCCCTCCTGCACCTCGAGCGACTCGTCCGCCTCGGCGCGGTCGCGGCCACCGGCGACGGCTACGTCGTCGTCTGACGGAGACGGCTCCGGGGCCGGGGGGACGTCGTCCCCCCGGCCCCGGAGCACCGGTGGTTCAGCGCCCCAGGCGCTGGGTGAGCCACTCGTGGAAGGCACCGATGTGGTGCTCGGAGGGCACCAGCACGCCGCCCTTGGCGTAGGCACGGGAGGACATGGCCGGCTGGGTCCGCTCGCAGGCGGCGAAGTCCTGCTCGTTGACCCGGTGGAACAGCTCCACCGAGCGGGACACGTCCCGGCCCGACTCGACGACGTCGTGCGTGTACAGCCAGTCGCACTCCACGATCGTCCGGTCGGCCGAGACCGGGAACATGCGGTGGAAGATGACGTGGTCCGGCACGAGGTTGACGAACACCGTCGGCTTGACCGTGATGGCGTAGTAACGGCGGTCCTGCTCCTCGTCGACACCGGGGAGCCGGTCGAAACCCTCACTGCCGTCGACGGTGAAGCCCTTGACGTCGTCGCCGAACTCCGCCCCGTGCCCGACGAAGTACTGCGCCGCGTAGCCGTCGGCGAACTCGGGCAGCACCTCGGTGAGCTCCGGGTGGATGGTCGCGCAGTGGTAGCACTCCATGAAGTTCTCGATGATCAGCTTCCAGTTGGCCTTGACGTCGTAGGTGACGCGGCGGCCGACGGACAGCGAGTCGAGGTCGTAGTGGTCGATCGCCTCCACGCTCCCGAGGCGCTCGACGATCTCGCCCATCACGCTGTCCTCGAAGGACGGGGGCTCCTTGGCCAGGCACACCCAGGCGTAGCCCAGCCACTCCCGCAGCGCCACGTTGACCAGGCCGTACTCGGCCCGGTCGATGTCGGGCATGTTCTTCAGGTTCGGGGCCGCGATCAACTTGCCCTCGAGGTCGTAGGTCCACGCGTGGTACGGGCACCGGAAGGCCCGGTTGGTCGCGCCGGAGTCCTCCGTGCAGATCTGCGCGCCGCGGTGCCGGCAGATGTTGAGGAAGGCCCGCAACTGCCCGTCCCGGCCGCGGACCACGAGCACGCTCTCGCTGCCCACCTGCACCTTCTTGAAGGAGCCGGGCTTGGCCAGGTCACTGGACCGCACGACGCAGAACCACATGTCCTCGAAGACGTGCGACTGCTCCAGCGCGAAGACGCCGGGGTCGGTGTAGTAGTGGCCCGGCAGCGTGGAGATGAGGCTCGCGGGCTGTTCGGTGGTGGTCATACGGCACCTCGGGGTTCCGTCGGCGATCTGCGGGACGCCGGAAGTCGGACACAGGTCTGCGACTAGCCACGGTCGCCGTCCGCCAGCAAGCTGAGGACGACCGGTGTGTTTCACATTACAGAGCGAGTCGCGCTCTACGCAACAACCTGTTCCGCCACGAATCCCATGGGGTCCTTCTCGGAGCGTCAGCGCCGCCGACGCGGGGTGCGCAAGCAGGGAGCACCGGACGCCGCGCGCCCACCCGACGACGCCCCGCCGACGTCGTGCGCGCAGGACGTGCTCCCGACGCCGCCCCCGCGACGCTCTGTGCACAGAGCGCGCGCACCGACGCCGTCCCGTCGCCCCCCTCCGCCACCCCGTGGACGCTCGGCGCCGACCTCGCCGGTCACCGCCGTGTGCACACGACGTCCTCTCGACACCGCCGCGTCGACGGTGTGCGCACAGAACGCGCACCGGGCACCGAGCCCGGACGCGCGGACGCGCGCGGCCGGCAGCGCCCGGCCGGGAGTCAGCGGGACTGTGCGAAGTAGCCCAGCCGCCGGCTCAGCTCCTCGGCACCGGACTGCACCCGCCGGGCCAGCCTCGGGAAGTCCTCCTCGGCCATGCGGAAGGACGGCCCCGAGACGCTGAGCGCCGCGACCACGTCTCCGTCCGCACCGCGGACGGGTGCGGCGACCGCGCTGAGCCCGACCTCGAACTCCTCGACGGTGGCGCCCCACCCCTGCTCCACGATCCGGTCGAGGTCCTGCCGCAGCACCTCGGGATCGGTGATCGTCGCGGGGGCGAAGCGCGGCAGCTCCCGGGAGAGCACGTCCTTGCGGACGGCGTCGGGCGCGTAGGCCAGGAGCACCTTGCCGCTGGAGGTCGCGTGCAGCGGGGTGCCCTGCCCGACCCAGTTGTGCGTGCTGAGCGCGGCCGGCCCGCGGACCTGGCTGACGTTCACCGCGCGGTCGCCGTCCAGGATCGCGATGTTCACCGTCTCCTCGAGGTCGGCGGCCAGCGCCTCGCAGATCGGCCGCCCCTCCCGGGCGATGTCCAGCTGCGCGGCGGCCGCGCCGGCCAGGCGCACGACCCCGAAGCCCAGCCGGTACTTGCCCCGGTCGGCCAACTGCTCGACGAAGCCGCGGCTCTCCAGTGCCGCCACCAGCCGGAAGGCCGTGGACTTGTGCACACCGAGCTCGGCGGCCACCTCCGTGACCCCGGCCTCCCCCTGGGCCGCCAGGATCTCCAGGACGCTCAGTGCCCGGTCGACGGACTGCACGACGGCGACCGAACCCCGGTCTGCGCTCTCACCCTGCGGCCCACTCATGACGCCAGAGTAGGCGGGCATGCCGGACGTGCCGGGTCGTCTCTTGACGCCCCCCTCCCGCGCGCGCATGCTGTTGCGCTATCAGCAGTGAGTTGCAGATACCGCAACACCGACCAGCTGGAGCGCCCATGATCCCGGTCTGCCCCACGACCGCGCTGCCGCCCGGAGAGGCGACCCGAGTCGAGGCCACCGAGCCCATCGCCGTCTTCAACGTCGACGGCGACTTCTACGCGATCGACGACACGTGCACCCACCAGGACGCATCGCTGTCCGACGGCTGGCTGGACGGCTGCGCCGTGGAGTGCCCCCTGCACGCCTCCTGCTTCGACCTGCGCACCGGGAAGGTGTCCGGCCCGCCGGCCAAGACCGCGGTCCGCACCCACCGGGTCGTGGTCCAGGACGGCATGGTCTACGTGCAGCCCGGGATCGCCGCGGACGGTGCCGCATGACCCCCACCGTCGCCGTGGTCGGGGCCTCCCTGGCCGGCCTGTCGGCGGCGCGCGCCCTGCGGGAACAGTCCTACGACGGCCGCATCGTGGTCATCGGCGACGAGGTGCACGCCCCCTACGACCGCCCGCCGCTGTCCAAGGAGTTCCTGGCCGGCACGGCCTCGCTGGACGACATCGCCCTGGGCACGCCCGACGACGCGGACCTCGGTCTCGAGTGGCGGCTGGGCCGCCGGGCGGTCGGCCTGGACCGCACCGGCCGCTCGGTGCTCCTGGACGACGGCAGCGAGCTCCGCGCCGACGGCGTCGTCCTCGCCACGGGCGCCCGGGCCCGGCGCCTGCCCGGCAGCGAGGGGCTCGACGGGGTGCACGTGCTGCGCTCCCTGGACGACGCCGTCGCCCTCCGGGAGGACCTCGTCGCCGGCGGGCGCCTGGTCGTGATCGGCGCCGGCTTCATCGGGGCCGAGGTCGCCTCCACGGCCCGGACGCTCGGGCTGGAGGTCACCGTCGTCGAGACCCAGCCAGTCCCCCTCGCGGGCCCGCTGGGCACCGACATGGGCACGGTCTGTGCCGGGCTGCACGCCGACCACGGCACCCGGCTGCTGGTCGGCACCGGGGTCGCCGGAGTGGTCGGCACCGGCCGGGTCGAGGCAGTCGAGCTCGCCGACGGCACCCGCCTGCCCGCCGACGTGGTGGTGGTGGGGATCGGCGCCGTCCCGAACACCGAGTGGCTGGCCGACTCCGGTGTGGCCCTCGGCAACGGCGTCCTCACCGACGCGCGCTGCGCCACCAACGTCCCGGGCGTGGTCGCCGTGGGTGACTGCGCCGCGGCGTGGTCGGCCTCCGCGGAGCGGCACGTCCGCGTCGAGCACTGGACCCACGCCCTGGAGCAGCCGGCCGCCGCGGTCGCCACCCTGCTGGGCACCGGGGAGCCCGCGCCCGCCGCGGTCCCCTACTTCTGGTCCGACCAGTACGGCGCCCGCATCCAGTTCGCGGGTTCCCGTCGCGAGGGCGACGTGGCCCGCGTGGTGGAGGGCAGCTGCGCCGACCGCAGCTTCCTGGTCGTCTACGAGCGCGACGGGCAGCCCGTCGCCGTCCTCGGGATGAACCAGCCCCGCCTGTTCACCCGGTGGCGCCGGCAGCTGCGCTCAGCCGTGCCCACGCCGTCCTGACCGCTCCGCCGGCGTCGCCCGGTGACCGGCGCGCGGAGCGGCGACCGCGGCGGCCGGCACGAGCCCCGCGGCGGCGACGAGGGCGGCCGGTGTCCCGGCGGCGCCGGCGAGGACGCCGAGGAGGAGAGCCCCGACGGCCTGGCCCGTGGTCAGGGCGATGAACAGCAGGGCCGTGGCCGGGGCAGCCGCCCCGGGCGCCAGCCGGCCACCCCCAGACGATGAGCACGCCGCTCAGCGCGACGAAGCCGCAGCCGAACAGCGCCACCGCGGCGAGCGGGACCGACCCCGGCCGCCAGGCGAGCAGCGCCGTCCCCGCGGCGGCCGTTCCCGCCGACACCACCCAGGCGGCGGGGAGGCCGGCGCGGCGCACGAGGCTGCCGCTGCAGCCGCCCAGGAGGGCGGCCCCGCCCAGCAGGCACCACAGCAGCCCGGTGACCCGGGTGGACGTCCACTCCCGGTCGTCGCCTCCGGACCGAACGTCCACACCCCGGCCCCACCGGCGCCGGCGAGCAGACCGGCGGTCAGCGCGCGCCCGAGGCGCAGCGGTCGCGGCCCGGACGCCGGCCCACCGGGAGCGGCCGAGGGCGGGCACCAGCAGGCGGAGCGGTCGGTCCACCAGGTCACGAGCAGCGCGGCGGCGGCGAAGCCGAGCCATGCCCACCGCCACTCCTCCGGCCAGGCCAGGACCACCAGCCCGCCGATGCCCCCTCCGCCCCCGTGCCGCTGTTCACGACCGCCTGGGACCGCGGCTCGGCAGACGGGGACACCGTCCCGGCCACGGCGGCCACCAGCGCCGGGCTCGCGGCACCGGCACCGCTGCCGGCGACGAGCGCCCCGATCGCCAGGACCGGTACCGCCTCCGCGGCGGAGACCACCAGCGAGCCCCCCGCCGCCGTGAGGCCGGCCCACCACAGGGCTCGACGCGCCCGCCCCCGGCCGACCAGGTGCAGGCCGAGGACGGCCGCGACGCAGTAGGCGAGGTAGCCGCCTGCGGAGATGCCGCCCGCGACCCCCGGGGTCAGCCCCGGGTCCGCACCGGACCGCGGCAGGTACAGGCCGAACCCGTATCTGCTGTCCTTCTACGACGGCGCCTGGTCCGCCTCGCGCGCCAGGCCACCACGTCCGGCCTGGAGCCGGGCGACCCGGTGCACCGCGCCCGGCAGATGGCGGCGGACTGGCTGGAGGGCCGGCTGCGTCCGGCCTGAGCCGGGCGCGCTGGCCCGCGCAGCGACGGACGAGAGCCTCCCGGGGGGGGGGGCGGGGGGGGCGGGGCGGGGGGGGGGGGCGCCCCCCCCACGACGACGGACCCCGGGGTGCGGGGTCCGTCGAGAGTAGCGGTGACCGGATTTGAACCGGTGACACAGCGATTAT
>NZ_JBJGYT010000053.1:0-18762 GCF_054050135.1 Geodermatophilus sp. SYSU D00705 | reverse complement strand
GCCGAGGTGCACCTCGGCGACCCCGGGCGCGGGGGCGGGGAGCGGTCAGCCGACCGGCATCCAGGCCATGTCGATCGATGCGGTGGCCATGGCGCTGCGGCTCGGTCGTGTCCGCCGGCAGCAGGCCGGCGCACTCCCGCGGTCGGCAGCCCGGACGTGCCGTCCCACTGTCAGAACACCTGTGCCGAGTAGTCGATGGACCTCTTGCCCAACCCGCGGACCATGCCCGCGAGGAGGACGGCCGGGATCAGGACGAGGAGCCACTGAGCGGTGCCGCCGGAGCCGGTCAACACGGTGTAGTTGGTGAGCGTCACGTATCCGGCGTAGGCGAATGCCGCGATCGACAGCACGGGCGCCACGACGGTCTGCCAGACGTCGTCGACGAGTCGATGACGCAGGAAGAACGCGACGACCGCCACCGAGGTCAGCAGGAGGATCGCGATGAAGCTCGCTGAGCCGAGCGCGCTGAACCAGGCGAAGACCACGGTGATGGGATCGGCGCCGCCGAGCAGGAAGGCGCTGATGACGACCGCGACCGTCGCGCTGTTGACGAGTGCCGCGGTGCCAGGGCTGCCGCGACGCGAGACGGCGGCCAGCCCCCTGGGCAGGACACCGGCGCGGCCCAGGGCGAACAGGTAGCGCGCGAACATGTTGCACAGCCCGAGCAGCATCGCGACGAAACTCGTCACCACCAGGATCTGCATGGCGAGGCTCAGTGCGTGGCCGCCGTTGTCCTCGGCCAGGCCGAAGATGAAGCCCGCGGGATCTGCGGTGGCGGTCTGCTGGATGGAGCCGATGCCGACGGCGCCACCGATCACCCAGGTCGAGAGCGTGTAGAAGACACCCACGAACGCGATGACCAGGTACAGGGCTCGCGGGATCGTGCGGCGGGGGTCCCTGGCCTCCTCGGAGAAGACGACGGTGGCTTCGAAGCTGGTGAAACACAGGAGTGCGAAGAGCAGCGCGATGCCGAGGCCAGGGCCGAAGACGTTGTCAGCGGTGAAACCGGCGATGCTGAAGACGCCGAATCCGTGGTCCACGATCAGAACCACGACCAGGATGGCGACGACGGCTGCCTCCCCGACGATGAGGACGCCCAGCAACTTCAGGCTGGCGTCGACCCCGCGCATCGTGAGCATCGTGACCGCGGCGAAGACGGTCAGGATCCAGGCGAGCGGGGGGATGTCGATGCCGGACAGTTGCGCGACGAGCCCCTGCGCGAAGACGCCGAACTGCGACCACAGGCCGACCTGGAGGGCGAGGTAGGTGAGGAGGGCCAGGCCGGCGCCGCCGGTGGCCCAGACGTTGCCCAAGCCCTTGGCGATGTAGGCGACGAAGCCTCCCGCGTTGGTGATGTGGTGGCTCATGCGCAGGTAGCCGACGGCGAACAACGCGATCAGCAGGGCGGCGAGCGCGTAGATGACCGGTGTGCCGGGGCCCGTTGCGGAGAAGAGCACCGGACTCGCCCCCACGACGGCCGCCATCGGGGCGGCGGCGGCGACGACGAAGAAGGCGATCGCGAGGACGCCGAGCTTGTCGGGCGCCAGGCGGGTGGGTGCCGGCTCGTCGACGGCCACGGCTCCTCCGTCGGTCGTGCCTGCTGGTGGGCGAGGGGCGGTGTTGTTCTCGGTCATGGCTGCTGCTCTCGGTTGACGACTGCGCGGCTGTGTCTGCTCGCCCGGAGTCGGGACGGTTCTCCGGGTCTGCCGACCTGGAGGGGTGCCGACTCGGCGCCGTGGTCTCCGACGGGTGTCACGGATGAGGCTCGCTCCGTGCGCCGTCGAACTCGTACGTGCGTGCTGGTCACGGCTCGGTGACCACTCGCCTCGTCAGGCGGGGCCGGGTCGGCACGAGTCGATGCCGGGTGCGCGGCCGAGGTCGATGGCGTAGGCGCCCATCGTGATGTTGACGAGCTCGCCGGTCTTCTGGTCGAGACCGAACTGGATCCCCACCGTTCGCAGCGCCGTCAGGTCGATGAGGACCATGCCCTCCACGCCGACGTTCTTCTCCAACCAGGAGAAGAGGTACGTCCTGTCGCGCAGCTTCCAGTGGGTGCAGTGGTCGGTGTCACCCAGTCCCGCCTCGGCGCCGCCGACGCAGATCCAGGTGAAGAGGTGCTCGTTGAGGTAGACGTGGTCGTACACGTCGTCACTGCTGTACGCGTAGCGGATGCGGTGACCGATGAGCTCCGTCGTGGCCGGATGGGGAATGGCCACCGCCGTGTCCGCCACGCCCGTCCATCCCTGGAACCAGGTCTGGCGAGCGCGGTGCGGCTCGGGCTGTAGGCCGAGCTCGCCGATTGCGCCCGTCGCCTGACCGGTCGTCGTGTCGAGGGCGAGGCTGACCGCGACCGGGTGGTCCCCGCCGTCCCGGAGGTAGTGCAGGAAGAACAGGCCCGGCTGCATCTCGAACAACTCGTAGGGTGCGCTGCCCTCGTGCCGACCGTCGCCGTCCAGCAGTGTCCATCGCAGCTCGCGTGCGCCGAAGTCGTGCACGAGCGTGTGATCGCTGCCGGTCACCTCCGGCACTCGGCAGCGGAGCGTCAGGGTCTGCCCCTCGAGGCCGGCCGACAGTGGGGGTCGGTACTCGTCGAAGCCCTCCGCCATGTCGCTGAGGGCGGTCCAGTCGTTCTTGTCCCAGCTGAACGCGGTTGTCGTGGGAATCGTCATGCGGCTGCCTTCCATGCGGGCTGTCCATCTGGACAGTTGTGAGCGGTGGCACAGACGGTGACGCATGGCGGCAAACTGGTCAAGTGGACAGCCACGGATGTCTCTGGCAACCTCGAACGCAACGCACCGTGTCCGGGACCGAACCGCGTCCCGAGGGCGGGCGTGACCCAGGAGAGAGGCGACATGACGAGCGCATCCCCCGCGGGGCGTGCCGGTCCCCGGTACGGCGAAGGGCGACGCGCCCTCCTGGCCGCGGCCGTCCACGTCGTGGCCACCCGGGGCCTGCGCCACCTCACGTACCGCGCCGTCGCCCAGGAGGCCGGCGTCGCTCACGGGCTGGTGGCGCACCACTTCGGTACGCGAGACGCGCTCCTGGAGGCGGCACTCGAGTACTCGCTGGAGAACAGCGTTGCGTCGATCAGCACGCGGCCCGGCAGTGGGGACATCGATTCACTGTTCGCCGGCCTCGCCCAGCTCCTCGAGGACTTCTCCGACGACCAGGTCTTCGGGTTCGAGTTGATCCTGGAGTCGCGGAGGCAGCCGGAGCTGCGCCCGCACGTCGAGGCGATGTACGCGGCGTATCGAGCAGCGCTCCGGCGGGAGCTCGAGTGCGCCGGCATCGACTGCGACGACGCGCTCGTCCACCTGATCTTCGCCGCCGTCGACGGGATGGTGTTCCAGGAGCTCGCACTCGGTCACCCGGACCGGACCCAGGCAGCCCTCGGGTACCTGCGCGGGCTGCTCTCGTTGCTCACTCCCGAGTCCCGCGATGGGAGCCCGACGGCGGGCTAGGTGCAGCTCAGCGGCTGCGGGCGCTGTTGGGCCCGCTGGCGTGACCGGCGGTCAGCCGGCGGAGAGCCCGGCCAGGAAGGTGTCGAGCAGCGCGAGCTGGGTCGCCCCCGGTGTGGGGCTCTGCGGCAGGGTCGCCAGGACCTGCAGGCCCATGGCCATGGCGAGCAGCTGCTCGGCGAGGACGTCGTCGGGCGTGCCGACCGTGACGTCGCCGTCCTCCCGTGCCTCGGCCAGCAGGCGCCGCAGCTCCGCCCGCCACTGCTGCATCGCCGCGTCGTTGAGGGCGGCGAACCGCGGGTCGGCGACGGTGCGGCTCCAGAAGGGCAGGACGATCCGGGCCTCCAGCTGAGTGACCTCGGCGGTGGGCAGCACCTCGACGAGGAACGCGCGCAGGGCCGGCCGGCCGCGCAGCCCGGCGGTGGCCGCCCGGATGCGGTCGTTGGTCCGGTCGAAGACGTAGCCGTAGGCCGCCTCGACCAGCGCGTCCTTGTTGGCGAAGTAGTGGGCGAGGGCGCCGTTGGCGTAGCCGGCCTCGCGGGCGATCTCCCGCATGGTGGCGGCGTCCGCGCCGCGGGTGGCGATCAGCCGCCACGTCACCTCGAGGATCTCGCGACGCTTGGTCCCGTGGTCTACGAGCTTGGGCACCGGGCTCCCGTCCCCTCGACGATCCGACGTCCCAGTCTGGACGACGAGGGGACGGGGCCGCGGTGCCGGGATCAGGCGCCGGTCCGCTGCGGCCGCCGGGCCAGCGCGACGGCGACGCCGGCGGCGAACGCGACGGCGATGACGGCCAGCAGCACGGCGGCCAGCCCGGCGGACCCGCTGATCAGCGTGGTGAAGTTGGCCAGCACGAGCGCCACGATGCCGAGCAGGCCGAGCGTGCCCAGGAGCGGAGCGACCCGGGTGTGCCAGACGCGCCGGTCCACCCGGCTGCGGGCGAAGAACGCCAGGACGGCCACGCTGGTCAGCACCATGAGCAGCAGGACGCTGACCGTCGCCAGGCCCGACATCCAGGTGAACAGCTGCAGCACCGGGTCCGAGCCGGCGACGGCGAAGACCGCGACCACCACGAACGCCGACGCCGTCTGCACCAGCGAGCCGACGTGCGGGGAGGCGTGGCGGTCGTGGGTCCGGCCGAGCCCGGCCGGTGCCACGCCCTGCCGGCCCAGCGCGAACAGGTACCGCGAGATCGCGTTGTGGAACGCCAGGAGCGCGGCGAACAGGCTGGTCAGCAGGAGCACCACCATGGCGTCGGCGACGGCCGGGCTCAGGTACTGCGCGGTCGCGCTGAAGACCAGTCCCGCGGTGTCGGCCCGGGCGGCCGCGACCACGCCGTCGGTGCCGAAGGCCAGCACGACCGCCCAGCTGGCCAGGGCGTAGAACCCGCCGATGAGGACCACGGCCACGTACGTGGCCAGCGGCACCGTCCGCCGCGGGTTGCGCGCCTCCTCGCCGTAGATGGCGGTGGCCTCGAAGCCGATGAAGGACGCGATCGCGAACATGATGCTGATGCCGGGTGCGCCGGAGAAGAACTCCGACGGCGTGAACGACCGGACGTCGATGCCGTCGGCCCCGCCCTGCACCAGCACGGCGATCGCCACGACGGCGATGACCCCGATCTCCAGCGTCAGCAGGACGCCGAGGACCTTGGCGCCGACGTCGATGTTGCGGTACCCGAGCAGCCCGACGACCGCCATGAGCAGCAGCGACCAGACCCACCAGGGCAGGTCCGGGCCGCCGTACTGCACGACCAGGCCCTGGGCGGTGGCGCCGGCCAGGCCGTAGATCGCCGCCTGGATGGCGGTGTAGGTGAGCAGGGCCAGCCCGGCGGCGCCGACGCCCACCGGCGTGCCGAGCCCCTTGCTGACGTAGGCGTAGAAGGCGCCGGCGTCGACGACGTGCCGGCTCATCGCCGCGTACCCGACGCTGAACAGCAGCAGGACGACGGCGGCCACCACGTAGGCCAGCGGACTCCCGGGACCGTTGCCGATCGCGAGCATGACCGGCAGGGCGCCGCCGATCGAGGTCAGCGGCGCGGCCGCGGCGACGACCAGGAACACGATCCCGACGACGCCGATCGAGCCGCGCAGGCCGCGGCCGGCCGGCTCCTCGGTGGGGGTGGCGGCCGGGGCCGCGGTGGGGGAGAGCTCACTCATGGCAGGAACCGCCCTCGGTCGGGCCGCCGGTGGACCGGGAGCGGCAGTGGGCACTGGCGTTGGGCGGGACGTCGAGGGTGGGGTTGCGGTCGAAGAAGCCGACCGGCTTGAGCCGGAAGCCCGTGTGGTCGACCGGCATGATCGGCCAGTCCTCGGGCCGCGGGACGTGGGTGAGCCCGAAGGTGTGCCAGACGACGAGGTCGGTGGCCTCCACCCCGCGGTCGCGGGCGACGTACTCCGGCAGGCCGGCGCCGCCCGGGTGCTGGTTGACGAAGTCGCCGGCCGCGTAGCGCTCCGCGGGGTCGTACGGCGTCACCCACAGGTGCCTGGTCGCGAAGGTGGCCCGGCGGGCGATGGGGCTGTCGGGGTCGGCCAGCAGCGGTGGCTGGCCCTCCGGCAGCAGCGCGTAGGCGACCGGCTCACCGAGGCGGTTGCGGCTGTCCGGGTTGCTGATGTGCCAGACCCGGCCGACGGACTGGTCGGCCATCCGCTGCGCCTCGGACTCCGTCCGCAGCGTCGTCCGGCGCTGGGCGAAGGCGTTGCCGCGCGGGTTGCCCGGCCCCATCGGGACCCGGACGAAGTCCAGCTCCTCGACGGTGTTGTTCGGGCCGTCGACGGCCATGTCCAGCCGGGCGCTGAACAGGTGCTGGTGGAACGGCGCCCCCAGGCCGGGGGCGATCTCGGAGGCGTACGGGTAGCCCTCGCCCGGGTGCGCGGAGGTGAAGACGACGCCGGTGGCCTTGACCTCGAAGCCGATGGTGCCGTCGAGGTGGAGGTACCAGTAGAAGCCGTAGTCGTAGTTGCCGATGGTGGTGAAGAAGCTGATCACCATGCGGCGCTGGCGGCGGGTCTCCGACGAGCCGGCCCACGCGTCGGTGTGCTTCCAGAGGATGCCGGCGTCCTCCTCGTGCATGCAGATGGCGTTGCGCAGCACCTGCGGGTTGCCGCGCTCGTCGGCGATGACCGCGTCGAGGTAGGTGATGTCGCCGAGGCAGTCGCAGCCCAGCTCCAGGGCGTTGGCGTACCGGCCGACCAGGTACTCGCCGGTGTCGAAGTAGTTCTGCCACGAGCGGACGGGGGACGGGTCGGCGTAGGGCACGACCATCTCGGCGATCGACGCCCGGTGGACGACCGAGCGCAGCCGGCCGCCGTCCTCGAAGCCGATCTGGTGCAGGGTCAGGCCCTCGCGGGCGTCGAACCCGACCCGCAGTTGCCAGCCCTCCCAGGTCAGCAGGTTGCCGTCGAGGGTGAAGCTCGGGCCCTCGGGCTGGGTGATCTCGATCGGCCGCTGCGTGGTGCGCATCGGCCCGGTGACCGCCGGGTCGTCGAAGTTGCCCGACTCCTCGGGCACCGGCACCGGACCGAGGTCGAGGACCTGGTCGACCGTCCTGTTCATGACGTCGACGTAGGCGACCAGTCCGTCGACGGGGTGGGCCCAGGCGTGGTCGCGCGGGTGGTCCTGGCGGAAGGCGAGGCCGCGCAGGATGCGCCGCCCGGTCTCCCCGGGGTACTCGAAGACGCCCGCCGACAGGGGCGCCACCCGGACGTCGGCGACGTCGAGGCCGCGGGCGGCCAAGGCGGCCAGCCAGCGCTCGTCGGTGGCCAGCACCTCCTCGACGAGGGCGAACTCCTCGTCGAGCACCGGCAGCTGCCCGTCGGTGGCGGCGTCGAGCGCGCGGTCGGAGACGACCGCCCGGCGGCTCACCGAGACGACGACGTCGTGGGCGTCGGGCCGCTCGACGTCGTGCAGCAGGACCCGGACCCGGCGGTCGACCGGTGCGCCGGTGTACAGCGCGGCCTTGTCCGGTTCCTCCAGGCCGACGTACACGAAGCGCGTGGAGTCAGCGACCAGGCCGGCGTCCACCAGCACCTGCCGGGCGGTGGCGACCTCCTCGGCGGTCAGCAGCTCGAGCGGGTGGGTGACGGAGGGGGCGGCAGTGGGTGCGGCCATGGGGGCTCCCTGTTTTGGTTCTACGGGTGTAGAAAGACTGCGTGACCCACGTTACAAGTGCTGTCTCGCTATGTGAAGCCCGTGCCCTAAAGTCGAATGAAGGGTCGGTGCCGCGGACTGTCCGGGGGGCGGCCGCGGCGGCCGCGCTGGGGTCGGCTGCGGTGCACGTGCTCGCCCTCGCCACCGGCGCCCCGCCGTCGTCGGCGCAGGTGCTGGTGCTCCTCGGCATGGCGATGGCCTGCCTGCCCTGCGCGGTGCACCTGGCCCTGCTCCCGCGCCGGCGCGCCTGGGTGCAGGCCGCCGCCGTGTCCGCGGCCATGGTGGGAGCCCACCCGCTGGTGGCGGCCGGGCACGCGCACCACGGGACGGCCGGCGGGGGAGCGGTGGGGGTGGCGATGGTCGCCGTCCCGGCACTGGGCCTCGTCCTCGCGCTGACCGGGCTCGCCCTCGGCCGGCCGCCCGCGACGGCTGTCGGCTGACCCGCCCCGGGCCTGTCGGCTCTGCCACACCGCGGCCGGACCCGGTGCCGGTGGCCTAGCCTCGGAGGCGGCCGCAGATCCAGCCCCGGCCGCGGACCGGTCCGGGGCGCCCGTCCTGGGGAGGGCACCCATCACCGCTGGTCAGCCGCCGGTCCGCCCGCGCCCGGTGTGGAGCGCGGACGGGACGCTCCTGCGCGCCTGGTCGAACGAGCAGGACGGTGTCCCCGTCCTCCTGTGCAACGGCCTCGGTGCCTCGCCCGCCGCGTGGTCGGCCCTGCTCGCCCGGGACAGCGGTTTCCGGGTGGTCGGCTGGGACCACCGCGGGCTGGGCGGTTCGGAGCGTCCGGCCGACCCCGAGCGCGTCCGCGTCGAGGACCACGTCGCCGACGCCCGTGCCGTCCTGGATGCCTTCGACCTCCCGCCCGCGCTCGTCGTCGGCTGGTCGCTGGGGGTCAACATCGCCTTCGAGCTGGCCCTGGCCGACCCGCAGCGGGCCCGCGGCGTGCTGGCCGTGGCCGGGGTGCCCGGCGGCAGCTTCTCGTCGCTGTTCGGGTCGCTCGGCGTGCCGCGCCGGCTGCGGTCCACGGCCGGCCGGCACGGCAGCCGGCTGCTGCCGGTGGTCGGCCCGTTCCTGCCGCTGGTCACCGCAGGCCTGCAGCAGTGGCAGCCCCTGCTGTCGATGGCCGGCGCCGACCCCGGGGCGCCGGAGGCCGCCCGGCTGACCGGGCTGCTGGAGGTCGCGCACGAGTTCGCCGGTCAGGACTGGGCGTGGTTCCGGCACGCGGCCGTGGCGGCCGCCGAGCACGCGCCGCTCGACCTGTCGCCGCTGGCCGCCCCCGCCACCTTCCTGGCCGGCCGCTACGACGTGCTCGTCGACGCCGCCGACGTGCGGGCCGCCGCCGCGGCGGTCCCCGGCGCCCGGTACCGGGAGTACCCGACGTCGCACTTCCTGCCCCTGGAGCGCCCCGACGTGGTGCTCGACGAGCTGCGCCGGCTCGCCGAGGTGTGCGCCGCCCGCGGCTGAGGACGCCGGCTACCGGCGGGCGGCACCCAGGACCGCCTCCACCCGGGCGGCCGCCGCGAGCAGCGCGCCGTCGGTGCCGGGCAGTGACTCCAGGGACAGGCCGATCGGCAGCCCGGCGGCCGTCGCGCCCGCCGGCAGCGAGATCGACGGCATCCCGGCGGTCGACCCCGGCCCGGTGTTGCGGATCGTGGTCAGGAAGACCGGCACCTGCCGGCCGGCCAGCTCGGTCGTGTCGTCGTCCCCGACCGGTGGCGCCGGCATCGGCACCGTCGGGTAGACGAGCGCGTCGAGCGGGTCGCCGTCCGGGAGGCGCAGCGCGGCGGCGTAGGCCGCGCGCAGCCGCTCCCGGACGGCGAGGTTCTCCCGGTGGACCGATTCGGTGACCGAGCCGCCGGCGGCGAGCTCGAGCGCCCCGCGGACGTCGGGGGAGGCGACCTGGGCCAGGACGTCGGCGAGGGTCAGCCGGCTCTCCGGCCCGGGCAGCGTGGCGAGGTAGGCCGGCAGCTCGCGGGCGATCTCGAAGAACACGATCGGGAACCCGCACTCCGCGTCCAGCGCGTGCGCGTCCGCCACGCAGACCTCGACCAGCTCCACGCCGGCGTCGGCGAGCCGGTCCAGCGCCCGCTGCGTGGTGGCCGCGACCTCCGGGTGGAGGTCGTCGTGGAAGCCGATCCGGGGGACGCCGAGCCGCAGCGGCCGGTCGTCGGGGGCGGGTGCCTGCTGCCCGGTGACCAGCTCGTCGACCAGCGCGGCGTCGGCGACGGTCGTGGCGAGCACCCCCGCGGTGTCGCGGGTGTTGGAGATCGGCACCGTGCGGCCGGAGCCCCAGCGGCCGACCGTCGGGCGCCAGCCGACCAGACCGCAGTGCGCCGCCGGCACCCGCACCGAGCCGCCGGTGTCGGTGCCCAGCGCGACGGGGACGACGCCGGTGGCCACGGCGACCGCCGACCCGCCCGAGGAGCCGCCGGCCGAGCGGCTCGGGTCGTGCGGGTTCCGGACCGGGCCGAACGCGGCGTTGTTGCTGGTGACGCCGAGCGCCAGCTCGTGCAGGTTCGTCTTGCCGACCACCGCCACCCCGGCCGCCCGCAGCCGCTCGACCGCGTGCTGGTCGCGGCCCGGCCGGGAGTGCCGCAGCGCCGGGGTCCCGCCGGTGGTGGGCAGGTCGCGGGTGTCGAGGTTGTCCTTCACCGCCAGCGGGACGCCGGCCAGCGGCCCGGACCCGCCCGCCGCGGTGTCGGCGACGGTGATGAAGGCGCCCAGGTCGGCGATCGCGCGCGCCCGCTCCAGGCTCTCGGCGAGCACCTTCTCCGCGGACGTCGCCGCGATGCGCTGCCGGACCTGGTCGATCGTCGCCACGTCGTCCCCTCCCGCCGGTCCCGGTGCGGCGTCATCCTGCCCGCCGCGTGGCTACCGTGGCGCGGTGCGGATCGCCTCCCTGCTGCCGGCCGCGACGGAGATGGTGACGGCACTCGGGCTGGCCGACCGGCTGGTCGCGGTCACCTTCGAGTGTCCCGCCGAGGCCCGGCAGCGCTGCCCCGTCGTCGTCGACACCGCCCTCCCGCAGGGGCTCGCGCCGGCGGACGTCGACGCCTGGGTGCGCGACCGGGTCGCCGCGGGGCTGCCCCTCTACGAGCTCGACCGCCCGGCGCTGGCCGCGGCCGACCCCGACCTGATCCTGACCCAGGACCTCTGCCGGGTCTGCGCGCTCCCGGCGGCGACCGTGGAGGAGGCGTGCCGGGCGATCGGCACCGACGCCGAGGTCGTCTCGATCGACCCGCACACCCTGGACGAGGTGCTCGACGCGCTCGCGGCGGTCGGGCGCGCGGCCGGCGTCCCCGACCTCGCGGCGGACCTGGTGGGGGAGCTGCACCGTCGGCTGGCCGCCGTCGAGCGGGCGGTCGCGGGCCGGCCCCGGCCGCGGGTGCTCGTCCTGGAGTGGACCGACCCGCCCTACCTCCCCGGTCACTGGGTGCCCGAGCTCGTCCGCCGGGCAGGGGGCGAGCCGGTGGGGGCCCTCGACGGCGACCGCAGCGTGGCGGCGGACTGGGCGGACCTGCCGGCCGCGGACCTGGTCGTCGTCGCGCCGTGTGGGCTGGGTCTGGCGGCGGCGCTCGAGCAGTGCGCGGCGGTCGCGGAGCGGCTGCCGGGGATGCCCCTGCTGGCGATCGACTCCGCCCGCTGCGTGGTGCAGGCCGGACCGGGGCTCGTCGACGGGGTCGAGGCCCTCGCCTGGGCGCTGCACCCCGGCGCGGTCCCGGAGCCGCCGGCCGGGCGGGTCGCCCGGCCGGCCGGCTGAGCGGGGCGTTCCCGCCCCGAGCCGTCTGCCCTACAGCTGGGCGACACCGACGACCGGGACGCCGAACCCGCCCAGGCCGTCGGCGTCGCCCTGGTCGTCGGTGAGCACGACCGCCGAGCCGACGCCGAGGTGGCGCAGCACGTGCGCGGTCAGGCGGTGCGCGGCCTCCGCCGGGTCGCCGCCGTCCTCGCACATCGGCCGGCGTCCCCGCAGGTAGACCACCACGCCGCGGCCCGCCGTCCGCACCGCGGTGAGCGCGGCGTCCAGGTCGCCGGCGCAGCGGCACTGCACCGACCCGAGCAGGTCACCGGCCAGGCACTCGACGTGCACGCGGACCGGCACGGCGTGGCCGCCGTCGACGTCCCCGGCGACGACCGCCAGGTGCTCGGTGCCGTCGGCCGCGTCGACGTAGACGTGCCGCCGGAACTCACCGTGCCGGGTGGTCAGGGAGACGGTGCCCGCGGGCCGCACCGGGGACTCGACCCGTTCCCGGTGCCGGACGACGTCCTCCACGTCGACGGCGGCGAGGGCGTCCAGCGCCGGCGGCAGGGGCTCCCACCCCGACTCCGGCACCGCCGCCAGCACCGCCGCGGGAACCAGCCCGGCCAGGCGGCACAGGTCGGTCGCGGCCTCCGGCGGCGCCGAGCGCTCCAGCACGCCACCCGAGCGCACCCGCACCGGCACGACGTGCCCGGGACGGACGAGGTCCGCCGGGGTCGTCGACGGGTGGGCCAGCGCGCGGGCGGTCCGGGCGCGCTCCAGGGCGGAGATGCCCGTGGTCAGGCCGGCGCACGCGTCGACCGACACGGCGAACGCCTCACGGCCGGCGTCGTCGGCCTCCATCAGCGGGATGTCGAGGGCCGCCAGCCGTTCCCCCTCGAGGGCCACGCAGGCGAAGCCGCTGCTGTAGCGGACCAGAAGGGCCATGGTCTCGCCGGTGACCCGCTCGGCGGCGATCACCAGGTGCCGCTCGCCGGCGCAGGTGAGGACCACCGGCTCGCCGCGGCGCAGCGCCGCCAGGGCGCCGGGCACACCGTCGACCCGCTCCGGGCACTCGGCCAGCACGGTCATCGCCCGGCCCCCTGTCCGGCGGGCACCGCGGTGTCGCGGCGGGCCGACACCAGCTCGGCGAAGCGGACCACCTCGTCCGCGACGGTGTGCAGCTGTTCCACGACGCGCTGGTCGCTGCACGTCCCGTCCGCGAAGCTGCACTGCGCGGAGTTGATGGCCGCGCCGTACGGGGTGACCCACCCGCGCAGGGCGTGCACGATCGCCCGCAGCGCGGTCAGCGTGGTCACCGACGCCTGCCAGCCGTACGCGGTCACGATCAGCCCGACCGACCGGTCGGCGAGGTAGGGCAGCCGGTCGGACCGCATGTCCTCGGTGTGGTCGAGGGCGTTCTTCACCAGGCCCGACAGCGAGCCGTGGTAGCCCGGCGAGGCGACGATCACCCCGTCGGCCCGCCGCAGCTCGGCGACGAGGTCCTCGGCCACGGGGCCACCGCTGCCGCACTCCGGGGCGTACATCGGCAGCTGGGTGAGCTCCGCGCCGGAGAAGACGCGGGTCGTGGCGCCGAGCGCCTCGACCCGGCGCATCGCGGTGCGCAGCGCCTGCTCGCTGGACGAGCCGGGGCGCACCGTGCCGCCGAGGCCGACGACGTGCAGTGGCCGCGCTCCGTCCCGTCCCGGGTCCGGGCGGGCGGTGGTCGCCGCGGCCACGTCAGGCCCCCGTCGGCACGGCCGGCCGGCTCGCGGCGGCGACCCGCCGCTGGCTGACCTCCGGGGTCCAGTGGTCGGGCTGGTCGGCCCACAGGTCGCGCAGCTGCGGGATGACCTGGGTGCCGAACAGGTGGGTGTTCTCGGCCGCGGTCTCCTCCGGGAGGTTGCCCATGTGCAGGGAGGCGATCAGCTGGCCGACGCGCAGCTCGGTGGCCAGCTCGCGCAGGCGCTGGGCCACGCGGTCGGGGGTGCCCGCGACGATGTAGCCCTTCTCGTCGTACTCCCAGAAGCTCATCTCCCCACGCACCGCCCGCTCGCGGTCGGCGGCGGCCGCGGGGTTGGTCGTGTGCTTGAGCGTCTGGGCGAGGGAGGTCGTCGAGTTGTAGCCGGGCGGGGTGGCGTACCGCATGGCGGGGTTGCGCACCCGCTGGAAGTACTTGACCGCCTCGTAGTACTTGGCCTCCGCCTCGGCGTCGGTGTCGGCCACGCAGACCAGCTGGGTGAAGGCCATGCGGTGCGGGTTCATGTCGCCGTCGTTGGCGGCGACGTAGTCCCAGTAGCCGTCGACCAGGGGCTTGGCCGCCTGGAGGCCGGAGAAGGAGAGGTGGCCGTAGCAGTAGTTCTCGCGGGTCACCAGCTCCCACGTCTCGACACTGCTCGACCCGGGGATCCAGATCGGCGGCCGCGGCTGGATCGGCCGGGGCCAGAGGTTGACGTAGCGCAGCTGGGTGTACTTGCCGTTGAAGGCGAACGGCTCCCGCTCCTCCCACGCGCGCAGGACGAGCCGGCGCGCCTCGTGGAAGCGGTCGCGCAGCTCCACCGGGGTGCGGGCGTAGGCGAAGGCGGAGTCCATGGGGGTGCCGAAGACGAAGCCGGCGATGAGCCGTCCTTCGGACAGGCAGTCCAGGTAGGCCATCTCCTCGGCGACCCGCGTCGGCGGGTTGTACAGCGCCAGGGAGTCGCCGATCACCAGGATCGCCGCGTTCTCGGTGCTGCTCGCGAGGCTGGCGGCCAGCAGGTTGGGCGACGGCGTCATCGCGAACGGCGTCTGGTGGTGCTCGTTGACCGCCAGGCCGTCGAAGCCGTCCCGGTCGGCCTGCTGCATGAGGCGGATGAACATCCGGTAGTTCTCACCGACGCGCTCGGGGTCGGCCATGTCGATCGGGCTGTCCACCCACGCCCCCTGGCCGGGGGCCGGGAACTGGTCAGGGAGCCCGTCGTACGTCACTTCCGCGAACCAGTGGAACTTCATCGTCGCCTCATCCCGGACTGTCGCGTCCTCGTCGCCGCTGGGAACGGGCCCACTGTCGAACGGCCCGGCAGCCCCGGACAACGGACGTCCGTCCACTCGTGCCCGGGGAGCGGTGGGCAGCGTCACACCCGTCCGGCGACCGCGGACGGACGACCGACGGCGACGACCGCGGTGGAGAGATGTCCACCCCACATGCGTGAGGTGTGTGCGGTTAACCCTGTTCCGCCGGTCCGCCTGCTCCGCACACTGGGCGGGACGTGAGGTCGGTCACACGGGTGGGCGCCCCTGCGGAGACGCGTCCGACCGGGTGGCGAGCTGCCGTACGGTGAGGACACGGAGGTGACCCGGGCCACATGACCAGCGCACCAGCCGCGGCGTCGGGCCGGCGCGTGCCCGCGGCCACCGTCCCGGCCGCCCGCAACGGCGGGCTCCCGCGCAGCGGGGCTGCCGGGCCGGCGCACCGGGCCATCGCCCACCTGCTGCACCTGCTCGCCGAGGAGGCGCCCGCCGAGGCCTTCGACCGGCTCTCGCGCAGCGTGCTGGACGCGACCGCCCCCGCCGACCGGGACCTCGCGCTGACCGCGCTGGCGCGGGCCGGGCGGGTGCGGGAGCTGCTGGCCCACCGCAAGCGCCGGGAGAAGGAGACCCAGGCGCTGTACGAGAGCGCCCGGGACCTCGCCTCGCTGCGGGACGGCGAGCAGGTGCTCGAGGCGATCGTGCACCGGACCCGCCAGCTGCTCGGCACCGACGCCGCCTACCTGGCGCTGGTGGACGAGGACACCGGCGAGGTCTACATGCGGCTGACCCTCGGCACGGTCACCACGCGGATCGAGTCGGTCCGCCAGCGACCGGGGCAGGGCATCGGCGGGCGGATCATCCGGACCGGCCGGCCCTACGCGACGGCCAACTACCAGGCCGACCGGAGCCTGGACCGGGATCCCTCCGTCGCCGACGCGGTGGTCGAGGACGGCATCGTCGGCATCATCGGCGCACCGCTGCGGGTCGGCGGGGACGTCGTCGGCGCCCTGTTCGGCGCCAACCGGTACGAGCGCTCGTTCGAGCCGAGCGAGGTCGCGCTGCTGTCCTCGCTCGCCGACCACGCCGCGATCGTCATCGAGAACGTGCGGCTGTTCGAGCGGGCGGAGCGGACGGCAGAGGAGCTGCGGACGGCCAACGCCCAGCAGCGCGTGCAGGGGCAGGCGCTGGAACGCGGCACCTCGGCGCACGGGCAGCTGATGCGCACGGTGCTGCGGCGGGCGGACCTCGCCGAGCTGCTCGACGCGATCGGCGCGATCCTCGAGGGTGAGGTCGCGTTCGTCGACCCGAACGGCCAGGTCGTGGCCACCACCCGGGCCGGCGGCCGATCGCCGGCCGCGGACCTGGTGGCCGTGGGACCGGATGCGCCGGCGACGGCCCGCCCGGGCGGCGCGCGCCGGCTCGACGGGCCGGCCGACGCCGAGGGCGAGAGCTGGGCGGTGCCGGTGCAGGCGGGCCCGGACTCCTTCGGGCACCTGGTGTTCCGTGCCGCCGAGCCGCTGCTCGAGGCCGACGTGCGCGTCCTCGAGCGCTCGGCGCAGACGGCGGCGCTCCTGCTGCTGATGGAGCGGCAGGCGGCGGCGGCCGAGCAGCACGTCCGGGGAGAGGTCATCGCCGACCTGCTCGCCGAGCGGGAGCCCCGCTGGGACTCCTTCACCCGCCGGGCCAAGCGCGCCAGCGGCATCGACTTCGACGTCCCCCACACCGTGCTCGTCCTCACCGCGGGCGGAGTGCCGCGCCGGCGTCTGCTCCGGGCGACGGCGGACTACGCGGCCACGCGCCGCGGGCTGGCCAGCGAGCACGCCGGGAAGGTGGTGCTGCTGCTGCCGGGGGTCGACGAGGCCACCGTCGGCCGCACCGTCAAGCCGCAGCTGGACCGGATGACCGGCGGGCAGGTCACCTGCGGCGTGGCCGGGCCGGCTACCTCGGCGGCCGCGGTGCGCGAGCTGCACCGCAGCGCCGACCGGTGCCACCGGCTGCTGCTGGCGCTGGGCCGCGAGGGGCAGGCCGCCGGGGTGGAGGACCTCGGCGTCATCGGCCTGGTGCTCAGCGGCACCTCGCGCGAGCAGCTGGAGCAGGTGCTCGCCGAGACCCTCGGTCCGGTCGTCCGCTACGACGAGGAGCACGGCACCCCGCTGGTCGAGACGCTGTCGGTCTTCTTCGCCGCCGGGCAGAACCCGCGGGCGGCGGCCCGCTCTCTCCGGGTGCACCCCAACACCGTCTACCAGCGCCTCGAGCGGGTCGACGTCGTCCTCGGGCACCGGACGTGGCGCGAGCCGCAGGGCGCCCTGACCATGCAGATGGCCCTGCAGCTCCACCGGGTCGTCCAGCAGGTCCCGATCGAGGTGCTGGTCGGCTCGTGAACGGCCCGGGTCAGCGCCCCGCCCCGACCGGCCGCGCCCCGGCGCCGTCCGCCGTCCTGGCCCGGCTGCTCGACGTGCTCGCCGAGGAGGGGCCGATCACGGAGATCGACGCCCTCGCCGCCCAGGTGCGCGAGGCGCCGCAGCTCCCGGACCGCCAGGTGCTGCTGCTCGCCGCCGAGGACGCCCGCCGCATCCGGGAGCTGCTCGCGCAGCGGAAGCGGCGCGAGGCGGAGATGCAGGCGCTGTACGAGACCGCCCGCGACCTCACGTCGCTGCGGGACGTCGACGGCGCCCTGCACGCGATCGTGGACCGCGTGCGCCGGCTGCTGGGCGCGGACCTCACGTACATCGCGCTGGTAGACGAGGAGACCGGCGACGCGTACATGCGGGTCACCTCGGGCGCGCGGACCGTGCCGATCGAGTCGGTGCGCCAGCCGCGCGGCTGGGGCATCGGTGGCCGGGTCATCGAGACCGGCCAGCCGATCGCCACGGCCGACTACCTGGCCGATCCCCGCCTCACGCTCTCGCCCTCGGTCTCGGCGGCCGTCCGCGAGGAGGGCATCGTCGGCATCGTCGGCGTCCCGATGAAGCTGGGCTCGCAGGTGGTGGGTGCGCTCTTCGCCGCCGACCGCCGCCGGCGGACGTTCGACCAGGCCGAGATCGCCCTGCTCTCGTCGTTGGCCGACCACGCCTCGGTGGTCATCGAGAACGCCCGCCTGTTCGCCGGCGTGCGGGCCTCCACCGAGGAGCTGCGCGAGGCCAACGCCCGCCTGTCCGCGCAGCGGCACGTGCTGGAGCGGGCCAGCGAGGCCCACGAGCAGCTGATGCCGCTGGCCCTCAGCCGCGCCGACCTCGGCCAGTTCGCCGAGACGGTCGCCCGCATCCTGGACGGTGCCGTCGAGCTCGTGGACACCGACGACCGGCTGCTGGCCGCGGCGGACGGCCCGGCCGGGGACCACGCCGGCCCGGCCGGGGACGACGACGGCCCGGCCGCGGCGGCGGTCGTCCGGGTGCGGGCCGGCAAGGAGGTCTTCGGCAGCCTGCGTCTGACCCGCGCCACCCCGCTCACCGAGGCGGAGACGCGGACGCTGGAGCGCGCGGCGCAGACCGCCGCCCTGCTGGTCCTCATGGAGCGGCAGACCGCGCTCCTGGAGGAGGAGCTGCGCGCCGAGCTCCTCGACGACCTGCTCGCCGACGGGACCCCGGACCGGGACGTCGTGCGCCGGCGCGCCGAGCGGCTCGGCGTGCTGCGCCCGGGAGAGCCGCAGACGCTGGTGGTCTGCTCGGCCACCGACGTGCCGCTGTCGGCGCTGCTGGCCGCCGCGGCCGACCTGGCCGCGCGGTCCGGCGGCCTGGCCAGCGAGCACAGCGGGTCGGTGGTCGTCCTCCTGCCGGGCACGGACGGCGGGGCGGCGGCGCGGACGGTCGCCGCCGAGCTCGGCAGATCCGTGGGCGCCCCGGTCACCGCGGGCGCCTCCGGGCAGGCGGCGACGGCGACCGACCTGCGCGCCCTGCACCGGGAGGCGGCCCGGGGGCACCGGCTCCTGCTCGCCCTCGGGCGGGAGGGGGACGGGGCGACGCTGCAGGAGCTGGGCATCGTCGGCCAGCTGCTGGAGGGCGCGACACCCGGGCGGGTGCAGCGGGTCGTCGACCGCGTGCTCGGGCCGCTGACCGCCTACGACACCCAGCACTCGGCGGCGCTGTTCGACACCGTGGAGGCCTACTTCGCCTGCGGGCAGAGCCCGCCGGAGGCGGCGCGCCGGCTGCAGGTGCACGTCAACACCGTCTACCAGCGGCTGGAGCGGGTCGACCGGGTGCTCGGCGGTGCCGGCTGGCGGGAACCGCAGGGGGCCCTGGAGATGCAGATGGCCCTGCAGCTGTACCGCGCCACCCGGCCTGCCGCGCCCGGGGAGCCAGCGGCTCCCTGACTGACGGCCCGGTCCGGCCCCTGTCTGGCGATCAGCACCGAGGGGAGGGGGCCGGGCCCCCCGGGGGGGGGTGCCCCCCCCCCGCGGGGGGGGGGGGG
>NZ_JBJGYT010000052.1:0-18863 GCF_054050135.1 Geodermatophilus sp. SYSU D00705 | reverse complement strand
GGCCGGGGGGGGCGGCCCTTAATGACCGGGGCGGCGGGGTGACCGGCCACCCCCCCCCGCGGGGCGCCCCCGGGGCCCCGGCGGCCCCCCGATCGCGTTCCGCTGCCCGAGCTCGGCGAGGAGACAGATGAAGATCGCGGTCACCGGCTCCTCGGGGCTGATCGGATCCCACCTGGTCCCTGCGCTGTGCGCCGACGGACACGACGTCCTCCGGCTGGTGCGCCGGACACCGCGCACCGCTGACGAGCACCGCTGGGACCCGCAACACCGGCGGATCGACCCTGCGCTGCTCAGCGACGTCGACGCCGTGGTCAACCTGGCCGGCGTCGGCATCGGCGACCGCCGGTGGACCGCGAAGCACAAGCAGCGCGTGCTCGCCAGCAGGGTGGACGCGACCCGCACCGTCAGCGAGGCCATGGCGGCGGCCGCGACGGCGGACCCGACCCGGCCGCGCGTCCTCCTCTCCGGCTCGGCGGTCGGCTGGTACGGCGACACGGGGGACACCGCGGTCGACGAGCGCGCTCCGGCCGGCCACGACTTCCTCTCCCGGGTCTGCACCGAGTGGGAGGCGGCGGCCGCACCGGCGGCCGATGCGGGGATCCGGGTGACCCTGCTCCGGACCGGTCTCGTGCTGGGCCCCGGCGGGCTGCTGGGCCGGCTGGCTCCGCTGTTCCGGCTCGGGGTCGGTGGCCGGCTGGGCTCGGGCCGGCAGTACTGGCCGTGGATCAGCCTGACCGACGAGGTCGACGCCATCCGCTTCCTGCTCACCGCCCCCGTCGCCGGGCCGGTGAACCTCACCGCGCCCACGCCGGTCACCAACGCCGAGTTCACCCGTGCCCTGGCCCGCGCCGTCCACCGGCCCGCGGCGCTCCCGGTGCCCGGCCTCGCGCTGCGCCTGGCCGTCGGGGAGTTCGCGCCCGTGGGCATCCTGGCCGGGCAGCGGGCCCTCCCGGCCCGGCTGGAGGAGGCCGGTTTCACCTGGACCCACACGGACCTGGACGCCGCGCTGCGGTCAGCACTCCACCGCCGCTGACTCATCCCGTCCGCTCCGCCGCGTCGATCCGCCAACCCCCGTCGCGCTCGGCCAGGGTCATCCGCACCTGCGCCTCGCCGCGGGCATCCACCGCCCGGACGGCTCGTCCATCCGGCTCCCGGGCCGTGACGACCTCGTAGGCCGGCCACGTGTCGACGACGTCGAGGGTCACGCGGCCCTCCCCCACCCCGCCGTCGACCACCGCGACGCGGACGACCGCCGGCGCGAAGCCCCGGACCGTCTCCCCGGCCCGGGCGAACGCCTCGACGGTCGTGCGGTCGGCGGCCAGCAGGGGGCTGGCGCTCGTGTGGACCTCGTCGAGCAGCTGAGCGGCACCGGTGCGGAAGGCCTCCGCACGCCGCTGGTAGAGCTCGCCGAGCCGGGCCGCCCACGCCTCCGCCGAGTCAGGGTCGTCCAGGGCCTCGGTCGCCGTCCTGCCGCCCGCGGCCGCACCCGCCGCCTCCTCCACAGGAGCCGGGGTGGGGCTCGAGGTGGCGGCCTGCCCGTCCAGCCCCGCCGCCACCGGTCCTCCCGCGGGCCCGGCCGGCTCACCCGACGGACCCCCGAGCCAGAGCGCGCCCGTCACCAGGATGCCCGCCGCGAGCACGACGCCCACCCGGGCGACCAGCGCCCGGGGCGAGGCCGCAGCTCCCCGCTCCCGGATCGCCGCCACGAGACGCGCCGCCGGCCCGGGAGCAACCGGAGCCGGCGGCGCGGGCGGTCGACGGTGACGGCCGGGGACCTGGTGCGTCAGCTCCGTGCGCGGGCCGGTGCCGACACCCGCCGGGTCCTCGTCAGCGGCGGGCGCGGCCAGTCGCACCGGTTCCGGCCGGCAGGCGTGCCGCAGGTCCAGCGCGAACGCCGCAGCCGAGCCACGCTCGGCCGGGTCCTGGGACAGCCCGCGGGCGATGACGGCCACGAGCTCCGCGGGAGCTGCCGGTGCCAGCTCGGCGAGGTCGGGCAGCTGCCCCTCAGCGGCGACGCGCAGGGTGTCGGCCGGGGTGGCGGCGTTCCAGGGCGCCACCCCGGTGAGGGCGTGGAAGGCCGCGGCAGCCACCCCGAACACGTCGGAGGCGGGACCGGGCGCGCCGCCGCGGGCCACCGTGGGGTCGACGTAGGCGGGCGTCACCTCGGCCGCCGCGCTCTCGCCGAGCACCCGCGCCACCCCGAGGTCGGTGAGCACCGGGCGGCCCTCGGCGGTGAAGACGACGTTGCCCGGGGAGAGGTCACCGTGCACGACCCCTCGCTCGTGGGCGTGCGCCAGGGCGGCCGCCACCGGAGCGATCGCGGTGACCACCTCCCCCGGTCGGAGCCGGCCGCGACGGGCCAGGAGTGCGGCGAGGCTGCCCCCGGGCAGCAGGTCCAGCACGAGCGCCACCCGTGGCTGCCCACCCCGTCGTGGCTGGTGCACCACCTCCCGGAGCCCGACCAGGTGGGGGTGGTCGAGCTCCCCGAGCAGCGCCGCCTCACGTGCCTGGCGTTCGGGGTCACCGGCCACCAGCACCTTGACCGCGACGGGTGCCCCGCCGGACCGGGGCACCGCCCGCCACACCTCACCGGAGCTCCCCCGGCCCAGCAGCTGCTCGAGGCGGTACCCGGGCACCACGGGGGCGTCGGCGGATCCACGCGGGGCGGGAGGAGGTGTCGGCATGGCGGGCACCGTAGGTCGACGGGGCCCGGCCGTGCTCCCGTTGTCCACAGGCGGGGCCGTCGTCCACCGGTGCCGCCCCGGCCGCCCGTGCCGCCCCGCAGCGACCTAGGTTCGACAGGTCCCGTCCCCCACCCCGCGAGGAGCTGCCCGACCGTGCCCGCCTCCGCACCGACCATCCTGGCGACCAGCATGGGCTTCGCCTCCCGTGGCCGCGGCCCCTACGACTGGGCCCCCGGCCCGGTCTTCGACCTCGCGTTCGACCTCGCCGGGGCCGGCGAGCGGCCGAAGCTGTGTTACCTGGGCACTGCGACCGGCGACGACCCGGTGCGGGTCGCCGGCGTCTACGGCGCCTTCGCCGGCAGCGGTGTCCAGGTCAGCCACCTGAGCCTGTTCACGATGCCGACGGTGCCCGACGTGCGCGCCCACCTGCTCGCGCAGGACGTGGTCTGGGTCGGCGGCGGCAGCGTGGCCAACCTGCTCGCGGTGTGGCGGGTGCACGGGCTCGACGCGCTGTTCCGGGAGGTCTGGGAGGCCGGCGTCGTCCTGGGCGGGGTGTCGGCCGGGTCGCTGTGCTGGCACGTCGGCGGCACCACCGACTCCTTCGGTCCGGAGCTGCGCCCGGTGACCGACGGCCTCGCGTTGATCCCCACGTCGAACGGCGTGCACTACGACACCGAGGAGCAGCGGCGCCCGCTCTACCACCAGCTGGTCGCCGACGGCACGCTGCCCGGCGGGCACGCCACGGACGACGGCGTCGGGCTGGTCTACCGCGGGACCGAGCTGGTGGAGGCCGTCGCCGACCGGCCCGACAAGGCCGCCTACCGGGTCGAGCGCGGCCCGGACGGCACCGCCGTCGAGACCCGGCTCGAACCCCGGCGGCTGTGTTAGGACGGCCCTCCTGCAGGGTCCCGCCCCGAGCGGGCGACGGGGTGGGGGCAGGAGGGTCCCTTCTCTAGGCTGGGCTCCGTGAGCGATCTGCAGGTTCTCCGGCTCGGCCTGGTCGACTACGAGGAGGCGTGGGCGCGGCAGCGCGAGCTCCACGCCCGCGTCGTGGAGGGCTCCGCACCCGACACGCTGCTGCTGCTGGAGCACCCGCCGGTCTACACCGCGGGCAAGCGGACCCAGCCGCACGAGCGGCCGTTCGACGGCACCCCGGTCATCGACGTCGACCGCGGCGGCAAGATCACCTGGCACGGCCCCGGGCAGCTGGTGGGGTACCCCATCGTCCGGCTGACCGATCCGGTGGACGTCGTCGCCCACGTCCGGCGGCTGGAGGCGGCGCTCATCGAGGTCTGCGCCGGACTGGGGCAGGCCACCGAGCGGGTCGAGGGGCGCAGCGGCGTCTGGGTGCGGGCCGACGAGCGAGGCCCGGACCGCAAGGTCGCCGCGATCGGCGTGCGGGTGGCCCGCGGCGTCACGATGCACGGGTTCGCGCTCAACTGCGACCCCGACATGGCGGCGTTCGCCAACATGATCCCGTGCGGCATCGTCGACGCCGGCGCCACGTCGCTGTCGGCCGAGCTGGGCCGCGACGTGCCCGTCGCCGAGGTGATCGACGCCGTGGAGGCCGCGATGCGGCGGGTGCTCACGCTGGTCCCCGCCACCTGACGGTGGCCGGCCGCCCGGGAGGGACCGGGCGGCCCGGCCACGGCCGCCGGGAGCCCTGGCCGGCCCGGGAGCGCTCGGCCCCTCGGCTCAGCACGGCCCGGCCGCCCGGTCCTCCGCCCGGGCGGCCCGATCCTCAGCCCAGGACGAAGTTGACCAGCCGCCCGGGGACCGCCACGACGCGGCGCACGGTCCTGCCGTCCAGGTGGGCAGCGATCTTCTCGTCGGCGCGGGCGGCGGCCTCGAGCGCGGCGGCGTCGGCGTCGGCGGGCACCGTGACCTGCGACCGCACCTTGCCGTTCACCTGGACGGCGACCTGCACCGTGTCCTCGACCAGCCAGCGCTCGTCGGCGACCGGGAACGGCGTCCACGCCACCGAGTCGGTGTGGCCCAGCCGCGACCACAGCTCCTCGGCGATGTGCGGGGCCAGCGGCGCCACCAGCAGCACGAGCGGCTCGGCGACCGACCGCGGCACCGGCGAGGTCGCCCCGTAGACAGAGGTGAGGTGGTTGGTCAGCTCGGTGATCCGGGCGATGGCGATGTTGAACCGCAGCGTGGCCATGCCGTCGCGCACGCCGTCGATCGCCCGGTGCAGCGCCCGCAGCGTCTCCTCGGAGGGCTCGAGCCCGTCGGCGGCGCGGACCGCCCCGGTCTCCTCGTCGACCACGACGCGCCAGATCCGCTGCAGCAGCCGCTGCGAGCCGACGACCGCCTTGGTCTCCCACGGCCGGGACTGCTCCAGCGGGCCGGTGGACATCTCGTACACCCGGAACGTGTCGGCCCCGTAGGCGCCGATCATCTCGTCGGGCGTGACCATGTTCTTCAGGCTCTTGCCGATCTTCCCGTACTCACGGTTGACCGGCTTGCCCTCGTGGAGGAAGCGGCCGTCCTCCTCCACCACCTCGGCGGCCGGCACGTAGAAACCGCGCTCGTCGGTGTAGGCGTAGGCGGAGATGTAGCCCTGGTTGACCAGCCGGCGGAACGGCTCCTCGCTGGACACGTGCCCCAGGTCGTGCAGCACCTTGTGCCAGAAGCGGGCGTACAGCAGGTGCAGCACGGCGTGCTCGACCCCGCCGACGTACAGGTCCACGCCGCCGACGTCGCCCTCGCCGCGCGGGCCCAGCCAGTACCGCTCCAGCTCCGGGTCGACCATCCGCTCGTCGTCGCCCGGGTCCAGGTAGCGCAGGTAGTACCAGCAGGAGCCGGCCCAGTTGGGCATCGTGTTCGTCTCGCGGCGGTAGCGCCGCGGGCCGTCGCCCAGGTCCAGCTCGACCGTCGTCCACTCGGTGGCGCGCGACAGCGGCGGCTCGGGCGCGGAGTCGGCGTCGTCGTCGGCGAAGGTCTTCGGCGAGTAGTCGTCGACCTCGGGCAGCAGCACCGGCAGCATCGACTGCGGGACGGCGACGGGCAGGCCCTCCTCGTCGTAGACGATCGGGAACGGCTCGCCCCAGTAGCGCTGCCGGCTGAACAGCCAGTCGCGCAGCTTGTAGGTGGTCGTCGCCTCACCGTGGCCGTGCTCGACCAGCCAGTCGGTGATCGTCGCGATCGCGGTGGCCTTGTCCAGGCCGTTCAGCGAGATCTCGTCGTTGGCGGAGTTGATCATCGGGCCGGAGCCGGTGTAGGCGCCGCCGTCGAAGTCCTCCGGCGGCTGCACCGTGCGGACCACCGGCAGCCCGAAGACCTCCGCGAACTCGAAGTCGCGGGCGTCCTCACCGGGCACCGCCATGATCGCGCCGGTGCCGTAGCCGGTCAGCACGTAGTCGGCGATGAACACCGGCAGCTCGCGGCCGTTCACCGGGTTGACGGCGGTGACACCCAGCCAGACGCCGGTCTTGTCGCGGCCGGCGTCCTGGCGGTCCAGCTCCGAGCGGCGGGACGCCTGGCGCTGGTAGGCCGCCACGGCCTCCGCGGGCGTCGCGGCGCCACCGATCCAGCGGGGGTCCGTGCCGTCGGGCCACGCGGCGGCGGTCAGCTCGGAGACCAGCGGGTGCTCCGGGGCCAGCACCATGTAGGTGGCGCCGAACAGGGTGTCGGGCCGGGTGGTGAAGACCTCGATGGTCTCGTCCCCGCAGCTGAAGCCGATCCGGGCACCGGTCGACCGGCCGATCCAGTTGCGCTGCATCTGCTTGAGCGAGTCCGACCAGTCCAGCCGGTCCAGGTCGGTCAGCAGCCGCTCGGCGTAGGCGGTGATCCGCATCATCCACTGGGTCAGCGGACGCCGGAACACCGGGAAGTTGCCCCGCTCGGAGCGGCCGTCGGGCGTGACCTCCTCGTTGGACAGCACCGTGCCCAGCCCGGGGCACCAGTTGACCGGTGCCTGGTGCAGGTAGGCCAGCCGGTGGGCGTCGACGACCCGGCGCCGCTCGACCTCGTCCAGCTCGGCCCACGGGCGGCCGGTCTCGTTCGTCCCCGCGGCGGGCCGGCGCGTGCCGGCGTCCAGCTCGGCGACCAGCTCCTCGATCGGCCGGGCCCGGCCGCGGCCGCCGTCGGCGGACTCGTCGAACCAGGAGCCGAAGATCTGCAGGAAGATCCACTGGGTCCACTTGTAGTAACCCGGGTCGATCGTGGCGAAGCTGCGGCGGTCGTCGTGGTCGACACCCAGGCGGCGCAGCTGCGCCTTGATGGCCGCGATGTTGGCCTCGGTCGTGATCCGCGGGTGCTGCCCCGTCTGGACGGCGTACTGCTCGGCGGGCAGGCCGAAGGCGTCGTAGCCCATCGGGTGCAGCACGTTGTCGCCGTCCATCCGGCGGAACCGGCTGGTGACGTCCGTGCCCAGGTAGCCCAGGGGGTGGCCGACGTGCAGCCCGGCGCCCGAGGGGTACGGGAACATGTCCATCACGAAGAACTTGGGGCGGTCGGCGACCCGCTCGAAGCCCGCGGACAGCCAGCCGGTGGGGTTCGGGGTGTGGAACGTCCCCTCGGCCTCCCAGCGGTCCTGCCAGGCGAGCTCGATCCGCTGCGCCAGCGCCGGGGTGTACCGGTGCGGCGGGACGCCCTCACCGGCGGGGTCGGTCACAGGCTGGCTGGCCGTCTGGCTCATCGTTCGTGCTCCTGGAGGCTCGTACCGGCGGCGGACATGAAAAAACCCCTCGCACAGGAGGGGTCGCCGTGCTGACGCGGACGGTCAGGTCAGCACGGCCGGAGAAGGAGGAGCCGGCCGGTCACGGGGACGATCCTACCGCGCGCCCGCCGGCGGCCGGAGCCGTGCGCGGGGAGGACGGCCGGTCGCCGACCTCCTGGAGTGGCTGGACCGGCGCCCGCTGCGACGGTCGCCGGCCGAGCCGGCCCGTCCGCTCAGTCCAGCTCGCGCACCAGGACGTCGTGCAGGACGGTGTTGAGCTCGCCGGGCGCCAGGCGGATCCCCATCGAGTTCCCGTGGTACTCCCAGTAGGCGAAGCTCAGGTCGTTCTCCTCCAGCAGGTCCAGCATGTCGGCGACCCACCGGTCCCCGCCCTTGCCCGGCATCTCGAACGCCTGCCGGACGACGCCGAACTCCATCACCGACATGGGGACGCCGTGCTCGCGACCGAACTGCAGGTGCTCCTGCATCGCGTGCTCGAGGTAGGCGCGGTCGCGGCCGAGGAAGCCGTCCCCTGCCGCCCCCGGTGACCGGCCGTACACGTCCAGCCGGACCGTGGCCCCCGCCCCGCCCCCGCCGACGCCCTCGCCCCGCATCCAGCCCTGCACGCGGTAGCCGTTGCCCGGGGTGACGGGGAACAGGTGGCCGTCGTTGCTCCATCCCGCGACGTCGCTCCCGCTCGCGGGCGGGTCGGCCACCACCAGGCTCGCGCCGTCGTCCACCCCCGTGGTGCCCCGCTCGAAGCGCGAGACGGCGGCTCCGTCCCCGGTGCTCTCCCACGAGTACCAGTCCAGCGCGCTGTCGGGGTCGAGCGGGTCGGTGACCAGCTCGCGCAGGACCTCCCCGCCGGGACCGTGCTCGGTCACCGTGATCGCGTCGAAGGCGGCGGTGCCGGTCATCCCGCCGCCGGCGACGACCAGCGGCATGGCCGCGACCGCTGCGGGGTCGTCGACGGGCACCACGCCGCTGTCGTACACCGCCCAGTCGGTGGTGCCGGGGCGCAGCGGCGGTGTGGCGATCCCGCTGTCGGGCAGGAGCACCCGGTCGCCGGTGGGCAGGATCGTCTCGGGCTCGGGGTAGCCCCCGCCGTCCTGGATGGGGCCCTCGACCCAGGCGGCGTACTGGTGCGTGTAGTCGATGGGCTCGTAGAAGTGGAAGTCGTAGACGACGTTGTCGTCGTCCACGAGGAAGTGGGGGTCGAGCCCCGCGGTGCCGTAGCGCCCGTCCACGCCGTAGAGGGCGCCGACGACGAGCAGGTGGTTGCGGTCGACCTCACGGACGGCGGCGACCAGCTCCGCGGCCAGGTCGCGCCACTGCTGACCGTCGGCGTCGACCGTCACCGGCTCGTTGAGCAGGTCGTAGGCGGCGATCGTGGGCTCGTCGGCGTAGCGGGCGGCGACGTCCCGCCACATCGCGACGTTGGCCGCCCTGACCTCGGGGTCGGTCCAGACGTCGAAGCTGACCGCGTCGCTGGTGGGGTCCAGCCAGAACCCGCCGATCGGGGTGTGCAGGTCGAGCACCAGCCGCAGACCGTGCTCGCGGGCCCACTCGACGTTGCGGTCCAGCCACTGGAAGAAGGCGTCGGGGTCCTCGGCGTACCAGTCGCCGTCGAAGGCGAAGCGGACGTCGGTGAAGCCCATCTCGGCGACCTGCGCGAGGTCCTCCTCCCCGTGGTGCGCCGAGGTGAGGAGGTCGGCCGCGGAGAGGTCGCGGTGGTAGTCGTTGGAGAAGTTGACGGCCTCCAGCCGCACCGGCTCGCCGTCGAGCACCAGGCGGCTGCCCTCGGCGCGCACGAAGTCCCCGGGCTGGGTGTCGCGCTCGCGCTCGCCGCTGCACGCGGCGGCCAGCAGCATCGGCACCAGCATCAGGCGCAACCTGCGCCGGCCGGCGCGACGACGTCCGAGCGTGTCCTGCACGGGGGACCTCCGGGAGACGGCTGAGGGCACGACCGGACAACGGACGTCGTCGCCCGGTCGTGCCCCGGGTCACCCGTCAGGGGCTCAACCTCCACCTGAGGTCGAGCCTCCGCGCGTCAGTCGAGCTGGGGTGCGACCTCGGCGGCCACCAGGTCCAGGTGGTCGAGGTCGGCCAGGTCCAGCACCTGCAGGTAGACCCGTGAGGCCCCGGCATGCGCGTACCGGCCGAGGGTGTCGACCACCTCGGCCGGGGTGCCCGCGGCCCCGTGCTCGCGGAGCTCGTCGACCTCACGGCCGATCGCGGCGGCCCGCCGGGCCAGCTCGGCCTCGTCCTTGCCGACGCACAGCACGAGCGCGGAGCTGAACACCATGGACGACGGGTCGCGGCCGGCCTCCTCGCAGGCCTCCCGCACCCCGGCGAACAGCCGGGCGTTGTCCTCGACGGAGGCGAAGGGCACGTTGAACTCCCCGGCGTAGCGGGCCGCCAGCCGCGGGGTGCGGCGCTTCCCGCGGCCGCCGACCAGGACCGGGACGCCGCCGGCCTGCACCGGCTTGGGCAGGGCCGGCGACCCGGCCACCCGGTAGTGCTCGCCCGCGAAGTCGAACGTCTCCCCCGCCGGCGTCCCCCACAGCCCGGTGATGACGGCGAGCTGCTCCTCGTACCGGTCGAAGCGCTCGCCGAGCTCCGGGAACGGGATGCCGTAGGCCCGGTGCTCCTCCTCGTACCAGCCGGCGCCGATGCCGAGCTCCACCCGGCCGCCGCTCATCTGGTCGACCTGGGCCACCGAGATCGCCAGCGGGCCCGGCAGGCGGAAGGTCGCCGCGGTCATCAGCGTGCCCAGCCGGATGCGGCTGGTCTCGCGCGCCAGCCCGGCCAGGGTGACCCAGGCGTCGGTCGGTCCGGGCAGGCCGTCGCCCCCCATCGTGAGGTAGTGGTCGGACCGGAAGAAGGCGTCGAAGCCGGCCTCCTCGGTCCGCCGCGCGACGGCGAGCAGGTCGTCGTAGGTGGCGCCCTGCTGGGGCTCGGTGAAGATGCGTAGCTGCACCCGGCGACGCTATCCACGACGCTCCCGGGCCGCTGTCCGGAGATCCCTCCGGGGTGTGCCCGACGCGGCGAGCGGGCAGGATGGGCCGCCGAGACGATCAACCCGGAGGTGCATCCCGTGTTCCGCAAGAAGACGCACGGCCAGATCATCGGCGAGGAGCTCCAGGAGGGCTTCAGCCACATCGGCACGGCGGTCGCGGAGGCCGGTCGGGCGGCGGCGGAACAGCTCGCACCGCGCGTCGAGGCCGCCCGCGAGGCGACCGGGCCGGCCCTGGAGGCGGCCAAGGTCGCCGTGGCACCGAAGGTGGCGGCCGCCGTGGCCGTCGCCGCCCCCGCCGTGGCCTCGGCCCGCGACGCCCTGTCCCCGCGGGTGGAGGCCGCCCGCGAGGCGCTCGGCCCGCGGGTGGAGGCCGCCCGCGAGGCGGCCGCGCCCCGTGTCGCGTCGGCCCTCACCGCCGCGCAGTTGGCAGCCAGCAGGGCCGCGTCCGACCTCGGACCGCGGATGGAGGCGGCCCGCGAGGCGGCGCACAAGGCGCTCGAGCACGACGTCGTCCCCCGGCTGACCGCCGCCCAGGCCGCCACGCTGGCCTACGCCGCGCCGAAGGTGCTCGCCGCCCGTGAGGCGGTCAGCCCCGTGCTCGAGTCCACCCGCGAGTCGATCGCCGCCGGCCTCCACACCGCCCTGGAGGAGCTCGACGTCCGGCGGGAGGAGCTCACCGCCACCACCGCCAAGGCCAAGAAGCAGGCCGCAAAGCGGCGGCGGGCCCTCGAGAAGAAGGCGGCCAGGACGAGCAGGCAGGTCAAGCGGAAGATCGGGGTCGAGCCCGCGCCCCGCCGCTGGCCGTGGCTGCTCGCCGTCCTGGTGGTCGGCGCGGCGGCCTTCGCCGCCCTCCGCCGGCGCAAGGACGACGACCTGTGGACCCCCGCCCCCACCGGCGACGGGCCCGTGCCCAGCTACCGAGAGGACCCCGTGCCCAGTTCACCCAGCAACTCCGGCAAGACCGTCTCCACCGCCCAGGACACCCCTGGCGACGCCTCCCCGGAGGAGTCGGACATGGGGATGCGCGACGCGCAGCTGGTCGAGGGCGACGGTCCGGACCTGCCCACCGCACCCGAGGACACGCGGCCGGAGCCGTACACCTCCGGCGGTAACGCCCCGGACCCGAGCCCGACCGCCGGCCCGCGCGACCAGCAGCCCTGATCGCACCCCTCCACGCCGCCCCCGTCGCCGACGCGACGGGGGCGGCGCGCGTCGGGAGTACCGTGGCCGATCATGAGTGAGACGGTGGCCCCGACCCCCTCCTCGGACTCCCCGATCGCACCCTCCGGTCGCAAGCTGCTGCGCCTGGAGGTCCGCAACAGCCAGGTGCCGATCGAGCGCAAGCCCGAGTGGATCAAGACCCGGCTGAAGACCGGCCCCGAGTACACCGAGCTGAAGTCCCTGGTGCGCCGCGAGGGCCTGCACACCGTCTGCGAAGAGGCCGGCTGTCCCAACATCTACGAGTGCTGGGAAGACCGCGAGGCCACCTTCCTCATCGGCGGCGACCAGTGCACGCGGCGCTGCGACTTCTGCCAGATCGACACCGGCAAGCCCGCGGACTTCGACGCCGACGAGCCGCGCCGGGTGGCCGAGAGCGTCGCGACGATGCAGCTGAAGTACGCCACGGTCACCGGCGTCGCCCGCGACGACCTGCCCGACGGCGGTGCCTGGCTCTACGCCGAGACGGTCCGCCAGATCCACGCCGCCGTCCCGGGGTGCGGGGTCGAGCTGCTCATCCCCGACTTCAACGCCGACCCCGGCCAGCTGGCGGAGGTGTTCTCCTCCCGTCCCGAGGTGCTCGCGCACAACGTCGAGACCGTGCCGCGGATCTTCAAGCGGATCCGTCCCGGCTTCCGCTTCGAGCGGTCGCTGGCGGTGATCACGGCGGCCCGCGAGGCCGGGCTGGTCACCAAGTCCAACCTGATCCTGGGCATGGGCGAGGAGCCGCACGAGGTCGTCGAGACGATGCGGGCCCTGCACGAGGCCGGCTGCGACCTGCTGACCATCACGCAGTACCTGCGCCCCTCCCCGCGGCACCACCCGGTCATCCGGTGGGTCAAGCCCGACGAGTTCGTGGAGTTCCAGCGGACCGCCGAGGAGATCGGTTTCCCCGGCGTGCTCGCCGGGCCGCTGGTGCGCAGCTCCTACCGGGCCGGCCGGCTCTACCAGCAGGCCGTGGCGGCGCGGGGCCTGACCCCCTCCGTCTGAGGGAGTCCGGGCCGGTCCACCGGACCGGCCCGGTCGCGCCCCTATCCTGTGAGCATGGCGCGCAGCAAGTCTCCCGACTCCCCCGCACCGACCGGCAAGGCCGGGCGGGGCCCGACCGCCGCCCGCGGCCGGGGCGGGTCGACGGCCGCGGGGGCGAAGGCCGGCACGAAGCTGGACAAGAACGGGCAGCCGAAGGTCGGCCGGCTCAAGCGAGCCGGCAACCAGGCCCGCATGATCAAGCAGGCCTACTCGCTGACCCGCAAGAACGACCCGAAGCTCCCGTGGATCATGCTCATCGTCTTCGTGGCGGTGGCCGCGGTCGTGGAGCTGCTCGGCATCCTCTTCGGCTCGCCGTTCCTCTTCCTCCCCCTCGCGATCCTGCTCGGTGCGCTGGTCGCGCTCATCGTGTTCGGCCGCCGGGCCCAGGGCTCGGCGTACCGGCAGGTGGAGGGCCAGCCCGGCGCGGCGGCCTGGGTGCTCGAGGGCATGCGAGGCGACTGGCAGGTCTCCTCCGGCGTCGCGGGCACCACGCAGCTGGACGCCGTCCACCGGGTGCTCGGCCGCCCCGGGGTGGTCCTGGTCGGCGAGGGCGCGCCGTCCCGCGTCCGCCCGCTGCTCGCGCAGGAGAAGAAGAAGGTCGCCCGCATCTCCGGCGACGCCCCGATCTACGACATCCTCGTCGGCGACGAGGAGGGGCAGGTGCCGCTGCGCAAGCTCAGCGCCCACGTGATGAAGCTGCCGCGCAACCTCTCCGGCGCCGAGCTCAACGCGCTGCGCAAGCGGCTGGCCGCCCTCGGCGGCGCCCGGATGCCGGTCCCCGGCGGCCCGCTGCCCGGCGGGCGGCAGATGTCGGTGAGCCAGCGCCAGGTCCGCCGCCGCTAGGAGGACCCGACGAGAGCCCCCATGCCGACCGGCGCGGGGGCTCTCGTGCGTTCCGGCCACGGCGACGGCACCCGGGACGGCACGCGGCCGCGGTGGAGCGAGTGCGGGGCCCGGGCACCGAAGGTCGTCGGGGCGCTCCTTAAAGACCGGCCGACTGAGCAGTTGACGTCGCCGACACGCGCCGACACGCCGCGCCGCGCGACCCCCGGTGCCCACTCGTGAGCCGGGGCCGGGCGGACGTGCACGACACGGGCAGCGGCTCGACGGCGGCCGGGGACGGCACCCGGTCGCGGTGCGATCGAGGATCGCGGAGTGCTCAGTCGCGGACGACGGCGGTGCCGGTGAGCCGGTCGTGCAGGCCGCGACCGTCGGCGTCCACGACCAGCACGGGCACCAGCAGCATGAGCAGCGCGGTGCGGACGACGGCCCGCCACGGCGCCAGGCGCGCCCCGGGCCGCGGGTGCGCCAGGCGCAGTCCGAACAGGCGCATTCCGGGCGTCTGGCCGAAGATGACGAGTGTCACCACGGTGACCAGGCCGAAGGACAGCAGGCTCCAGTTGCCCGGCAGGTCCGGCGCGGTGACCAGCCCCGCGACGAGCGCCGAGGCGAGGACGTCGACGACGAACGCGCCGGTGCGGCTGCTGAAGGTCGCCAGCGACCCGGGACCCTCAGCAGGCAGCCCCAGCGACGCCCCGCGGCGACGCTCCTGAGAGGGTGGCTGCACGTTCCCGACCATGACCGCCAGCGTAGGACCCGTCCTGCGACCGGCCCCCGCCACCGGCGCCCGGCGACACGCCCGCGCCGTTGTTACCGCTCTGAAACACCGGAGACACTGCGGGGCAACTCCGCGCTCGTAGTTTTCCGTTCGGCTGTCCGCCCACACCCGGAGGATCGATGTTCACCAGTCCCGACGAGGTCGCCGCCTACATCCGCGACAACGACGTCGAGTACGTCGACGTGCGTTTCTGCGACCTGCCCGGCGTCATGCAGCACTTCACCATCCCGGCGTCGACGTTCGGCGAGGACACCTTCACCGAGGGGCTCGGCTTCGACGGCTCCTCGATCCGCGGGTTCCAGGCGATCAACGAGTCGGACATGCTCCTGCTGCCCGACGCCAACAGCGCCTTCCTCGACCCGTTCCGCGTGCACAAGACGCTGAACGTCAACTTCTTCATCCACGACCCGATCACGCGTGAGGCCTACAGCCGGGACCCGCGCAACGTGGCGAAGAAGGCCGAGGCCTACCTGGCCAGCAGCGGCATCGCCGACACCGCCTACTTCGGGCCGGAGGCGGAGTTCTACATCTTCGACTCGATCCGGCACTCGACCGGCATCAACGAGGGCTACTACCACATCGACTCGATCGAGGGCTCCTGGAACTCCGGCGCCCTGACCGGCGAGAACGGCGGCCCCAACCTCGGCTACAAGACCCGCGCCAAGGGTGGCTACTTCCCGGTCGAGCCCTACGACCACTACAGCGACCTGCGGTCGACGATGATGACCAACCTGACCAACGCCGGCCTCGAGCTCGAGCGCGGTCACCACGAGGTCGGCACCGGCGGCCAGGCCGAGATCAACTACAAGTTCGACACGCTGCTGCGGTCGGCCGACAGCCTGATGCTGTTCAAGTACATCATCAAGAACACCGCCTGGGCGCACGGCAAGACCGCCACCTTCATGCCCAAGCCGCTCTACGGCGACAACGGCTCGGGCATGCACTGCCACCAGAGCCTCTGGAAGGACGGCGAGCCGCTCTTCCACGCCGAGACCGGCTACGCGGGCCTGTCCGACACCGCCCGCCACTACATCGGCGGTCTGCTGGCCCACGCTCCGTCGCTGCTGGCCTTCACCAACCCGACGGTCAACAGCTACCACCGCCTGGTGCCCGGCTACGAGGCCCCGATCAACCTGGTCTACTCGGCCCGCAACCGCTCGGCCTGCTGCCGCATCCCGATCTCCGGTGACAGCCCCAAGGCCAAGCGCATCGAGTTCCGCGTGCCCGACCCATCGGCCAACCCCTACCTCGCCTTCTCGGCGATGCTCATGGCCGGCCTCGACGGCATCAAGAACAAGATCGAGCCGCCGGCTCCGGTCGACAAGGACCTCTACGAGCTGCCGCCCGAGGAGGCCCTGGGCATCGAGAAGGTCCCGGCCTCGCTGGACGCCGTCCTCGACGCGCTCGAGACCGACCACGAGTACCTGGTCGACGGCGGGGTGTTCACCCCCGACCTGATCGAGACGTGGGTCGAGTACAAGCGGGAGCACGAGATCGACCCGATCCGTCTCCGCCCGCACCCGCACGAGTTCGCGATGTACTACGACATCTGAGTCGGCCTGACCGCGGCCCCCGCCCTCGTCGTGAGGGCGGGGGCCGCGGTGCGTTCCGGACCGGCCGCGCGTGCCCGAGTGGGCAGTTGCAGCCGCCGACACGCGCGGGCACGCCGCCGGGAGCGACCACGACTGCCCACTCGGCCGCAGGGGCCGAGGGGCAGGACGCCCGTGCCGTGGTCAGCCCAGGGGCAGGACGCCGGTGTCGCGGACGCCGGCGGACGCCGTCATGTGGTGCCGGCCCATCGGCAGCATGAGCGGCCGCCCGGAGGTGGGGTCCACGATGACCCGGCTGTGGAGCCCGAACACCGCCCGGACGTTCTCCTCGGTGAGCACCGCCGCCGGGTCGCCCGCCACGTGCAGCCGCCCGTCGGCCAGCGCCACGAGGTGGTCGGCGTAGCGGGCGGCGAGGTTGAGGTCGTGCAGGACCATGACGATCGTCGTCCCGCGGGTGCGGTTGAGGTCGGTCAGCAGGTCGAGGACCTCCACCTGGTGTGCGACGTCGAGGAAGGTGGTCGGCTCGTCCAGCAGCAGCAGGTCGGTCTGCTGGGCGAGGGCCATGGCGATCCACACCCGCTGGCGCTGCCCGCCGGAGAGCTCGTCGACCGACCGGTCGGCCAGCTCGGTGGTCCGGGTCGCCTCCAGCGCCGTGGCCACCGCGGCATCGTCCTCCCGGCTCCACCGGGAGAAGACGCGCTGGTGCGGGTGGCGGCCGCGGCCGACGAGGTCGGCGACCGTGATGCCCTCCGGGGCGATCGGGGACTGCGGCAGCAGGCCCAGCGTGCGGGCCAGCTCCTTGGCGGGCAGGTGGTGCACCGCCCTGCCGTCGAGCAGGACCTGGCCGCCGCGGGGGCTGAGCAGCCGCGACATCGACCGCAGCAGCGTGGACTTGCCGCAGGCGTTGGCGCCGACGATCGCGGTGATCCGGCCCGCCGGCACCGTGAGGTCGAGACCGTCGATGACCGTGCGCTCGCCGTAGCCGAGGACCAGCTCCTCGGCCGCCAGCGAGTGGTCCGTCGTCACAGCGAGCCTCCTACGCGGTTGGTGCGCACGATCAGGTAGACGAGGTAGGGCGCGCCGAGCGCCCCGGTGACGACGCCGACCGGGAAGCGGGTGCCCAGGGCGAACTGGCCGACCAGGTCGGCGACCAGCACGAGCAGCGCCCCGACCAGGGCGGCGGGCACCAGCAGGGACCCGTTGGGCCCGACGATCCGTGCGGCGATCGGTCCGGCGAGGAACGACACGAAGGCGATCGGCCCGCACGCGGCGGTGGCGAAGGCGATCAGCCCGACCGCCGCGACGATCGCGACCAGGCGGGTGCGCTCGACGCGGACCCCCAGCGCCGAGGCGGTGTCGTCCCCCAGCTGCAGGGCGGAGAGCTCCCGCGTCTGCGTCAGCAGCACCGGACCGAGCACCACCAGGGCGACCACGGCAGGCACCGTCGACTCCCAGGTGCTGCCGTTGAGGCTCCCGGTGAGCCAGCGCAGCGCCTCGGCGTGGTCCCACGCCCCGGCCTGGTCCAGGACGTAGGCGATGAAGCTCCTGGCCATGGCGGCGACGCCGATGCCGATGAGGATCAACCGGGTGCCGGCGACCCCGTCCGTGAACGCCAGCACGTACACGAGCAGCGCCACCACGAGCGCGGCGACGATCGCGGTGACGGAGACGGCGGCCCCGCTCCAGCCGAGGAAGACGATCACGAAGGCGGCCGCGGCGCTCGCCCCGGCACTGATGCCGATGACGTCCGGGCTGGCCAGCGGGTTGCGCAGCATCGTCTGGAAGGTGACGCCGGCGAGCCCGAAGCTCAGCCCGGCCACGACGGCGAGGACCGCCCGGGGCAGCCGCAGCCGGCCGACCGTGAAGGTGGCGCCCTGCACGTCCTGGCCCAGGACGACCCGGATCACGTCCCCGGGCGGGTAGAACGTCTGCCCGACCATCAGCGTGACGGCGAAGGCGACGACGGCGAGGACGGTCAGCACCGCGATCACGAGGCGCCGGCGGGAGGCGCGGCGGACCCGGCCGCGGGCGACGGCGTCGACGGCCGCGGCCGGGAGGAGCAGGCCCGCGGTCACAGCTCACGCACCTTCTGCCGGCGGACGACGGCGATGAAGAACGGGGCGCCGACCAGCGCGGTGATGATGCCGACGTCGATCTCGGCCGGGCGGGCCACGATGCGGCCGAGCACGTCGGTGGCGGTCAGCAGGCAGGCGCCGGCCAGCGCCGAGAACGGCAGCAGCCAGCGGTGGTCGACACCGACCAGCAGCCGGCACAGGTGCGGGACGACGAGCCCCACGAAGCCGATCGGGCCGGCGACCGCCGTGGCGGCGCCGCACAGCAGGACCGAGCCGAGGGCCGCGACCCCGCGGGCCACGGCGACGCGCTCCCCGAGGCCGGCCGCGAGCTCGTCGCCCAGGGCCAGGGAGTTGAGGCTGCGCGCCGAGAGCAGGCTGACGGCGAACCCCACCGCCAGGAAGGGCAGCACCGTGGCGATGCTGCCGGAGGTCGCGCCGCCGACCCCGCCGATCTCCCAGGACTGGACGCTCTCGGCGATGTCGCCGCGCGGCAGGGCGACGGCGGTGATGAAGGAGACGAGCGCCGCCGACGTGGCCGCGCCGGCCAGGGCGAGCTTCAGCGGGGTCGGCCCGCCGCGGCCGAGCGAGCCGACGGCGTAGACGAACACCGCCGCGAGCGCGGCGCCGGCGATCGCCGTCCAGATGATGCTGGTCGACGAGAACAACCCGAACCAGGCGAGGCCCACGACCACGGCGAGCGAGGCGCCCATGTTGATGCCGAGGACCCCCGGGTCGGCCAGCGGGTTGCGGGTGACGCCCTGCATGACCGCGCCGGAGAGCCCGAGCGCCGCGCCGACGAGGACCGCCAGCAGCGTGCGCGGGATGCGCTTGGTGACCGCGGCCTGGCCGATGTTGTCGGAGGACCCGCCGACGGCGGCCACGATGTCGGACCAGCCGACGTCCCGGGACCCGATCGTGACCGAGGCGGCCATCAGCAGGGCGAGGACCGCGACGACGGCCAGCAGCCAGAGGAACCGGACCGGCCCCGGACGCCGCACGACGGC
>NZ_JBJGYT010000051.1:0-19214 GCF_054050135.1 Geodermatophilus sp. SYSU D00705 | reverse complement strand
CCGGCCCCGGAGCCGGCGGTGCCGCTCCGGTGCCGGGAGGCTCTTCCCCCTGGGGGCTGGTCAGTCCCGCGGGTCCTGCGGGCGGCCGATGGCCTCCGCCGTGGGCTGACTCGGCGCGGGGACGGGCGGGGTCCCCTCCTGCACCACGTAGTTGCCGCTCGGGCTGACGACCCGCCGGTCGGGCGGCTGCGGGGCCGCCGACCCCGCCGCCACGCCTCCGGCGTCCGGGCTCCGGGACGGCTCGACCACGATGACGAAGTCGTCGCCGTGGCGGGTGATGCCGTCGACGACGGCCTGCTCGATCGCCAGGTGGGCGTAGTTGCCGCGCAGGATGATCGGGTCGTGGCGGAGGTCCTTGACCAGGCTCACGGCCATCGCCGCCATCACCAGCGCGAACGGCAGGGCCGCGATGATCGTCAGGTTCTGCAGCCCCGTCAGGGCGGCGCCGTCCTCCCCAAGCAGCAGCATGATCGCGGCCACCGAGCCCATCACGACGCCCCAGAAGACGACGACCCAGCGGCTCGGCTCCAGGGTGCCGCGCTGCGAGAGCGACCCCATGACGATCGACGCGGCGTCCGCGCCGGACACGAAGAAGATCGCCACGAGGACCATCACCAGGATGGTGGCAGCGGTGGCCAGGGGGTACTGCCCGAGGACGGCGAACAGCTGCCCCTCCGTGGTGCCCTGACCGGCGACGTCGATGCCGTCGCGCTGGGCGGCGATCCCGGCCCCGCCGAAGACGGCGAACCACAGCAGGCTGACCAGGCTGGGCACCAGGAGCACGCCGGTGACGAACTGCCGGATGGTGCGGCCGCGGCTGATCCGGGCGATGAACAGCCCGACGAACGGCGTCCAGCTGATCCACCAGGCCCAGTAGAAGACCGTCCAGCCGCGCAGCCAGGTCGCCATCGGGTCGCCGCCGGTGGCCTCGGTGCGCGCGGCCATCTCGCCGAGGTCGGAGAAGTAGCTGCCGACCGCGTCGGGGATCAGGTTGAGGATGAAGATCGTCGGCCCGAGGACGAACACGAACACGGCCAGCAGCAGGGCCAGGACCATGTTGGTGTTGGACAGCCACTGGATGCCGCGCTCGATGCCGGAGACGGCCGATGCGACGAAGGCGGCGGTCAGCACCGCGATGATCCCGACCAGGATGCCGTTGCCGACGTCCCCGGCCCAGCCGAGGATCTCCACGCCGCTGCCGATCTGGAGGGCGCCGAGGCCGAGGGAGGCCGCCGACCCGAACAGCGTCGCGAAGATGGCCAGGACGTCGATGACCCGGCCGGCCGGACCCTCGGCCCGCCGCCGGCCGAGCAGCGGGATGAAGGCGGAGCTGATCAGCTGACGGCGGCCCTTGCGGAAGGTTCCGTAGGCGATGGCCAGCCCGACGACGGCGTACATCGCCCACGGGTGCAGGGTCCAGTGGAACAGCGTGGTCGCCATCGCGGTCTGGATCGCCTGGGCGCTCTCGGCCTCGGTCGTGAGCGGCGGCGGGGCCACGAAGTGCGACAGCGGCTCGGCGACCCCGAAGAACATCAGCCCGATGCCCATGCCTGCGCTGAACATCATCGCGATCCACGAGATGGTGCGGAACTCCGGCCGCTCGTCGTCACGACCCAGCGGGATCCGCCCGTACTTGCCGGCCGCCAGCCAGATCACGTAGATGACGAACGCCGAGGCCAGCAGCACGAACAGCCAGCCCAGGTTGCCGGTCACCCAGCCGAGGACAGAGCCGCTGACCGTGCCGAGCCCGGTGGGGGTGGCGAACCCCCAGACCACGAATCCCAGCGCCATGGCCGCGGCGATGGCGAACAGGACCCGGTCCACGGCCCAGTGCCGGTCGGCGACACAGGGTGGCGTCTCGGCGATCGCGGGATGGCACTCGGCCACGGAGTCCTCACCGCCGGGGCCGGGGAGGCGCTCCTCCGCCGCTCGGCCCGCGTCGCTGTCGGACGGCGGGGGCTGTCCGTTCACCTCCGCCCGGTTCGGCGGGCCGGAGGTCGAGACGTGCCTGCTGTGCGGCTGCTCCATGACACTCCCATTCCTGTTGCGTCATTCGAAACCGACTTCGCAAGAGGGAACCAGAGCCGTTGGGATGGGACAAGGGTCGAGCGTGATTCTCTGCACAGTTTCGTCCTGCGACGGCCCCGCGTCGCCCCGGGGACGAGGTCGGAGTCGAGCGCACCGGGTGACCCGCCCGTGCCGCCGGGTACGGCCGGGCGAGGAGGACACGAACAGCCGGCCCCCCGGGGCGCTCTGCGCCGGCCACGGCAACGCCTCACCCGGGTCGAGGAGGGCGGTGTCGGCCCCGGCACGCCGGTCAGAGCGACGAGGGCGCCGGCCCTCCGTGGTCGGGCCTCACGCGGTGAAGTCGGTGCTGCGGCTGACGTCCTCCCACGTGTCCACGTCCGATCGCAGGGCGTCGAGCGCGGCGCGGAACGCGTCCGAGGCGTCGTTGCCGAGCACGAGCAGGTAGGGCGCCTTGCCGGACTCGACGACGTCGACCAGCGCGGCCGCCGCCCGCGCCGGGTCCCCCGGTTGCCTGCCGTGCGCGGTGTCGTGGTCCTTGCGGCGCCGGCCGGCGGTGTCGGCGTAGTCCGCGATCGGCGTCTCGGCCTGGGTCAGCGACCGGCCGGAGAAGTCGGTGCGGAAGCCGCCCGGCTCGACCGTCATGGCGGTGATGCCCAGCGGGGCGACCTCCTTGCGCAGTGACAGCGTCAGCGCCTCGATCGCCGCCTTGACCGCCGAGTAGTAGCCCGACCCCTCCGGGCAGATCCGCGCGCCGATCGACGAGAGGTTCACGATCGTGCCCGACCGGCGCTGACGCATGCCCGGCAGGACCGCCTTGATCGTGCGGACGGTGCCGAAGACGTGCGTGTCGAACAACTGCCGGACCGGGCCGTCCTCGCCCTCCTCGACCGCCGCCCGGTAGCCGTAGCCGGCGTTGTTCACCAGGACGTCGACACCACCGAAGCGCTCCTCGGCGGCGGCCACGGCCGCGGCCACCTGCTCGTCGCTGGTCACGTCGAGGGCGCGGGCCAGCGCCGTCTCCGGGTGGGCGTCGGCCAGGTCCTGCACCGTCGCGACGTCCCGGGCGGTGACGACGACGTGGTGTCCCCGTCGGAGGGCCGCCTCGGCGAAGGCCCGGCCGAGTCCGGTCGAGCAGCCGGTGATGAGCCAGGTACGCATCCGGGTGTCTCCTGCCATGCCGCCTCTGCCTCCAGACCGGTCGGCTCCGTGGCCGGCGCCCGAGCAGCCCCCAGATCGCGGTCGGGGTCGTCGGTGCCGGGCTGCAGCTTGACCGACCGGAGCAGGACGTGGCCACTCCTGGGAGGCGCCGGCAGGACCGGCCGATGGCGAGAGGAGCCGCCCCACGCCGGCGACGTGCATCCCGCCGTCCGCGGGCCCGTCGCGACCGGTGAGCTGCGCGGCGGGCCCAGGCCGCGCGCCTGCGCGCGCAGTGCGCGGGTGGCGACGCAACTCACACCCCGCTGGGACGAAGTGCCCTGCCGGACACCGGGGTCAGCACCGACCGTGGTCGGCGTGAGTCGAGGAGGGGGCCACCACGGACGTCCTGGGCCCGCCCGGGGTCGCCGGTACGGCCGTGTCGAGGTGGAGAGCTGGACGGTGGGTGCCGATGCGGTCGTCCCGCGACCCTGGGAACAGGAGTGGGTGGACATGCCCGCCGGACGCCTGCACGCGGTCGGCGGCGACGGGCTCGTCGCCGGCCGCGCGGTCTGCCGGACGGCGGTGACGCTGCTCGACCCCGCGGACTGGACGTGGCCGGACGACGGCGACCGCGAGTGGCCGCTGTGCTGGACCTGCCTCGCGCTGACCCACTGAGGGCCCCGCCGCCGCAGCCCGTCACCCGCGGGCGGGGTCTCCCGGCGACGGGTATCAGCTCGCGTCGATCCGGCCGGCGGCGCCGGCCGAAGGGCTGCGCGGACGGCGTGCACGCCCGACCACCAGCACGATGGCCCGGTGGAGCAGAGCACGAGGATCGACGTCGGGGCCCCGGTCGAGCGGGTGTGGGAGGTGCTGCGCGAGGTCGAGCGGTGGCCGGAGTGGGCGCCGACGGTGACCTCGGTGCGGCGCCTCGACGACGGGCCGCTGGCCGTCGGGGCCCGGGTCCGGGTGGAGCAGCCCCGGATCCCCCCGACCGAGTACGTGGTGACCGAGCTGGAACCGGGACGCTCGTTCACCTGGGTGGCCACCGGCCCGGGCGTCCGCACCACCGCTCGGCACCTGCTCGAGGACCTCGGCACCGGAGGCACGCGGGTCACGCTGGCGGTGGAGCAGGCCGGGCCCGTCGGGCGGGTGATGGGACGGTTCTACCGCCGGCTCACCGATCGCTACCTGACCGCCGAGGCCGAGGGGATCAAGGCGAGGAGCGAGGGACGGCGGTGACGCCCCGCGGGGTCGCCGCCGCCGAGCGTGACGATCGGGTAGCAGCTGAGGGCGCCCTAGCCTGGCAGCGTGTCCCTCTGGCCCCCGCATCGCCGTGTGCCGTACTCGCGTCTCCCGGAGCGGGCCTGGCGTGCGGTCGCGGGAAACGACCCGCCGACCGCCCCGATCGGCCTGCGGGCCCAGCCCAGCCGGATGGACGACCTCACCGCCCACGCCGCGCTGGGCCTGGCCCTGCGCATCGGGGCGTCCGTGCTCGCCGTCGGAGCTCCCTCTGCCGACGTGACCGCGATGGTGCTGCGGGTCGCCGCGGCCTACGGGCTGACCAGCTGCCAGGTCGACATCACGTTCACCTCCATCACGGTCAGCTTCGACCGGGAGGACGCCGTACCGCTCACCGCGATGCGGATCGTGCGGATGAGCCGCCTGGACTACACCCGCCTGCAGGGGATCACCGACCTGGCCCGCGCGATCGGCGCCGGAGACCTCGACGTCGAGGAGGCGCACCGCCGGCTGGACCGGGTGGTCGCGGCGCCCGCCACCTACCGCCGGAGCGTGAACGCGCTGGCCTGGGCCGGCGTGGCCGGCTGCTTCGGCCTCGTCCTCGGCGGCGGGTGGCGGGAGGCCCTCATCGCGGCGCTGACCACCGCCCTGATCGGGCAGGTGATGCGCGTGCTCGACCGGCGGAGCCTGCCGGTCTTCTTCCAGCAGGTCGTGGGGGCCGCACTCGCCACCGGGGTGGCCGTCCTCCTGCTGGCCTGGGACGTCGACGTCCGGACCTCCCTGGTCGTCGCCGCCGGCATCGTCGTGCTCCTCGCCGGACTCTCCCTGGTCACCGCCGCCCAGGACGCGATCAGCGGGTTCCCGGTGACCGCCGGGGCGCGGGCCTTCGAGGTGGTGACGCTGACCGCCGGCATCGTCGTGGGCATCGCCGGCGTGCTCGACCTGGCCCAGCGCGCCCAGCTCCCGCTGACCGTCGTCACCACCGCGGCCGCCCCGGTCCCCTTTCCCGTCGCGCTGGCCGCGTCCGCCGGGATCGCCGCGTTCTGGGCCCTGGCCAGCCACGCCCGGCCGCACGCCGTGGGCCTCGCCGCGACCGCCGGAGCGCTGGCCTGGGCGACGTTCTGGGCGCTCAGCGCACTGGGTGCCGGCCCTCCGCTGGCCTCCGGGATCGCCGCCGTCGTCATCGGGTTCTCGGCCGAGGTGCTGCCCCAGCGGCTGCGGATCCCCCCGCAGCTGATCGCCGTCTGCGGCATCGTCCCGCTGCTACCGGGTCTGGCGATCTACCAGGGCCTGTTCCGGATCGTCGTGGACACCGACATCGACGGCGGGCTGGCCGCCCTCGTCGGGGCGCTGGCCGTCGGTCTCGCGCTCGCCGCCGGCGTCACGCTGGGCGAGTACCTCGGCAGGCCGGTCAGCGGCGAGCGCGACCGCTTCGACGAACGGGTCCGCCGGCGGGCCATGACCACCGACTGAGCCGCTGATCGCCCCCGTGGCGGCACAGGACCCGGCTCCACCGCCGACGCGATGACCCCGCCCCCGTCCGAAGGCCCCCCGTCGGCCGCGGTGCCACCCGGCCACGTCGGCGGCTTCCCCCGTGGCCGTCGGCCCCGGGGGAAGCGGCGCGGCCGCCGCAGGCCAGCTCACGGTCGAGCGGCGTCCTGCGCCGGCGCCAGGCGGCCCGGTCGGGTGCGCGGACGACGGAACAGGGCTCGCAGGCCCCGCCGCGTGGTCGACGACACGGGTTGTACCGCCCGGGCCAGGCGGTCGTAGTCGTCGGCCCAGCACTGCGCCGGGTACGGCTGGCCGGGGTAGAAGCGGCGGTGGAACTCGATCATCGCCCGGTCGGTCGCCGCCTCCCAGATCCCGTCGTCCCAGCCCGAGCGGACGTAGTCCCGCGACGGCACCTCGGCGACGCACCCCCGCCAGATCAGCCACTGCTGGATGTTCTGCACGAACGGCCGCTCGCGGACGTAGTAGCCGCCGTGGCTGCGGGCCGGCCCACGGACGTTGCCGTAGTAGTGCCCGCGCGGCAGGTCCCAGCCGAGTCGCGGCGGAGCGCCCGGGACCACCACCGGCGGCGGCACCGGGGGCGCGGACGGAGGCGGGACGACCCCGCCACCGGCCGCCCTGCCGAGGATGCCCGGGATCTGGCCGACCTTCGCGGCGCCGGGGCAGAGCTTGCCGATCACGGTGGACCAGCGCTCCCCGCCCGGCTGCAGCCACCCGGGCACCGCGCCGACGCCGCGGGAGTGCTGGATCCCCAGCCGGTGCGGGCCCCAGCCACGACGGCCGGGCAGGCTGTCCGGCAGCAGCGCCAGCGGCACGCCGTGCACGTCGCGGGCCCAGCGCATGATGTCGGCCAGCCGCTCCTCCTGGGCCGGGGTCCACAGCTCGCTCTCGACCTGAGCGACCGGACCGGTGCCGCCCTGGGTCTCGATGGCGATCGCGTCGTCGTTGGCCTCGACGTCCGCGAACGCCCGGAAGGCGGTGTCCACGTACTGCTCGCAGTAGCCGTCCTTGGCGACGTAGAAGTGCCAGGTGTTGCCGTTGAACGGGGGCAGCGACCGGCGTTCGGAGACGGCGACGTGCAGGATGCCGCGCCCCTGCTCGTTGCGGGGGGTCCGCCCACCGAAGTCGGTCGGCTTGAAGACGGCTCCGGGATAGATGGCCACGGGTCCTCCAGGGTCTCGGCCATGGCCGGTCGCGGCCGCGACCGGGCAGGAGTTGAGATGACCGCGCCGCACGCTCGCGGGAGCGCCGGCGCCTCCCGCGGCCCGGTGGGAGCCGCGGGTGGCGTCCGCGGTGCGGCGCTCTCGGTCGTCACATCGCGGATCGCCGCGGCAGGTGTGTGCTCGGCCCGCCGGCTGCGCCGCGGGCCGGCGCCGGACGAGGCGTCACCCGAGACCCTCCCGGTCGGCGCCGGTCCCGTCGTACAGGCACTCCAGTCGCTGCTGGGCCTCGCGGACCTGGGCGAGTTCGGCGGTGAGCCGCAGCACGTCGAGGCGGAGGCCGAGCACCCCTTCCACGTAGGGAGGGTTCGGCGGCTCGGAGGTGCCGTGCTGCCCGGCCGCCACCGGGACGGGACTCACCGCCGCGTGCCGCTCCAGGGCGCGTACCTGGACGACCGGGGAGGGGCTCACGGACACGCCGGCGGAGTGCTCCGCCATCCGCTGGCGCAGCGCCCCGGCCAATGACCCGTAGGAGCCGCGGAACTCGGCATCGGGTCGTCCCGGGGCGATCGGCACGCCGCTCCCGTCGATGAACGTCGCCAGGTTGGCCGTCAGGCTCTCACCGCGCTCGTCCCAGGGCGTGGAGGTGGACCACGACCACATGTACACGCCGACGTACCACATCGGCCGCCGCGGCATGTCCGCCCAAGGCCCCGAGGACCGCGGATCCGCGTCGACCCCGACGATGTCGACCCAGCGTTCGAGCCTGGGGAGGACGATGTCGCCGCCGGGGCAGGACGCCGAGAGCAGCTGGGTGAGTTGGGCGACCTCGAGCACGGCCCCTCGTTCGTCCGTCCACTCGTGCTCGTGCTGTCCACCGGACGACGGCGCTGTGTCCGGATGACCCGTGGCGGCCGGGGAGCCCGGCGAGTGAAGAGGGGCCCAGCCCCGTCCCGTGCTCTCCGGGTGACCGGCGCAGGAGGGGTCGTTGCACCGCCCGCAGCGAGCCAGGACCCGGACGCCGTTCCGGTCGATCACGTGGTCGGCCCTCACGGGCTCCTCCAGGTCGTCGCGGTACGCCGACCCGTCACGGGGCTGCGGGACGCCGAGGACGCGGCCGGGCGCCGGTTCCGCTCCCCGGCTCGGATCGAAGACCGGGCAGGTGACGGCGGTCCACGAGCTCCCGTCGAACCACCGCTCGGTCCGTGGGTGCTGCTCGGGCGAGAAGGGATCCGGATAGAAGCCGGCGGCCTGCGGGGCGGTACCCCGGTGCGGGTCCGTCGTCGGATCGGGCCCGGGCGGCGCCGCCAGGGACGTGCCGTCCACCGGCAGCCGACGCTGCGCGTCCCGTGGTCGTGCAACGGCGCGGGCGACGCCGCGCCGCGGCCGCAGCAGCCGTAGCCACAGGTCCCGGCCGGCGAGCAGCCACGACGCCGCGAAGGCCCAGACGGCGGCCGTCTCCGCCGCGAACAGCAGGGGAAGCGGGCCGAGGTCGACCGCCACGGAGTTGCCGAACCCAGCGGCGGCGACCGACAGCAGGACGACCACACCACAGAGGGCGTGGGCGTACGCCGCCGTGGGGTTGCCGCCCCGGGCGCGCTCCCGCCGGGCGAAGAGGAAGGACAGGGCGGCCAGCAGCACGAAGCACGCGCCTGCGGCGATCAGGTGGAGTCGTCCCGTCCAGACGTCACCGAGCAGCTGTTCCAGCGGCGGGCAACCGGACAGGTCGCGCGTGCTGCCGCACCGGGGCGCTCCGGCGGGGATGCCGGGCCGCGCGATCGGGAAGAAGACCACTCCGAGCAGGGCCAGTCCCGCGAGCAGGCTCAACCAGAAGTCCCACGTCCACGGTTGCCCCGCGAGGTAGGTCGCCAGCAGGACGGCGATGATGCACAGAGCGCCGACGAACACGTCCTGCATCGAGGTGTGGTAGTAGGAGCTGAGCGAGCTCTCGACGTGCACCGCGCCGCCCCGGACCCAGCTCTCCCCGGCGATGAGGACGAGGGGCAGCAGGATGCCGATCGCCCCGACCGCCGTTCCGATGAGCAGGTAGGAGCGGACGTAGAGCACCGCCGGATCGCTGCGGTCGGACAGCCCACGGGGGCGGGGCAAGGTGTCCGGGCTCGGCTGACGCATCGCACCTCCGCATCGGCTCCCCCGACCGGTGTGCGCGGAGGAGCGCCAGTTGGCAGATCACCGCGCCTGGCCACCTCCAGGACCACGGGGGGACCTGGCGGTGTCGACGGCGCGGCCATCTCACTGCGGTCATCGCTCGGGGACGGCACGGGGATACGCCCACGAACCACCTGCCCCAGGCGTCACAGCCGTCCCGGATGCCACGCCGGCGTCCGTCGTGGCCGGCACCTCCGGCCCGAACGGCTCCCGCGGGCAGTGCGGGATGCCGAGCTCGCGCGTCCGGCCGTCGCCCCCACGGCGCAGGCCGGCCGGCAGGCCCACCGGTCAGCCACGGACCGGCGCGGTGCGACCGCTCGTGGCGGAAGGCGGCGTCGGGCGCCACCGACTCCGTGCGGTCACCCCGCGACTGCGCCCGGTCGTACGACCACACGCGCAGGGGCCGACCCGGGCACGGAGCGTGTCCAGCGGCGATCCCGGCGGGGTGGGCCGCTCCCGGCCGGTGTGGGGACGGACCGGGTCCCGGCGCCTCCACCGCCACGCACCGTCAGCGCCGGGCCGCCTTCGCTGCTGCGTTCTCGCAGGTCGACACGGTGGTCTACGACGATCGGCCACTGTCCGTCACTCCCCGTGACCTCCCAGGGTGTGGGTGCTTGATCAACTACTCAGGAGGACCCATGACAGCACCGCACGGTCACCGCCCACCGGGAGTCGCCCGCCGCCGGCGCAGCGCACTGATCGCCCTCGCCCTGCTCGTGGCCGCGACCGCGCTGGCCTCGCCGGCTCAGGCGGCGTCGTCCAAGGCGTGCGAGGGCGGCGGCTACCAGCTGGTCGACGCCGCGACCGGTGCGGTGGTGGCCGACGGCCGCGGCGACCGCCGGGTGCGGACGACGATCCCGGCCGCCAGCCTCGGCGACCGGTTCATCGTGCGCGGGGTCCACCAGCAGTTCGCCGTGCGAGCCGGCGACTTCGCCGTGTTCGACCACCTGTTCACCGGGGCGGCCAACCGGGAACGCATGGTGACCGCACCGACCGTGGTGTGGGAGAGCAAGGTCCCGGACCACCGCGGCCTGACCCTGAGCAGCGCGATCACCGTCCAGTTCGACAGGGAGGCGATCGAACTCGGTCGTACCGGCGCGGGGCTGTCGATGAAGATCCAGAGCAAGGACTGCGCGCAGGGCGGCATCTTCCAGATGGAGCCCGAGCGCGGGGACGGCACCCGCACACGCATCGTGCACACCCTCGGCGGCCAGTCGTTCTACTTCGACAACCCGCTCTTCCGCGCCCGCATCGGACAGTTCCTCGGCTCCACCTGCACCAGCGTGGAGGCCGGACCGCCCGGTCAGTTCTGCGTCCAGGTGTCGGCCCGCGTCAACATCGCCAGCGACAGCCCCGCCGCCCGCGACCTGGTGGCCCGCGACAGCGCCCAGGTGGCCACCCGGATCGACCAGCCGGCGTGCCGTGCCGTCGACCCGGCCCTCCCGCCGATCCCGCACTGCGGTCGCCAGTCGATCTGGGACGTCGCGAGTGGTGGCCGGATGGGCTTCGTCACGGGCGAGGACGCCGTCGAGGTCGCCAACCCGCCGACCACCTGCACCCAGGACTGCCAGGCGCAGAACCAGGTCCGCGGTCGCCTCGCCGTGCTCGGGTTCCCTTCCCCGGTCCCCCAGAGCAGCCGGCTGACCCCGCCCACCGCGCCGTTCGACAGCGCTCCGCTCACCGCCCCGTGACCGCAGGGCGACCCTGATCGACCGTCGGGGGACCGACCGTTCGGGGCCACCCCCGGTGACGGCCTCCTCCCGCGCTCACGGCGGGAGGAGGCCTGCACCGGCTCCCGCACGGCCCGGCGCCGCCACCGGGCCGTCGGCGGCGACACCGACACCGCGGCAGGGACGTCCGATGGACAGGAACGGCTGCCGGTCCCCGAGGTGGCCCTCCATCCCCTCGATTGAGGGACTGGCACGCGACGGCCCGATTCCCGACCATCCAGGGGATCCGCACGGGGACCACGCGGGCCCGGTCGGGCCGGCAACCGCTGGCGGTCACCGCGGATGCCGGAGGGGTTCACTGTGACAGCGCCACGGAGCGTCGGGGACGAGCACGTGACGTCGGCGGAGACCCCACCGTGGGTGCGGCTCGTCGACCCGCCCCCCGCAGGGGGCTCGGCGCGAGCCCAAGGTTCACCGGCAACCGCCCGCCGGGTGCTGAGCAGGTTCGTGGCCGGCAACGTCGTCGCCGCCAGCCTGCTGTTGGCCGCCAGCGTCTGGGCGAGCCACGCGGCCGCCCGCAGCGAGGCGCTCGCCGACGCCCGGAGCAGGACCGACCTCGTCGCCGAGCTGCTCGTGGAGCCGAACCTGGGCGGCGGCCTGCTCACCGGGGACCCGCAGGCGATCGCCGACCTGGACGCCGTCGTGGAGACCCAGCTCCGCGACGCGGCGGTGGTACGCCTCAAGATCTGGGACGACGACCAGCGGATCGTCTACTCCGACGAGACCCAACTCGTGGGACGCACCTTCCCCGAGTCCGAGTACTCCGTGCGGTCGTTCGTGGACGGTGACATGTCCGCCGAGGTGAGCGACCTCGGCCGCGCCGAGAACGAGTTCGAGCGCTCCCGGGAGCGACTGCTCGAGGTCTACCGTCCCGTCATCGCCCAGTCCGGGGAGCGTCTGCTGCTCGAGGCGTACTTCGACTACGACCGGGTGACCAACCGGCAGGTGGCCATCTGGCTCGAGTTCGCCCCCATCTCGGCGGCGGCGCTCGTCTGCCTGCTGCTGTTCCAGCTACCGATGGCCAGGCGGATGATCCGCGACGTGCGGGCAGCGGACCAGGAACGGTTGCGGCTCCAGGCACAGGCGGCGGACGCGACCGTCGAGGAGCGACGCCGGATCGCGGGTGGTCTGCACGACGGCGTCGTCCAGGACCTGTCCGCGGCCCCGCTGATCATGTCCCGGGCGATCGACCATCTCAGGACACGCGCCCCGGGCGGCACCCACGACCACTCGGTGGCCGACGACCTGCAGCTGGCGACCGCCGCCGTCCGTCAGTCGGTCGCCTCCCTGCGCTCCCTGCTCATCGAGATCTACCCGCCACACCTGGCCCGCGCCGGCCTGCCGGCGGCGCTCGGCGACCTGGCCGCGCGCACCCAGTCCCGCGGCGTCCACACGCGCCTCGAGCTGCCCGACGACCTGGACCTGCCGCCCGAGAGCGCGGCCCTGCTGTTCCGCACCGCCCAGGAGGCGCTCACCAACGTCGTCAAGCACGCCCGCGCCCGGAGGGCCGTCCTCACCGTCACGGAGGACGAGTCGTCGGTCACGCTGGTGATCCGGGACGACGGGATCGGCTTCGACCTGACCGAGTCCTCGGAATCCCCGCCCGGCCACTTCGGCCTCCGCCTGATGCGTGACCTCGCCCAGGCGTCCGGAGCCACGCTCGACCTCGCCACGGCCCCTGGTCGCGGCACCGCCCTGCGCCTACGCCAGCCGCACCCGCGGCGGCCACCCTCCGGGCGGGACGACGAGCGCTCCCCTCGACCCTGACCTGGATCCGAGATCACCGCCGACCTGACGGGGTCCGGGGTGGTGGCGAGGGACCGGCAGCCGGGTCAGCCGACGAGGCGGACGGCGAGCAGTGCGACGTCGTCCTCCGGCTGACCGGACAGCACGCGGTCGAGCAGCGCGTCGCACAGCTCCTCGCCCCCGAGGGGTTCCGGGCGCGCGTCACCGACGGCGACGAGGTCGGCGAGCGTGCTGCACAGCAGGTCGATGCCGTCGTCGATCGGGCGGTCCGGAGCCTCGACGAGTCCGTCGGTGTAGAGCAGCAGCAACGCGCCCGGCTCGAGCACCGCCTCCGCCTCGCTGTGGAGCACCCCGAGGGCGACGCCCAGGAGCATCTCCGGCCCGGAGGCCAGCACCGTGACCCGGCCGTCGGGATGCACCAGCAGCGGCGGCGGATGGCCGGCGTTGGCCCAGCGCAGGCGCCACGCGCCGGCCGCGCCGTGCTCGAGCGGGCGGACGTGGGCCACGATGGCGGTGGCCAGGGCGCCCAGCCGCAGCTCGGCCATCGCCGCGTCGACGGCATCGAGCAGCGGTCCCGGCCCGGTGTGGGTCGCCACGGCGATGCCACGGAGCAGGGTGCGCACCTGGCCCATGGCGGCGGCGGCGTCCACGTCGTGACCGGCGACGTCACCGATGACGAAGGTCGCGCCGCCGCGCTGGACGAAGCAGTCGTACCAGTCGCCGCCGATCTCGGCCGCCCGGGCCGCCGGGGCGTAGCGGACCGCGATCTGCAGCCCCTCGATGCTCGGCGGCTCGGTGAGCATGGAGCGCTGCAGAGCCTCGGCCAACGACCGCTGCGCGTCGTGGAGGCGCGCGTCGTCGAGCACCAGCCCGGCGCGGCCTGCGACATCGGCGGCGGCAGCGAGATCCCCGGCGGAGAACCGGCCCCGAGCCGCACCGTTGCACAGGCTCAGCAGGCCGACGGCGCCGTGCCGACCGAGCAACGGGAGCAGCATGACGTGCTCGGGGGCGAGAGTCGCCAGCAGGTCGTGCGCGGGTCCCGGCCGCAGCATCCCCTGCAGGGTCCGGGTCGCGTCTCCCCGCAGCAGCTCCGGACGGCCGGTGCGCAGGGCGCGGAACAGCAGCGAGTCGTCGGTGAGCGCCTCGACCCGGGTGCGGACGTACTCCGCAGCCAGCGCCTGTCGCGCCGGATCGCGATGTCGGGTGACGGCATGCCCCAGCCCTCGCCGGTGCCCGGGCCTCGGCACCTCGTCGATGAGGGTGAGCACGGCCCAGTCGGCCAGGGCCGGCACCAGCAGGTCGCACAACCGGGCGGCGGCCTCCTCGGGCTCCAGCGTGGTGACCAGCGCCTCGGTCACCACGCGGAGCAACGGCTCCCGATCGGCCGCGTCGGCGGCGGCGGTGGCGGACCGACCGAGGCCGGCGCCACTGGGGGACCCACCCCTCGGCGGGACGGATGGATCCCGGGGAGGCGCCGGGTCCGGGATCGTCACGTCCGCGCTCCTCACCGTGGGCACCCCAGGGCCGCAGGCTGGACGGACACGCGGCACACTGCGGGTGGGTCGGCGCCGGAGCGAACTGTTTCGCCACGGGCGGGGACGTGGATCGTTGCTCGGACACGAGCCGCTGTCAACGATCGTTGCGGCCCGTGTCGACCAAACCGGGAACAGGCGACCGAGGGTCCGCGGGAGGGGTCAGGCATGGAACCCCATGAGCCACCTGATCGGCGGGAGGGGTCGGGCGGGCTCGCGGAGGAGCCTGCGCTGCGCGCGCTCGCCGACCTGGTCGCCGTCGCCGAGCAGATGGCCGAGGTCACCGCGCTCATCCGCGAGCACGCGGCGGAGATCCGGGCCTGCCGGGCCCAGGGCCTGCCGTACCGGGAGATCGTCGCCCGTGAGCGCCGCCCCCTCATCGTGGAGGTCCTCACCGACGCGACCGCCCGCTTCGAGGCCGCCGGCACCCGGTTCCGACAGGCGAAGGCCGCCGCATTGCGTCAGGAGGGGTTGACGCTCGAGGAGATCGGCGCCCTGTTCGGGCTGACCCGCCAGCGCATCTCCCGGCTCCTGCAGGAGGCCGACGGGGCCGACCCCGGCAGGCGGGCCGAGAGCCGAGACACCGGGCCGATCCCCGCCGAGCTCCCCCGACCCCCGACCGATGATCAGCCCCTCCCCCACCGTCCTGTGACCGAGGGGGACTCTCCGCGGGCACCGGACACGCGGGGGCGTGGAGGATGACCCGATGCTGATCACCGAGGATCGGGACGACGTCGCCGTCCTGCGCATCGACCACGGCCGGGTCGGCGCCCTGGACGTCGAGCTGCTGAACGCCCTGACCGACGCCGTCACCGCGTCCGACCGGGCGCTGGTGATCACCGGCAGCGGCTCGTCCTTCTCCGCCGGGGTGGACCTGCGCCGGATCCTGGACGGGGGTCGGCCGTACACCGAGGAGCTGCTGGCCGCGCTGTCCCGCACGTTCCGCGCCGTGTTCGACCATCCGCGGCCGACGGTCGCGGCGGTCAACGGGCACGCGATCGCCCCGGTGGCTGTGTGCTGGCGCTGGCCTGCGACCTGCGGCTGATGTCCGGCGGACGGATCGGGTTGGCGGAGCTGGCGGTCGGCGTCCCCTTCCCGACGTCCGCCCTGGAGATCGTCCGGCACGCGCTCGGCTCCCGTGCCGGCCAGGTGCTGCTCGGCGCGCAGACCGCCGACCGCGAACGGGCGCTGACCCTCGGGATGGTCGACGAACTCGCCGCGCCCGGCGAGCTGCTCGACCGGGCGGTCGCGCTGGCCGCCGAGCTGGCCGCCCGGTCGCCGGAGTCCTACCGGCTGGCCAAGGTCCAGCTCCACCGTGCCGCGAACGCGGCGATCGAGGCGACCGCCGGCGACGACGCGGCCGTCCTCGCCGGGTGGACCTCCGATGACACCCGACGTCGGATCGGGGCCGCGCTCGCGGCGCTGGCCCGGCGCTAGTTCGCGCGACCTCGCGGGGGGCACGCGCGCCGCGGGTCGTCCGAGCGCCGCGCGGTGCTCGTCCCCCCACCTCCGGGGTAGGGACGACGGAGAGGACGCCCGGTGACGCCGACCCCGCCCGGCCGTGGTCGTGCCGGGCGGCCACGACGTGACCGGTGGGTGTACCGGGAGCGGTACTCGCGACGAGGTGGACGAAGGGATCGAGAACGATGACGTCGTCGGCAGGCCAGCCACTGATCACCCCCGAGCTGCGCGAGGAGCTGCACGCTCTGTACCGCCACCTGCACGCCGACCCCGAGCTGTCGATGCAGGAGCACCGGACCGCCGCACTGGTCTCCGAGCGCATGGGGCGGCTGGGCTGCGAGACGTCCACCTGCGGCGGTACCGGGGTGGTCGCGGTCCTGCGCAACGGGGACGGACCGGTCGTCGCCTTCCGCGCCGACACCGACGGCCTGCCCGTCGCGGAGGACACCGGGCTGGACTACGCCAGCACCGCCCGCGGCCGGCTCGGCGACGGCACCGAGGTGCCGGTGATGCACGCCTGCGGCCACGACGTGCACGTCACGAGCGCCATCGGTGCCGCCTCGGTGCTGGCCGCCGCCCGGGACACGTGGTCGGGGACCGTGGTGTTCCTCTTCCAGCCCGGGGAGGAGACCAGTGAGGGTGCCGCGGCGATGGTCGCCGACGGGTTGTGGGCCCGCGCCCCCCGACCCGAGGTGGTCCTCGCCCAGCACGTGTACCCGTTCCGGGCCGGTGAGATCCGGGTGGCCGGCGGGCCGGCGATGGCGATGGCCGACAGCTGGCAGGTGACCGTGCACGGACGCGGCGGACACGGATCCCGCCCGGAGGACACCATCGACCCCGTCGTGCTCGCCGCCCACATGGTGGTGCGCATCCAGAGCATCGTGTCCCGCGAGGTGCCCCCGCTGACGCCCGTCGTGGTGACCATCGGCAGCTTCCACGCCGGGCTCAAGGAGAACATCATCCCGGCCACCGCGGTCTTCACGGTCAACGTGCGCACCCTGGACACCGACATCCGGGAGCGCGTGCTCGCCGCCCTCCGCCGGGTGATCGCGGCCGAGGCGCAGGCCTCGGGCGCGCCCGAACCGGAGGTCGAGGAGCTCTACACGTTCCCGCTGCTGCGCAACGACCCGGAGGCGACCGGACGCGTCACGGACGCGCTGACGCAGGTGTTCGGCGCCGGCAGGGTCAGCGACACGCCGCCGCTGCTCGGTAGCGAGGACTTCGGCCACCTGCCGGAGGCGATCGGTGTGCCGGGTGTCTACTGGTTCATCGGCGGCATGCCCGACGAGGTCGTCGACGGTGACGATCCCGTGCCGACCAACCACTCCCCCTTCTTCGCGCCCGTGATCGAGCCGACGCTCACCACGGGTGTCACGGCCGCACACACGGCGATCACGGCGTATCTCGGCGGGGCGACCACGGTGCGGTGATCGCGGGGACGCGTGACGTTCCGCGTCCGGCTCGGCGGGCGGTGCCCGCCGTCGGCGAGGCCCCGAGGGCGATCGCCCCGGGCCGGCTCGCCGGCCGGTCACCGCGCGCCGGCGACCTCCGGGCTGGTGGGCCGCGCGTGGGCGACCGCCCAGTCGAGCACGTGGTGGGCGATCGCCTCCCAGCCCTCCTGCACTGGCAGCACGCGGGCGAACCCGGGGTACTCCTCGCGACCGGTGACCGTGTACGGCGAGCGGTGGTGCTCGACGTTCGACCGCTGCGCGCTCGGCGGCATCAGGTGGTCCTCGCCGCCCGAGACGAACAGCAGCGGAGCCCGGTCGTCGTCGGCGTGGTCGACCTGTCACTCGACCTTCGCCCGTCACGTGCCACCCGCGCGGATCCGACCCTGCGACCCCTCTCCCTCCCGATCCGGTCCCCACGGTGGTCAAGGCGCGCCGTGCGGTGCGACACGGGCGAGACGCGGAGCGGGTCGGGCCACGGGAGTGCCTGAGAACGTCGGGCGGCGGTCGCGGAGGCTCCGCGTCCGCCACGGCGCGGCACAGGGACCGCTCGACAAGGGGAGGGAGCGTCGCCTCCCATGACGTCCATGGACGACGTCGCCTCCGGGCCGCACATCAGCGATGAGGACCTCCAGAAGGTCACCGTCGGCGAACGGATCCCACACGACGCGCCGATCACCCTGGTCGAGTACGACCCGCGGTGGCCCGGCCTGTTCGCTCGCGAGGCTGACCGCGTCCGCGCCGCCCTCGGTCAGGTCGCCGTCCGTGTGGAGCACGTGGGCTCGACGTCGGTTCCCGGCCTGTGCGCCAAGCCGATCATCGACATGGTCCTGGTGGTCCCCGACTCGGCCGACGAACCGTCCTACGTTCCGGCCCTCGAGTCCGCCGGCTACGTCCTCACGATCCGTGAACCGGAATGGCTGGAACACCGCCTGCTCCGGGGCCCGGACACCGACGTCAACCTGCACGTGTTCAGTGCTGGTGAACCGGAGATCGACCGGATGCTCGCCTTCCGCGACCGGTTGCGCACGCACGACCAGGACCGGGAGAGATACGCCGAGGCCAAGCGCGCTCTGGCCCGCAGGGTGTGGCGCCACGTCCAGCACTACGCCGACGCCAAGACCTCCGTGGTCCAGGAGATCCTGGCAAGAGCGACGGCCGCTCGGGGATGACCGCCTCACCGCGGGCCGGACGAGGTGGTCGACGACTGCGGAATGCACGGCGCGGCCGAGGAGACCGCGCACCGAGGACCCGGCCGACCCACGTCCGCGGGCGCGGAGCGGACCGTCGTCGCCGCGGCTCGGCCGGTCAGGTCCCGAGGCTAGCGGCGGCGGCATCCCGCGGCGGCCGGCGGCGCGGCCCCGGGAGCATGCCCGCCGCTCCGGCAGCGTTCGACGGCTGGACCGGCACGCGGTCAGGTGCGCGGGTTCCGCTGAGACGGTCCAGCTGACCGCTCGGTCGACTCCCCTGCCCCGCGCGGGGACAATCGTCACGGCTGGGCGTGCGCGACGCCTCCGTGAGGGGCCAGGTGTCCGCCCTCGTCGTCCAGCAGGAACTCCACCGGCGGCGACGAGCGGAGGCGACGTGCGGTTCTCGACCACCTCGTTGTTGCGGGTGACGACCTGGGCGATGCTGGTCTCGGGCGCGGTCTACGGAGCCACGCTCGTCCCCGGCATCCGTCAGGCACCGGGCTACGACGCCGCCGTCGACGGATGGCTGAACATGACCGTCGACGGCCTCGTCATCGTCGTGCTCGCCCTCCGCTGCGTCGCCGACCGCCGGGACCGGGCGGCCTGGCTGTTCATGACCGCGGGACTCGTCGCAGCCTTCGCCGCGAGCGCCTCCTACTTCGCGTACTACCAGCACCTCGACCCCATCCCGAGCCCGTCGTGGGCGGACGCGGGGTGGTTGCTCTTCTACGGCCTGCTCGCCATCGGACTCGTCCTGCGGCTGCGCGCCCCGGCGGGCCCCAACCCCGCCACCCCCTCCCCCCCCCCCCCCACACGCCCGCGGTCCCCCCCCCCCCCCGCCGCCAACAAAACAGACTCAGCCTCC
>NZ_JBJGYT010000050.1:0-19841 GCF_054050135.1 Geodermatophilus sp. SYSU D00705 | reverse complement strand
GCCCGCCACCGCAGCCGCGGTGGCGGGCCCTCGTCGTCCCCGGGTCTACTCGGCGTCGGCGATCGTGCAGATCACCGCGCCGCTGGAGACCGAGGCGCCGACCTCGGCGGAGAGGTCCTTCACGACGCCGGCCTTGTGCGCCGCGATCGGCTGCTCCATCTTCATCGCCTCGAGGACGACGACCAGGTCGCCCGCGGCCACCGTCGCGCCCTCCTCGACCGCGACCTTGACGATCGTGCCCTGCATCGGGCTGGTCAGGGAGTCGCCGGAGGTCGCCGACCCGCCGTGCCCGTGCCCGCGCCGGCGCGGCTTGGCCCCGCCGCCGGCCGCTCCGCCGCTCCCGCCCACCCCGCCGCCGCCGGCGGCCAGGCCCGCGGGCAGGGACACCTCCAGGCGGCGTCCGCCGACCTCCACGACGACGGTCTGCCGCGGCTCGGCGTCCTCGGCCTCGGCCGGGGCGGCGTCGTACGGGGGAACCTGGTTGTCCCACTCGGTCTCGATCCAGCGGGTGTGCACCGTGAACGGCTCGCTGGTGAACGCCTCGTCGCGGACCACGGCCCGGTGGAAGGGGATCACCGTCGGCATGCCGTCGACGAGGAGCTCGTCCAGCGCCCGGCGGGCCCGCTGCAGCGCCTCGGCGCGGCTGGCGCCGGTGACGATCAGCTTGGCCAGCATCGAGTCGAACGCGCCGGCCACCTCGCCGCCGGTCTCCACCCCGGAGTCCCAGCGCACGCCGGGGCCCTGCGGGATCTCCAGCCGCCGCACCGGACCGGGGGCGGGCATGAAGTTGCGGCCGGCGTCCTCGGCGTTGATGCGGAACTCGATGCTGTGCCCGCGGGGCGTGGGGTCCTCGGTGACCTCCAGCGGCAGGCCCTCGGCGATCCGTAACTGCTGGCGGACCAGGTCGATGCCCGAGGTCTCCTCGCTGACCGGGTGCTCGACCTGCAGCCGGGTGTTGACCTCGAGGAAGGAGATCGAGCCGTCGGCGCCGACGAGGTACTCCACCGTGCCGGCCCCGTGGTAGCCCGCCTCGGCGCAGATCGCCTTGGCGGAGGAGTGGATGCGCTCCCGCTGCTCGTCGGTGAGGAACGGCGCCGGCGCCTCCTCGACCAGCTTCTGGTTGCGCCGCTGCAGCGAGCAGTCGCGGGTGCCGACGACGACGACGGTGCCGTGCGTGTCGGCCAGCACCTGGGCCTCGACGTGCCGCGGCTTGTCGAGGAACCGCTCCACGAAGCACTCGCCGCGGCCGAAGGCCGAGACCGCCTCGCGGACGGCGGAGTCGAACAGGTGCGGGATCTCCTCGATGGTGCGGGCCACCTTCAGTCCGCGGCCGCCGCCGCCGAACGCCGCCTTGATGGCGACCGGCAGCCCGTGCTCCTCGGCGAACGCGACCACCTCGTCGGCGTCCTTCACCGGCTCCTTCGTGCCCGGCACCAGGGGGGCGCCGGCCTTCATCGCGATGTGCCGGGCCTGCACCTTGTCGCCGAGGGCGATGATCGCCTCGGGGGAGGGGCCGATCCAGGTCAGCCCGGCCTCGAGGACGGCGCGGGCGAAGTCGGCGTTCTCCGACAGGAAGCCGTAGCCGGGGTGGATCGCGTCCGCACCGGACTGCTTCGCGGCGTCGAGGATCTTCTCGATCACCAGGTAGGAGTCGCCGGGCGTCGTCCCGCCCAGGGCGAACGCCTCGTCGGCCGCCCGCACGTGCAGGGCGTCCCGGTCGGGCTCGGCGTAGACGGCGACGCTGGCCAGCCCGGCGTCCTTGCAGGCGCGGGCGACACGCACCGCGATCTCTCCGCGGTTGGCGATCAGGACCTTCTGCACCGTGTTCTCCTCGGGGTTCGGGCTCTGTGGGGCGAGCGGGTTCAGCGGCGCCAGAGGTCGGTGATCGTCAGCCCGCGCTTGGCCAGCTGCGTGCGCAGCACCGCCAGCGAGAGCCCGACCACCGCCGCGGGGTCGCCGTCCACCCGGCGGACGAACGGCGCCCCGAGCCCGTCGAGGGTGAAGGCGCCAGCGACGGCGAGCGGCTCGCCGGTGGCCAGGTAGGCCTCGATCTCCTGCGGCGTCGGGTCGGCGAAGTGCACCACCGTGGAGACGACGGCGACGTCCCGGCCGAGCACCTGGCCGTCCTGGACGTCGAACAGGGCCTGGCCGGTGTGCAGCACGCCGCTCCTGCCGCGCATCCGCTGCCAGCGGTCGCGGGCGTCGTGGACGTCGGTCGGCTTGCCCATCTGGTGGCCGCGGAACTCCAGCAGCGAGTCGGCACCGATGACGAGCGCGTCGCGCTCCCGCTTGGCGACGGCCGAGGCCTTCGCCGCGGCCAGCAGGGCCACCTGCTCGCCGACCCGCGGCGCGCGCACGGCGCTCTCGTCGACGTCGCTGACGACGACCTCGGGGCTCAGGCCGGCCTGCCGCAGCAGCGCCAGCCGCGCGGGGGACGCCGATGCCAGCACCAGCCGGCGGTCGACACTCATGGGTTCTCCTCGTCCAGGTCCATCTGCTGCCCCCGCGGCGCTGCTGCCCGGGGGCCGGGGCGCCCACACGCGTTCACGCGAAGCGGCCCGAGGCGCGCCAGCCGCCGGGGCCGGCGCGCAGCGGGGCGCGTTGGGCGTCGCCGGGGGACGCCCACGCCCCGACCGGTGTCGGCCGGCGCCGCTCCCGTCGCTGCGCCAGGGTGGCGACCACGACGGTGAGGGCGGCGAGCTCCTCGGCGGTGGGCCGGCCCGTGACCACCCGCAGCAGCGGGCGCTGCGGCTCACTCACCGTGTCGTCCCCCGCTCCGCGAGGCTGTTCGCTCCGCTCCTCGGTCGCTGGCGCTCCCTGCGATGCTCGCTCACAGGGGGATGTTCCCGTGCTTCTTGGGCGGGAGGGTCTGGCGCTTGTTGGCCAGCAGGCGCAGCGCGCGCGTGACCTGCACGCGCGTGTGGGACGGCCGGATCACCATGTCCACGTACCCACGGTCGGCCGCGATGTACGGGCTCAGCAGCGCGTCCTCGTACTCGGTGATGAGCTCGGCGCGCCGCGACTCGGGGTCGTCGGCCTCGGCCAGTTCCTTGCGGTAGAGGATGTTGACCGCGCCCTGGGCGCCCATGACCGCGATCTGCGCCGTCGGCCAGGCGAGGTTGAGATCCGCGCCCAGGTGCTTGGAGCCCATGACGTCGTAGGCGCCGCCGTAGGCCTTGCGGGTGATCACGGTGATCTTCGGGACGGTGGCCTCGGCGTAGGCGTAGATCAGCTTGGCGCCGCGCCGGATGATGCCCTCCCACTCCTGCGAGGTGCCCGGCAGGAAGCCGGGGACGTCGACGAAGGTCAGCACGGGGACGTTGAAGGCGTCGCAGGTGCGCACGAAGCGCGCGGCCTTCTCGCTGGCGTCGATGTCGAGCGTGCCGGCGAACTGGGTGGGCTGGTTGGCCACCACGCCCACCGGCCGGCCCTCGACCCGGCCGAAGCCGGTGACGATGTTGGGCGCGAACAGCGCCTGCACCTCGAGGAACTCGCCGTCGTCGAGGACGTGCTCGATGACGGTGTGCATGTCGTACGGGGTGTTCGGCGAGTCCGGGATGAACGTGTCGAGCTCGAGGTCGTCCTCGGTGACGCCGTCGGGGACGGTGACGTCGACCGGGGGCACGTCCTCGACCGGCAGCGGGTCGAGGTTGTTGGAGGGCAGGTAGGACAGCAGCGCCTTGACGTAGTCCAGCGCGTCGTTCTCGTCCTCGGCCAGGTAGTGGGCGACCCCGGACTTGGTGTTGTGCGTGCGGGCGCCGCCGAGCTCCTCGAGGGTGACGTCCTCGCCGGTGACGGTCTTCACCACGTCGGGGCCGGTGATGAACATCTGGCTGGTCTGGTCGACCATCACGATGAAGTCGGTCAGCGCGGGGGAGTAGACGTGGCCGCCGGCCGCGGCGCCCATCACCAGCGAGATCTGCGGGATGACGCCGGAGGCGTGCACGTTGCGCCGGAAGATCTCGGCGTAGAGGCCGAGGGCCACCACGCCCTCCTGGATCCGCGCGCCGCCGCCCTCGTTGATGCCGATGACGGGGCAGCCGTTGCGCATCGCCAGGTCGAGCACCTTGACGATCTTCTCGCCGTAGACCTCGCCGAGGCTGCCGCCGAAGACGGTGACGTCCTGGGAGAAGACGCAGACCGGCCGGCCGTCGACGGTGCCGTGGCCGGTGACCACGCCGTCGCCGAAGGGCCGCCGGGCGTCCATGCCGAAGTTGGTGGAGCGGTGCCGGGCGAACTCGTCGAGCTCGGTGAACGACCCCGGGTCCAGCAGTGCCTCGATCCGCTCCCGGGCGGTCATCTTCCCGGCCGCGTGCTGCTTCTCCACCGCGCGCTCGGAGCCCGCGTGCGTGGCCTCCTGGACGCGCCGCTCGAAGTCCGCGAGCTTGCCCGCGGTCGTGTGGATGTCGACGTCGCCGGTCACGTGGTCGCCGGCGCTCTCGGGTTCGGCCGCGCTCACCGCGACCCGCTCCGGTGCCGGCTCGGTCGCTCGCTGCGATGCTCGCTCACGAGTTCCGTAGCGTAGGGGAGTGCCAGAACCGACGCCGTCCCGCTCGGTCGACCCGGACCGGCCGCCCCTCGACGCGGCGGAGGTGGCGGCCGCGCTCACCTCGGACAGCGTCCTGTGGCGGTCGCTGCGCGTGGTCGAGGAGGTCGGCTCCACCAACGCTGTCCTCGCGGCCGAGGCGGCGGAGGAGGCTCCGGAGGGCACGGTGCTGATCGCCGAGCACCAGGCCGCCGGCCGCGGTCGCCTGGACCGCACCTGGGCCTCGCCGCCCCGTGCCGGGCTCACCGTCTCCCTCCTGCTGCGCCCCGACGTCCCCGCCGCGCGGCGCGGCTGGCTGCCGCTGCTGACCGGAGTGGCCCTGGCCGAGGCGGTCGGCGACGTCCCCGGGGTCCGGGCCGCGCTGAAGTGGCCCAACGACCTGCTCGCCGCCGACGGGGCCAAGCTCGCCGGCATCCTCGCCGAGGTGGCGTCCGGGGCGGTCGTCGTCGGGGTCGGGCTCAACGTGTCCACCCGCGCCGACGAGCTGCCCGAGGGCGGCACCTCCCTCGCGCTGGCCGCCGGGGCGCCGGTCGACCGCGCGGCGGTGCTGCTGCGCTTCCTGCGCGGGTTCGAGCGCCGCTACCTGCCGTGGGTGCGGGCGCTGGGCGACCCGGTCGGCACCGGCCTGGCCCGCGACTACCTGGCGTGGTGCGCCACGGTCGGGAGGGAGGTTGTGGTCACGCTGCCCGACGGCTCCGGCGTCGAGGGCGTCGCGGAGGCGGTCGACTGGGACGGCCGGCTCGTCGTCCGGACGGCGGCCGGGCGCCTGGAGCTGGCCAGCGGTGACGTGCGACACGTGCGGACACCTCCCGGAGGACAGTGACGGTCCGACTGCGCTGAGTCATCCTGGCGCGGTGCCGTACCCGGACAAGCTGCTCGCCGACGACGAAGAGGTCGTCCGCCACCTGCACCCTCACTGGCTGACCATCTTCTGGCCGATCGTGGCCTTCCTCCTGGTGGTGGGGGTCGCCTCCTTCGGTGCCGCGCTCGTGCCGGACGGGCGGCAGCAGGGCGTCGTCCGGATGGGCGTCGCGGGTGTGGCCCTGGCCCTGCTCGCGTGGTTCGTGCTGGTGCCGCTGCTGCGGTGGCGCACCACCCACTACGTCATCACCACGCACCGGCTGCTCTTCCGGGAGGGTGTGCTCGCCCGCCGGGGCCGCGACATCGGGCTGTCCCGCATCGCCGACGTCTCCTACCGCCAGACGCTGTGGGAGCGGGTGGTCAACTCCGGGACGCTCACCATCGAGTCGACCGGGGACGGCGGCGCCACGGTGCTGCGGCGGATCCCCGACAGCGACGGGGTGCAGCAGCTGCTCAACCACATGATCGAGGAGGACGCCGACCGGCGCGCCCAGGAGGCGGCCGGCTACGTCTCCGGCTGGGACACGGCGTACCCGACCGCCCGGCTCTGACGGCGGCTGCGTGGTGTGACGGATCCGTTCGGGCGCGGCACGCCGGTTCTGTCGGTACCCCGACCTACCTTCTGCGCCCATGCGGCTGCTGCACACCTCCGACTGGCACATCGGCCGCTCCCTGCACGGTGCCGACCTGCTCCGCGAGCAGGAGGCGGCGCTCTCCGGACTGGCCGACGTGGTCGTCGCCGAGTCGGTCGACGCGGTGGTCGTCGCCGGTGACGTCTACGACCGTGCGGTGCCCTCGGCCGACGCCACGGCGGTGCTCGACCGGGTGGTCGGCCGGCTGCTGCGCGCCGGCGCCACCGTCGTCCTGACGCCGGGCAACCACGACTCCGCGCGCCGGCTGGGCACGTTCTCCGGGCTGCTGTCGGTCGCGGGCCTGCACGTGCGCGCCGCGACCGGCGGGCTCGACGAGCCGGTGCTGCTGCGCGACGAGCACGGGGAGGTCGCCGTCTACGGGCTGCCCTACCTGGAGCCGGAGATCGCCCGCCACGAGCTGGGCGTGCCGGCCGCGCGCAGCCACGAGGCGGTGCTCGCCGAGGCGATGGACCGGGTGCGCGCCGACCTCTTCCTCCGCCCCGGCGCGCGTTCGGTGGTGCTGGCGCACGCCTTCGTCGGCGGCGGCGTGCCGAGCGAGAGCGAGCGCGACATCTGCGTCGGCGGCGTCGACCTGGTGCCCGCCGCGGTCTTCGACGGCGTCGACTACGTGGCCCTGGGGCACCTGCACCGGCCGCAGACGCTCACGCCGCGGCTGCGCTACAGCGGCTCGCCCCTGGCCTACTCCTTCGGCGAGGCCGGCCAGCACAAGCAGGCCTGGCTGGTCGACCTCGACGCCGGCGGGCTGGCCGAGGTGCGCCCGCTGCCCCTGCCCACGCCCCGGCCGCTGACCGTCCTGACCGGCACCCTGGCCGAGCTGCTCGACGACCCGGCCCACGCGAGCGTCGAGGAGCACTTCGTCTCCGCCCGGCTGACCGACGCCGCCCGCCCGACCGACCCGATGCGGCAGCTGCGCGGCCGCTTCCGGCACTGCGTGCACCTGGAGTGGACCGGCGGTGACGCCGGGGGAGACGGCCGCAGCTACCAGGAGCGGCTGCGCGGCCGCAGCGACATCGACGTGGCCGGGGAGTTCGTCACCCACGTCCGGGGCGGGGTCGCCGCCAGCGCCGCCGAGCGCGATCTCCTGGCCCGGGCCCTGGGCGCCGAGGCCCGCGAGGAGGCGGCCCGGTGAGGCTGCACTCGCTCGCCCTGTCCGCCTTCGGGCCCTTCGCCGGCACCGAGACCGTCGACGTCGACGACGTCGCCCGCGACGGGCTGTTCCTGCTGTGGGGCCCCACCGGTGCGGGCAAGACGACGCTGCTGGACGCCGTGGTCTTCGCCCTGTACGGCACCGTGCCGGGTGCCCGCGGTGAGGAGAAGCGGCTGCGCAGCGATCACGCCGACGCGGCCACCCGCACCGAGGTCTCCCTCGAGCTGACCCTGGCCGGGGAGCGGCTGCTCGTGGTGCGCCGCCCCGAGCAGACCCGCCCCAAGAAGCGCGGCGCCGGTGAGACCACCGAGCAGGCCAAGCTGCTGGTCCAGCGGTGGGACGGCGCCGGCTGGGAGCCGGTGAGCACCCGGATCGACGAGGGGTCGGAGTACCTGCGGGTGCGGCTGGGCCTGTCCGCCGAGCAGTTCTGCCAGGTGGTGCTCCTGCCGCAGGGCGACTTCGCCCGGTTCCTGCGCGCAGAGCCGGAGGACAGGGCGCGGCTGCTGCGCACGCTGTTCGACGTCGGCCGGTTCGCCCGCGCCGAGGAGTGGCTGGCCGCCGAGCGGCGCGCCGTCGAGGAGACCCTGCGCGCCGACCGGCACCGGATCAGCACGCTGCTGCACCGGGTCGCCCAGATCGCCGACGTGGAGGTGCCCGAGCAGCTGGCGCCCGAGCTGGTGGGGGCCCGCCCCGGGACGACGGTCGGCTCCTGGGTGACCGCCGTCCGCACGCGGGCCGCGGCCGACCGCACGCGGGCCGCTGCCGACGCCGAGGAAGCCGCCGCCGCGAGCGCCCGGCTCGACACCGAGCTGGCCGACGCCCGCGCACTGGCCGGGCGGCACGACCGCCGCGACCGCGCCCGCGAGGAGCTGGCCCGGCTCGACGCACGGGAGGAGCAGCTCACGCCGCTGCGCGCCCGCGCCGACGCCGGGCGCCGCGCCGAGGGGCTGCGCGACGTCCTGGAGGCGGCCGGCCGCTCCGCGCTGGAGGCCGAGGCCGCCGCTGCGGCGCTGACCTCATCGCGGGCCGCCTGGGCAGCCGTCGCCGACGGGCGCGACGCGGACCTCCTGCTCGCCCGCGAGCTGCGCGACGAGGCCGCCGCGGCCCGTGCGCTGGCGCCCGAGGCCGACCGGGCGGACGCGCTGACCCGCGAGCTGGCCCGCCTGGCGCGCGAGGGGGCGGCGCTCACCGGCCGCTGCGACGAGGGCGCCCGCGTGGCGCAGGAGTGGCCCGGCCGCGTCGCCGACGCCCAGAGCCGGCTGGACGCGGCGCTCGCAGCGGCGGCCCGGCTGCCCGGGCTGACCGCCGCCGAGGAGACGGCCCGGTCGGCGCTGGCCGCCGCGACCGCCGCCGAGCGGGTGGCCGCCGACCTCGAGGCGGCCCGCACCGCCGCCGACGCCGCCCGCACGGTCTGGCTCGAGGCGCGGGAACAGCTGGTGGAGCTGCGCACCGCCCGGCTCGACGGGATGGCCGCGGAGCTCGCGGCCGGGCTGGCGCCGGGCGCCGACTGCCCGGTCTGCGGTGCCACGGAGCACCCGCGCCCGGCACGGCCGACCGGCCGTGGGGTCTCGGCCGACGACGAGGAGCGGGCGCGGGCCGCCGCCGACGCCGCCGAGGCCCGGGCCGCCGCCACCCGGGGCGTCGTCGACGAGCGCGACCGGGAGCTCGCGGTCCTGCGCGCGCGGACCGGCGAGCTGCCGGTGGCGGAGCTGGCCGCCCGTGCGGCGGAGGCCGGCGCCGAGCTCACCGAGGTCGCCGCGCGCGCCCGGGCCGCCGACGACGCCCGCCGGGCGCTGGCCGCGGCCGAGGCCGGCCGGGACGCCGCCGCGACCGCGCTGGCCGCCGATCGCGAGGAGTTGCAGCGCTGCGTCGCGGAACGCGCGACCCGCGAGGAGGCCCTCCGCGAGCTGGCGGCGCGGCTGGACGCCGCCCGGGGCGAGGACCCCGACCTGCCGACGCGGGTGCGGCGGCTCACCACGGCCGCCGAGCGCTGCGAGGCGGTCGTCGCCGCCGAGGCCGCGGAACTGCGGGCCCGCACCGCCGCGGAGACCACCCGGCGCACCGCCGCCGGGCGCGCCGCCACCGCCGGGTTCGACGACCTGCTCGACGCGGCCGGCGCCCTGTTGGAGACCGGTGAGCTCGCCGCGCTGGAACGCCGGCTGCGCGAGCACGACGAGGCCCGCTCGGTCGTCGTCGCCACCCTCGCCGACCCCGAGCTGACCGACCTGCCGGAGCGGCCCGACCTCGCGGCCCTCGAGCAGCGGTGCGCGGCGCTCACCGCGCGGCGGGAGGAGGCGGTCGCCACCCTCGCCCAGGCGCGGCGCTGCTCCGGTGCCCTCGACACGCTGGCCGGTGAGGTGGTCGCCGCAGAGGTCGAGCTCGGCGAGCGGCGGGCCTGGGCCGAGCAGGTCACCGGCCTGGCCGACCTGGTCACCGGCCGGGGCGCGAACACCTTGCGCATGCGGCTGCAGTCCTTCGTGCTGGCGGCCCGGCTGGAGCAGGTCGCCGAGGTGGCCAGCCGGCGGCTGCAGGACATGTCGGGCGCCCGTTACACGTTCCTGCACAGCGACGCGCAGGGCCGCCACGGCGCCCGCGGCGGCCTGGGGCTGGACGTGTTCGACGAGTACACCGGCACCCGCCGGCCCACCAAGACCCTCTCCGGCGGCGAGAGCTTCATGGCCTCCCTGGCGCTGGCGCTCGGGCTGGCCGACGTCGTCACCGCCGAGGCCGGGGGCGTGCAGATGGACACGCTCTTCGTCGACGAGGGCTTCGGCACCCTCGACGCCCAGGCCCTCGACGCGGTGATGAACGTGCTCGACGAGCTGCGCCGTGGCGGCCGCACCGTCGGAGTCATCAGCCACCTCGAGGAGCTGCGCACGCGCATCCCCACCCGGCTGGAGGTCGTCGCGGGGCGGCACGGGTCGCGCCTCGCGAGTTGAGCCAGCCCCGGTCCGGGGCAGGGGTCGCCCAGTCCCGTGGGGCCCCTGGGGTTGGAGAGGACGGATCCGTCCCGCGGCACGCAGAGTCCCGGGAGAACGACCTACAGTGAGTTGATGCCCCCACCTCAGGAGGCCTCGGGCAGCCTGCCGAGGCTGTTCGCGGACCGCAGCGAGCTCACCCTGCGGGTGGCTGACCCCGACTGCGTGCCGCCGGTTCTCGACGTCCTGCTCGAGGGGTACCGGACGGCGTCCCTCCGCAGCGAGGCCGCGACCTGGTCCCCGGAGGGAGACGCGCGGTTCTCCTGGCCTGCGGCCCTCGCGACCCGGTTGGCGGGGGCCGCCGAGGTCGTCGTCCGGGACCCGGTGTCGAAGCAGGTCCTCGCGCGGGCGGACGTGGACTTCGGCGGCGGGCCGGGGCGCCTGACCCTGCGCGACGAGCAGGGCAGGTGGCTGTCGGTCAACAAGTGGGGGCGGCTCGCGCCCAGCTTCGACGGCCTGAAGCCGGCCGCTCGCCGCACCCTGCAGGACCGCCTGCTGGACCACCTCGCCACCGTCCAGCACGAGCTGGAGGACCTCGGACTGCAGCCGTTCGTCTGCTACGGCACCCTCCTGGGCGCGGTCCGCGACGCGGACCTCATCCCGCACGACGACGACGCCGACCTGGGCTACCTGTCCCGGCTCGACAACCCCGCCGACGTCGTCCGCGAGAACCTCGAGCTCGAGCGGGCGCTGCGGCAGCGCGGGTACTCCGTCACCCGGCACAGCGGCGGGCACCTGCAGCTCACCTTCGGAGCCGGCGGCGGTGCGCCCGAGTTCTACATCGACGTCTTCACCGCCTTCGTCGTCGACCGGCGGACCTACCTCTGCTTCCAGGTCGGTGCCGACGACCTGGAGCTGGCGACACGGTCCGAGGTGACGCTGCGGGGGCGGCGCTTCCCGGCGCCGGCCGCCGCCGAGGACCTGCTGGCCGCGACCTACGGGCCGGGCTGGCGGACCCCGGACCCCTCGTTCACCTTCACCACGCCGCACTCGGTGCGGTCCCGGATGCAGACCTGGATCGGAGAGTTCAACATGCAGCGCGACTACTGGCAGGACTTCTACTCGGGCTCGGACGTCGGACGCGTCCCGGCCGCGGAGTCCGACTTCGCCACGTGGGTCGCCGGGCAGTTGCCGGCCGGGGCCGGCGTGCTGGACGTCGGGACGGGGACGGCGCGGGACGCGCGGTTCTTCGCGCGCAGGGGACGCCCCGTGCTGGCCGTCGACTACTCGGCCGCGGCGATCGAGCGGGCCACGGCCCTCGCGCAGCGGGAGGGCTGGGACGCTGACTTCCGGGTGGTGAACCTGGCGGACCTGCACCAGGTGGGCACGCTCGTCGGCGAACTGTCGCCCGACGTCGGCTGGCACCTCTACGCCCGCTTCCTCGTCCATGCCATCGACGACGAGGCCCGCGCGAACCTGTGGGCCCTCGCCGGCGCCGTGGCCCGCCGCGGGGGCGAGTGCTGGCTCGAGTTCCGCACCGCGGAGGACGAGCGAGCCGAGCACGTCTTCGGGGAGCACTACCGCCGGTACCTCGACCTGGAGCAGGTCGTCATCGAGGCCAAGGAGCGGGATCTGCAGGTCATCGACTCCGTCCACGGTCGCGGCCTCGCCGTCTACAAGGACGAGGACCCCTGGGTGGCCCGCCTCCGGCTCGGAGCCGCCTGATGCCGGCCCGGCGGCTGGCCGGCGCAGCGCTGCGTCGTCTGGCACCCCGCACGTTCCACGCCCTCGAAGAGGTCCCGGTCCTCACGGAGCTGGTGCGGGGACTGCGCGACGACCTCGACGTCCTCCGGACGCAGGTCCGCGAGCTCGGCGAGCGGTCCGACGGCATCCGGGCCGACCTGGAACAGGCCCGGACGCGGGGCGGGGTGGCCGACGATGCGATCGCGCGGCTCTTCGGCCGGGTCGACGGCATCGACGCGACGGTCGCAGAGGTGCAGACCGGCCTGGCCGAGTCGCGCCGTCTCTCCCTGCGCGTGGCACAGATGACGGACCTGGTCTTCGACCGGCTCGGGGGGTCCAACCCGGACGGAACGCGTTCCTGAGTCCCCGTCGACGCCCGACCACGGGCGTCACCCCCGCGTGGCGGGCCGTTCGGCCGGGAGCGGCAGGGGCTCCACGGGCGCCTCGGGGAACACCCACCCGCGGTAGGCGACGAAGCGGATCACGGTGCCGACGCCGATCGACACCACGTTCGCCGCCTGCAGGACCCAGGCGCTCTCCTGTCCCAGCGGGTAGCGGACGAGGGCGACGATGGCCAGACCCAGGAGCAACGTGGCCGCGTTGACCGCCCAGAACAGCAGGTACTCGCGACGCAGGCCGGTCCGCGCGCGGCGGCGGAACGACACGTACCGGTGGCCGACGAAGGCCGCCGTCGTCGCCACCACCGTGGACACCAGCTTGGCGACGACCGCTCCGGTACCGGTCTGGGTGTAGAGCAGGGAGAAGATCGACAGGTCGAGAACGAAGCAGAGCGCGCCGACGGCGCCGAAGGCGGACAGCTCCCGCAGCAGGGACCGCCACGTGTCGGCGAGTCGCCGGGGAACTCGTCCGGCGACCGGCATGCCGGGGAGTCTACGAGGGGACGTCGGCCCGTACGGCGCACGCGCGGATCCCGGGCGTCGGGAGGCCGGTGGTCGCGGTGGGAGAATCCGCCGCGTGCACCATCGGTCCCGCCCCAGCGGTCTGTCTGCAGTACCGGTCGCGATGCTGCTGACCGCGGTACTCGCCGTCCTGGCGGCCTGCTCCTCGGGCTCGTCCTCGGAGGTGCTCGCGGAGTCGGCCGCCCCGACCGGCAGCTCCGGTGGTGCCGAGCCCGTGCAGGAGGTCCTCCGGTTCGGCGTGGTCGGTGACTCGATCACGGCCGGCACGACCGCACCCGTGGAGGGGACGCGAGCCGACGGTGCAGGGTCCTGGATCCCCGCCGCGGCCGTGCCGCCCCTGGAGTTCGCCGGGGGATGGGCGGTGCCCGGCGCGCGGACCGAGGACATGCGGGCGGGGGTCGGTCCGGTCGACGCCGACGTCCTCGTCGTCATGGCCGGGACCAACGACGTGCAGCTCGGCGACCCCTGGACACGGAGCAGCGAGAACCTGGTCACGATCGTGGCCACTGCGGGCGTCGCGGACGTCGTGCTCGCGGCGATCCCGCCGCTCGACCGGGCGCCACAGCAGGCGCTGGATCACAACGTGGGCCTGCAGCAGCTGGCTGCCGAGCACGGGTGGTCCCTCATCGACCCGTGGACCGACCAGAGGACTCCTGCGGGCACCTGGACGGCCGGTGCCAGCGGGGACGGCGTGCACCCCACGGAGCAGGTCGCGGATCTCGTCGGCTCCCGCATCCGCGCCGCGCTGCTCGACCGTGCCGACGGCTGACCCGCGAGCGGCAGCTAGCCTTCCGAGCGTCATGACTTCCCGTTCCGCACACCCGACCGGTGACGCAGCTGCGGGCCTCGACCCGCGCACCGGGCTCCCCGTGGTCGCGATGGTCGGTGGCGGGCAGCTGGCCCGCATGACGCACCAGGCGGCGATCGCCCTCGGCCAGTCGCTGCGGGTGCTCTCGACCGGCCCGGACGAGTCCGCGTCGCTGGTCGCCGCCGACGTCCGGCTCGGCGACCACCGCGACCTCGAGGCGCTGCTGTCCGTTGCCGAGGGCGCCACGGTCGTGACCTTCGACCACGAGCACGTCCCCACCGAGCACCTGCACGCGCTCGAGGCCGCCGGGCACCGCGTCGCTCCCGGGCCGGAGGCCCTGGTGCACGCGCAGGACAAGCTGGTCCTCCGGCGGGCGCTGGCCGAGGCGGGGGAGCCGCAGCCCGCGTGGGCCGAGGTGGCCTCCGTCGACGAGGTCGCCGCCTTCGGTGACCGGCACGGCTGGCCGGTGGTCGTCAAGACGCCGCGGGGCGGCTACGACGGGCGCGGGGTGTTCGTCGTGGCCACCGCGGACGACGTCGCGGAGCTCTTCACCCGGTACGACGTCCTGCTCGCCGAGCAGCGGGTCCCGATGGTCCGGGAGCTGTCGGCGCTGGTCGCACGCTCGCCCTTCGGCCAGGTCGCCGTCTGGCCCGTGGTCGAGACCGTGCAGCGCGACGGCATCAACACCGAGGTGCTCGCGCCGGCGCCGGGCCTGGACGAGGCCACCGCGACCGCCGCCCAGGAGCTCGCGGTGCGGGTGGCCGACCGGGTCGGCGTCGTCGGGGTCATGGCCGTGGAGCTGTTCCAGACGGCGGACGGCGTCCTGGTCAACGAGCTGGCCATGCGCCCGCACAACTCCGGGCACTGGACGATCGAGGGTGCGCGCACCAGCCAGTTCGAGCAACACCTGCGGGCCGTCCTGGACTACCCGCTGGGCTCCACCGGGATGACCGCGCCGGTCGTGGTGATGGCCAACGTGCTGGGCGGCCGCGCCGCGGCGGAGGGCTGGGCCGGTCCCGGGCTCGACGAGCGGGTCCACCACCTCATGGCGCACTGGCCCGACGTGAAGCTGCACTGGTACGGCAAGGGCCAGCGCCCCGGCCGCAAGCTCGGCCACGTGACGGCGCTGGGGGACGACCTCGACGAGGTGCGGGCCCGCGCCGTGGCCGCGGCGCGCTACCTGTCCGACGGCGAGATCGACCCGGCCTTCGCGTTCGCGACCGAGCACCGAGGAGCCCCGTGAGCAGCGCCCCTGGCCCCGTCGTCGGCATCGTCATGGGCAGCGACTCCGACTGGCCGATGATGGAGCCCGCGGCCGAGGCCCTCGCCGAGTTCGGCGTCCCGTACGAGGTGCACGTCGTCTCCGCCCACCGCACCCCCCGCCGGATGCTCGACTACGCCGAGGCGGCCGCCGGCCGCGGGCTGCGCGTGGTCATCGCGGGCGCCGGGGGAGCGGCCCACCTGCCCGGGATGGTCGCCGCGGCCACGCCGCTGCCGGTGATCGGCGTCCCGCGGCCGCTGGACCGCCTCGACGGCCTGGACAGCCTGCTGTCGATCGTGCAGATGCCGGCCGGCGTGCCGGTGGCGACGGTGTCCATCGGCGGGGGCCGCAACGCCGGGCTGCTCGCCGTCCGCGTCCTGGCCGCGGCCGACCCGGAGCTGCGGGCGGCCGTGCAGCGCTTCCAGACCGAGCTGGCCGACGCGGTCGTGGCCCGGGACGCGGCGCTGCAGGAGCGGCTCGCCTCCTCCTGACGGGGGCGCGTGCGTCGTCTTCGGGGCCGCCGGGTCCTACCATCTACCCGTGGGTAACAACGCCGGCGGGCTGTACGCGCTGACCGAGGAGCACGACGCGATCCGGGCCGCGGTCCGGGACATCGCCGAGCGGGAGATCGCCCCGTTCGCCGCCGAGGTGGACGCCGAGTCCCGCTACCCGATCGAGGCCCAGAAGGCGCTGACCGCCGCGGGCTTCCACGCCACCCACATCCCCGAGGAGTACGGCGGCGAGGGCGCGGACCCGATCGCGACCTGCATCGTCATCGAGGAGGTCGCCCGCGTCGACGCGTCGGCCTCGCTGATCCCGGCGGTCAACAAGCTGGGCTCGATGCCGATCATCCTGTCCGCGTCGGAGGAGCTCAAGCAGGCCGTGCTGCCCTCGATCGCGGCCGGTGAGGCGATGATCAGCTACGGCCTGTCGGAGCGGGAGGCCGGCTCGGACGCCGCCGCGATGCGGACCTGCGCCCGCCGCGAGGGCGACTCCTGGGTGCTCAACGGCACCAAGGCGTGGATCACCAACTCCGGGGTCTCCTCCTGGTACACGGTCATGGCCGTCACCGATCCGGAGAAGGGCGCCAACGGCATCTCGGCGTTCGTCGTGCACGAGGACGACCCGGGCTTCGCCGTCGGGCCCAAGGAACGGAAGATGGGCATCAAGGGCTCGCCGACCTGCGAGCTGTACTTCACCGACTGCACCATCCCGGCCGACCGGATCATCGGCGAGCCCGGCACCGGCTTCAAGACCGCGCTGCGGACGCTGGACTTCACCCGCCCGACCATCGGCGCGCAGGCCGTCGGCATCGCGCAGGGCGCGCTGGACGCCGCCGTGGAGTACACCCGCGACCGCAGGCAGTTCGGCCGGGCCGTGTCCGACTTCCAGGGCGTGCAGTTCATGCTCGCCGACATGGCCATGCAGATCGAGGCCGCCCGGCACCTGGTCTACGTCGCCGCCGCACGCGGTGAGACCGGCGGTCCGGACCTCGGCCGGCTGTGCGCCTCGGCCAAGGCGTTCGCCTCCGACGTCGCCATGCAGGTGACCACCGACGCCGTCCAACTGTTCGGCGGCGCCGGCTACACCCAGGACTTCCCGGTCGAGCGGATGATGCGCGACGCCAAGATCACCCAGATCTACGAGGGCACCAACCAGATCCAGCGCATGGTGATCGCGCGGAGCCTGCTCAGGTAGGCCGCGGGCGGAGAGCGTCGCCCCGGGGATCGGATCTGCCGTAGCCTCTGCACACCCCCCAGGGGCGCGGGGGCGGTCTCGACGGAGCCGGGGTCGCGGTGGGCACGACGCTCTCCCCGCGGGGTGCGGACGCGGTCGCACGCCTGGAGGAGCGTGAGGAGCCGGTCGCCTCCTTCGACCGCGACTGGTGCATCCGCTCCGTCAGCCCGGCCCTCGCCCGGTTGCTCGGCCGGACCGTGGCGGAGCTGGTGGGCCGCACCATCTGGGTCGCGCTGCCCGAACTGGGCGGCACGATCTTCCACAGCTTCCTGCTCCGGGCCCGCAGCACCGGGACGCCGGTGACCTGGTCGGGCTTCTACCCGCCGGCCGGCCGCTGGCTCGAGGCCACGGCGGTCGTCGAGGACGACCTGCTGCAGGTGACGGCGCGGGTGGTCGCGGGCGGGCGGGCCGGGCACCTCGCCGACGCCGCGGCGGCCCGGCAGCCGGGCGAGGGCGCCGACCGGCTGCGCTTCCTGGCCGAGGTCAGCGAGACCCTGATCGCCACGCTGGACACCGGCGAGGCCGCGACCCGGCTGGCCGAGGTGGCGACGCGGCGGCTGTGCGACTGGGCGTTCGTCGCGCTGCGCGGCGAAGACGGCCGCCTCGGCGAGGACGCCTGGGCACACCGCGACCCGGCCCGGCGCGCCGACCTGCAGACCTACCTCACCGGGCGGCTGCGGGACGCCGGCGACGCCGTCCTGCACAAGGCGCTGCTGTCGGGCGCGCCGGTGCAGATGACGACGATGGACCCCGCGCGGGTGGCCCCGACCCTGCCCACCGAGGAGGTCCGCGCGGCCTGGCGGCGGCTGGGCACCACCTCGTGCCTGATCGTGCCGCTGCGCGCCCGCGGGGAGACCTTCGGCGCGATGGCGCTGCTCAACGCCGGTGACCGGCCGCCGCACAGCGAGATGGAGATCGCCACCGCCGTCGAGGTCGCCCGCCGCGGCGCGCTCGCCCTGGACAACGCCCGTCTCTACGGCCGGCAGCTCACCGTCGCCGTGACCCTGCAGCACAGCCTGCTCACCCCGCCGCCGCGACCGGAGGGTCTGCAGGTCGCCGTGCGGTACCGGCCGGCCGCGGCCCACCAGCAGGTCGGCGGCGACTGGTACGACGCGTTCACCCGGCCCGACGGGGCCACCCTGCTGGTCATCGGCGACGTCGTCGGGCACAACGTCGCCGCCGCGGCGGCGATGGGGCAGATCCGCAGCATGCTCCGGGCCATCGCCTTCGACCGGGCCGAGAGCCCGGCCCGGGTGCTGACCCGGGTCGACGCCGTCCTCGCCGGCCTGCGCGTCGGCACGCTCGCCACCACCCTGGTCGCGCACGTCGAACCGCCGCACCCGGCCGACGGGGCGCGCACGCTGCACTGGTCGTCCGCCGGGCACCTGCCCCCGCTCCTCGCGCACCCGGCCGGCACCGTGGACGTGCTCGACCGCCCGCCCGAGCGCCTCCTCGGCACCGACGCGCCCGGTCCGCACACCGACCACGAGGGGCGGCTGTGCCCCGGTGACACCCTGCTGCTCTACACCGACGGCCTGGTCGAGCACGGCCGCCGGGTCCTCGACGACGGCATCGCCGAGCTCACCGACGTCCTCGGCGGGCTCGCGACGCTGCCGCTGGACCGGCTCTGCGACCGGCTGCTCGACCGCCTCGTCACCGGGGGCACCGACGACGACATCGCGCTGCTCGCCGTCCGGTGCCACCCGAGGGACGGCGGGCCGGCCGGCTGACCCCGGCCCGGCCGCAGGCCACGCGCGGCGGCGACCGGCTCACTCGAGCAGGCGCGAGACCCCCGACAGCCGGGAGTCGCCGGCCATCGCCGACAGCCAGGCCGACCAGCCGGGGCGGGCCCGCATCGCCTCCAGGGCGGCGCGGGCCCCGGCCCGGTCGCCGCGCTGCGAGGCGGCCAGCGCCGCGTAGAGGTCGCGGGACCCCTCGGGGGCGAACAGCGCCAGGTGCTCGTAGTCGCGCTCGTCGTAGGCGCGCTGCAGGTTGCGCAGCATCCGCAGCTGCGCCACCGGGTCGCCGGAGTCGTCGACCCGCAGGTCCATCCGGACGCCGTCGTCCTCGTCGGTGGCGGGGGAGCCGCTGACCACGAGCAGCGCCGCGGACTGCCGGCCGCGCACGTCGCCGCCGGCGTCCTGCCCGGCGGTCAGGGCGGCCAGCAGCCGGTCGGACAGGTCGCCGCGGGCCGCGGTGAACGCCTGCGCCATGGCCGGCAGCACCTCCGGGGAGGCGAGCATGTTGCCCTGGACGCTCATCCCGTCGCCGAGCACGTGCCCGCTGACCGGGAACGAGCCGCGGCCGGTGTCGGCGGCCACCCGGCCGGCGGTGTCGAGGACGGCGATCTGCCGGTCGGCGTCCTCGGCGGAGTGCGCCGCCCGCTTGACCAGGTCGGCGGGGGCGGCGCCGTCCGCCAGGCCGTGCAGCAGCGCCGGCCCCAGCCCGCGTCGGCTGCGGGCCTGGGCCGCCACGACGCCCACGCCCGGGCGGGCGGTCGGGACCGCCCGCCCGACGGCGAGGATGCAGGACGAGACGGCGATGCCCAGGTCCCCGGTGGCCGGGTCCCGAGCGACGACCGAGAAGGTCACCGCACCTCCTCGCCGCCGCCTGCCGCGGTCAGGCGACGGTGGCGGGCAGGGGCATCTCGTGGACGTCGTCGGCGATGGTGAGGGGGGCGCCGGTCTTGGCGGTGACCTCCTCGACGGGTACGCCGGGGGCGGTCTCGCGCAGGGTGAAGCCGGTGGGGGTGATGTCGATGACGGCGAGGTCGGTGATGATCCGGTCCACGCAGGCCCGCCCGGTCAGCGGCAGGGTGCACTCGGCGACGAGTTTGGCCGAGCCGTCGCGGGCGGTGTGCTCCATCATGATGATCACCCGCTTGGCGCCGTGGACGAGGTCCATCGCCCCGCCCATGCCGTTGACCATCTTGCCGGGGATCAGCCAGTTGGCCAGGTCTCCGCGCGGGTTGACCTGCATGGCGCCGAGCACGGCGACGTCCAGGTGGGCGCCGCGGATCATGCCGAAGGACAGCGCGGAGTCGAAGAAGGCCGCGCCGGGCAGGATGGTGACGGTCTCCTTGCCGGCGTTGATCAGGTCCGGGTCCTCCTCGCCCTCGACCGGGTAGGGGCCCACGCCCAGGATGCCGTTCTCCGAGTGCAGCACCACGTGCACCCCGGCGGGCACGTGGTTGGGCACCAGGGTGGGCATGCCGATGCCCAGGTTGACGTACTGGCCGTCGGCCAGT
>NZ_JBJGYT010000049.1:0-20037 GCF_054050135.1 Geodermatophilus sp. SYSU D00705 | reverse complement strand
GCGAGCGTTAGCGTGGGACACGAGACCTCCGAGCATTCGGGCGTGGCGTCAGCACCCACACCTTCGCTCGGAGGTCTCCTCGTTGGATCAGGCCTCGGCGCCGTCAACAACGCTCATGGGCAGTACATCTAGGCCCCGCTGCGCCGACCTCCCGGCCCGGCTACGCCGACCGCGAACCGGCTGGACGCCGGGGGAGCGGGTGCAGTGGGCTGCCCGCATGCGACTGCTCGTCCTCGGCGGCACCCACTTCCTCGGCCGGCACGTGGCCACGGCCGGGCTCGACCGCGGTCACGACGTGGCCACCCTCACCCGCGGGGTGTCCGGGGAGCCACCCGACGGTGTCCGCGCCCTGCACGGCGACCGTGACGACCCCGCCGCGCTGCCGGCCGCGCTCGACGGGTGGTCGCCCGACCTCGTCGTCGACACCTCATGCCAGACCCGCGCGGCGGCCCGCCACGCCACCGCGCTGAGCGGCATCCGCGGCTACGCGTTCGTCAGCAGCCTCAACGCCTACGCGACCTGGCCGCCCGGCCCGGTCGGCCGCGAGGACGACGAGCCGACCTGGGACACCGACGACGACGAGTACGGGCCGGTCAAGGCCGAGGCCGAGCGGGTGCTCGAGGCGGCGTACCCCGGCCGGTTCCTCACGGCACGGGCCGGGCTGATCCTCGGCCCGCACGACCGGATCGACCGGCTGGGCTGGTGGCTGCGGCGCATCGCGCGCGGCGGGCGGGTCGTCGTCCCGGACGCGCTCGACCAGCCGATCGCCGCCGTCGACGCGCGCGACCTGGCCGGCTGGCTGGTCGCCATGGCGGAGCAGGGGGCGGCCGGCGCGGTCAACGCCACCGGCCCGGCCGGGATGACCACGCTCGGCGGGCTGCTGGCCCTGTGCCGGGAGGTGACCGGCGCGGACGCCGACTGGGTGGTCGTCCCGGAGGCCGAGCTGCTCGCCGCAGGGGTGGAGCCGTGGGTGCACCTGCCGCTGTGGCTGCCCGCCGACACCGCCCGCACCGCCTGGCAGGTCGACACCACCCGGGCCCGCCAGCTCGGGCTGCCCAGCCGGCCGCTGCGGGAGACCGTGGCCGACACGTGGGCCTGGCTGCAGAGCGCCGGGCAGCCCCCGCCGCCGCCACGGGGGTTGCCGCGTCCGGGGCTGCCCGCCGACCTGGAGGCGGCCCTGCTCGCCGGCCGCTGAGACGCCGAGAGGCCCCGCCCGGCAGTGCCGGGCGGGGCCCCTGGAGGGGGTCCTTTCTCTCAGTCGCGCGGGGCGCTGGGCCGGCCGGCCCGCAGCTCCCGGTCGAGGTCCGCGGCGTCGGCGGCGTCCGCCGGCAGTGCGATCTCGTCGTGCACGTGCACCGCCTCCGCGGCCAGCGCGTCGGCCGACTCCAGCGCGCGGTCCTTGCGGTACTCGCGGAAGGAGTGGACGACCGCCGCGGCCCAGATCGCGTAGAGCACGGCGTAGACCGCGTAGCGGGCCGGGTCGGAGGCGTCGATCCAGTCGCTGCGCAGCAGCGTCCGGGTGTTGGTGATCACGATGATGCCGCCGACCAGCGAGCCGAGCATCCGCGGCGGCACGTGCCGCACCAGCCACGCGGCGATCGGGGCGGCGACCAGGCCACCGCCGAGCAGTCCCAGCACCCACAGCAGGTTGATGCCCTGGGAGCCGAGGGCGAACAGGAAGCCGAGGCTGGCGGCCAGGGCGACGAGGAACTCGGAGGTGTCGATCGAGCCGATCACCTTGCGCGGCTCCATGCGGCCGCTGGCCAGGATGGCGGGGGTACCGACCGGGCCCCAGCCGCCGCCACCGGTGGCGTCGACGAAGCCGGCGACCAGGCCCAGCGGGCCGAGGAAGCGCTTGCGCATCGGCTTGCCGAGGTGGCGGCGGTCGACGCCGCGCAGCGTGAAGCGCACCAGCAGGTACACGCCGAGCGAGAGCAGGATCAGCGACATCACCGGGGCGGCGACCTCGGTGGACAGGCTGGACAGCACGGTGGCGCCGAGGAAGGCGCCGATGGCGCCGGGGACGCCGATCTTGGCGACGACCTTCCAGTCGACGTTGCCGAACTTCCAGTGCGCGAGACCGGACGCGAGCGTCGTCCCGATCTCGGCGAGGTGGATGGTGGCCGACGCGGTGGCCGGGTTGGTGCCGATGGCGAGCAGCAGGGTGGTGGACGTGACGCCGTAGGCCATGCCCAGGCTGCCGTCCACGAGCTGCGCACCGAGGCCCACGAGGGCCAGCAGGACGAGTGTCTTCACGAGGGGGCTCCGGATCCGGGGAGGTCCGCGGGCGCGCAGCAGGGCGCGACACGGCGCGGGACGAGCGTGGAGGGGGTGCGCGGGAGCGCGGGGGTCAGCAGCCCGGACAGCGAGCGGTGCAGACACGCAGCAGGTCGACGTGGATCCGCCCCACCAGGAGCACCGTCGTCGCCGCCACGAGTGTTATGTCTACCAGATCGGTCGGGATATGCCGAATGCCGTTCCCACCGTGCGGGATCAGCTCCGCAGGACGTCGGCGCGGACCGTCGCCAGGGACACCGCGGCGCCCAGGACGTACAGGGCGGCGCACACGAGCATCGCGGTGCGGTAGCCGGCGGCGAACACCTCCGGACGGGCGTAGTCGGCCCCGGCGAGGCCCACGGCGACCGGGAGCGTCGCGACCGCGAGCAGCTGCGCGGCCCGCGCCACGGCGTTGTTCACGCCACTGGCGACCCCGGCCAGCGCGTCGGGCGCCGCGGCGAGCACCGTGGCGGTCAGCGGCGCCACCGTCGTGGCCATGCCCAGCCCCTGCAGCAGCGACCCGGGCAGCACCGCGGTCAGGTAGGACGACCCGGCGTCCACCCCGGCCAGCCACGCCGTCCCCGCCGCGGTGAGCAGGGGGCCGACGGTCATGGGCAGCCGCGGGCCGACACGCACGGCCAGGGACCCCGCCGCCGGAGACAGCAGGGTGATGAGGGCGATGGAGGGCAGCACGGCCGCGCCGGCCGCGGCGGCGTCGTAGCCGAGCACGATCTGCAGGTGCAGGACGAGGAACAGCGACGAGCCGCCCAGGCCCGCGTAGACGGCGAACGTGGCGAGGTTGGCCCCGGTGAACTGCCGTTCGGCGAACAGCGACGGGGGCAGCAGCGGGTTCTGCGCCCGCCGCTCCCGGACGACGAACCCCGCGCCCGAGGCCACCCCGAGGACGCCGGCGACGGCCACGTCCGCGCGCCCCGGGTCCTCCCCGGCCGCGATCAGCGCGTGGGTGACCGCGCCCAGGGCCAGCGCGCCGAGGACCGCCCCGGGGACGTCGAAGCGGCCGTGGCGGGTCCGGTCGCGGCTCTCCGGCACGTGCCGCCCCGCGACGACGAGCACCACCGCGGCGACCGGGACGTTGAGCAGGAACACCAGCCGCCAGCTGCCCGCGTCGACCAGCAGGCCGCCCAGGAACGGGCCGAGCAGCCCGGCGATGCCGGCGAAGGCCGACCACAGGCCGATCGCGCGTGCCCGGTCCTCGGCGCGGAACGAGGACTGGAGCAGCGCGAGGCTGCCCGGCGTCAGCAGCGCGCCGCCCACGCCCTGGACCACCCGGGCGGCGACCAGCTGTCCGGGGGAGGCGGCGATGCCGCACACCAGCGACGCGGCGGCGAACCAGGCCACGCCGAGCAGGAACACCCGGCGGCGGCCGTAGCGGTCCCCGAGCGCCCCGCCGAGCAGCACCAGCGACGCGAGGGCCAGCGTGTAGCCGGTCACCGTCCACTGCAGCTCCGCCAGCGAGGCGTCCAGCTCCCGGCCGATCGTCGGCAGGGCGACGGTGACCGCGGTGGTGTCGAGGAAGGCCATCCCCGAGGCGAGGACGGTGGCCAGCAGCAGCCACCGCCCGCGCGCCGTCCCCAGCTCGACCGGTGGCGCCTGCGTGCCCCCGGTCACGGGCCGCTCAGCCGATGAGGTTGTGGGTGAGGAAGTAGGCCAGCGCCGCGACCGCACCGGCTGCCGGAAGGGTGACCACCCACGCCATCACGATGCTGCCGGCGACGCCCCAGCGCACGGCCGACAGCCGCCGGGTGGCGCCCACGCCCATGATCGACGTGGTGGTGATGTGCGTCGTGGAGACCGGCACCGCGAACACCGTCGCGGTGGTCACCATGACACTGGAGGCCACCGTCTGCGCGGAGAAGCCACCGGCCGGGGTCAGCTGGATGATCCGCCGTCCGAGCGTGCGCATGATGCGGAACCCGCCGGCGTAGGTGCCCGCGCTGATCGCCAGTGCGGCGGAGATGACCACCCACAGGGGGACGTCGAAGGTGTCGATCTCCCCGGCGGTGAACAGCGCGAGCGTGATGATGCCCATGGTCTTCTGGGCGTCCTGGAGGCCGTGGCCGAGGGCCATGGTGGCCGAGCTGACGATCTGCGCGTAGCGGAAGCCCCGGTTGGCCCGGCTCACGTTGGAGCTCCGGAAGGCCCAGAGGATGACCAGCATGAACAGGTAGCCCAGCCCGAAACCGACCAGCGGTGAGACGACCATCGGGATGACGACCTTGTCGAGCACCCCCATCCACTTCACGGTGTGCGCGGCGGCCAGCGCGGCGCCGACCAGGCCTCCGATCAGGGCGTGCGAGGACGACGACGGCAGGCCGAACCACCAGGTGATGAGGTTCCACACGATCGCGCCGATGAGGGCCGCGAACACGATCTTCAGCCCGTCGGAGCCCTCGGGCGGTTCGATGATCCCCTCGCCGACGGTCTTGGCCACCTCGGTGGACAGCATCGCGCCGACCAGGTTCATCACCGCGGCCAGGGCCAGGGCGACCCGAGGGGTGAGCGCCTTGGTGGAGACCGCGACGGCGATGGCGTTGGCCGCGTCGTGGAAGCCGTTGGTGTAGTCGAAGGCCAACGCCACCAGGACGATCAGGACCAGCGCGACGAAGGCCGCGTCCATACGGGGTCAGGACTCCTTGACGGTGATCGTCTCGACGACGTTCGCCACGTGCTCGAAGGCGTCCGCGGCCTCCTCCAGCTGGTCGGCCACCTCCTTGAGCTTGAGGATCTCCAGCGCGTCGAACTCGCCGCTGTAGAGGCGCGACAGCAGCCGCCGGTACAGCTTGTCCGCCTCGTTCTCGATGCGGTTGACCTCGATCCAGTAGTCGGAGAGGTCCTTCATCGTCCGCAGCCGGGGCATCGCCTCGGCGGTCGTCTGGGCGGCCCGCTGCAGCAGGGCGGCCTGCTGGCTCATCTCGGCCGGGAGCGTGCCCAGGCCGGTGAGGATCACCAGGTCGGCGGCGGCCTCCACGAAGTCCATGACGTCGTCGAGGTCGCTGGCGAGGTTGTAGATGTCCTCGCGGTCGAACGGCGTGACGAAGCTGGAGTTGAGCTGGCGGAAGATCGCGTGGGTGGACTGGTCACCCGTGTGCTCGAGCTCGCGCAGCTTGTCGGCCAGCTCGCCGCGGCGGGCGTGGTCGTGGATGAACTCGCCGAGGACGGCGGTGGCCGCCACCAGGTTCTCCGCGGACGCGGTGAACAGCGGGTAGAAGCTCGAGTCCTTGGGGGTCAGGCTGAAGGGCACGACGTAGGGCTCCCGATCGACTGAGGGGGACCGCTGGCCCGCCTGCCTGGCGGTCGCACGGCCGTCGGGAGCATAGGTGCCCGTTCACGAGCACTTCACCCGGACGTCACCCGGACGCTGCGTCGGCTTCCTCACTCCCCAGCGCGGCGACGAGGTCGGCGCGGGCCCGGGCGACCCGGGAACGGATGGTGCCGACCGGGCAGCCGGCGACCTCCGCGGCCTCGGCGTAGGGGAGGCCCAGCAGCTGGGTGAGCACGAACGCCTCCCGGCGGTCGGGGGCCAGCCGCGCCAGCAGGTCGTGGACCACGGCACCCTCGCCCACCCGGTCGGCAGCCTCGGTGGTGTCCAGGGCCTCCAGGTCGGCGTCCTCCCGGACCAGGGTGAGCCGGCGGCGCCGGCGGGAGCGCACCGCGTCGGCGCAGACGCGCCGGGAGATGGACAGCAGCCAGGTGCGCAGGGACGAGCGGCCCTCGAAGCGGTGCAGGGCGCCGAAGGCCCGGAGGTAGGTCTCCTGGGTCAGGTCGTCGGCGGACTGCCGGTCGCCCAGTGCCGCGCACAGGCGCCAGACGTCGGACTGGGTGGCGCGCACCAGCGCCGCCGCGGCCAACGGGTCGCCGTCGACCGCGGCGACCGCCAGCCGGTCCAGTTCGTCCACGCCTGTCATCCTCCCCGGAGCCGCCGTCCGGGCCGATCCCGAAAGTGGGGGGAACCAACCGCGCCTGCGCGACGACTAACCCATCATGCAGTGCACCCCCTACCGCGAGGCGCTCTCCGCCCGGCTGGACGGCGAGTCGCCCGGCGTGCCCGCCGCGGAGCTCGACGAGCACCTCGCCGGATGCGCCGGCTGCGCCCGGTGGGCCCGGCAGGCCGAGCAGGTCACCCGGCGCGCCCGCCTGGCGCCCGCGCCGCCGGTGCCCGACCTCACCGCCGCCGTCCTCGCGGCGCTGCCCCGCGAGCTGCCCGGCACCGCGGCGGCGGCCCGGGCGCGGCTGACCACCAGCGCGCTGCGCCTGGCGCTGCTGGCCGTGGGCGTCGCGCAGGCCGCGATCGCCTGGCCGGCCCTCGCCTCCGGCGCCGCGGCGATGAGCGCACCGGTGCACATGGCGCACGAGACCGGCGCCTGGAACCTCGGCATCGCCGCGGCACTCCTCGCCGTCGCCGCCGCCCCCCGGCTGGCCACCGGTGCCCTGCCGTTCCTCGGCACCTTCGCCGCGCTGCTCGCCGCCCTCACCGTCTCCGACCTGCGGGCCGGCCACGTGCACGCCGACCGCGCCGTCGTCCACGCGCTGGTGCTCCTCGGGGTCGCCCTGGTCGGTGCCGTCGCGTGGCGCGGGCGGCGCCGCCGCGCCGTGCCGGCGGTCGCCCGCGAGCGGGTGCCCGCGTGAACGCGCTCCCGACGGCCCGCCGCGCCCCGGCCGGGCTGCTGCTCCTCCTGGCGCTGGTCGCGGCCTGGCTCGGCGCCGGGGTGGTCACCGCCCCGCCCGCCGCCGCGCACGCGGAGCTGGTCAGCACCGACCCGGGCGAGGGCGCGCGGCTCGAGCAGGCCCCCGGCGAGGTGACGCTCACCTTCACCGAGGGCGTGTCCATCGGCGCCGGGTACGCCCGCGTGCTCGACGCGGCGGGGGAGCGGGCCGACGCCGGCGCCGCGACCGTCCAGGGCGACACCGTGGTCGTCCCCCTGCGCAGCGGCCTGGCCGACGACGGCTACCTGGTCACCTACCGGGTGGTCTCCGCGGACTCGCACCCGATCTCCGGGGCCTTCTCCTTCGTCGTGGGGGACGGCGAGCTGCTCGCGGCCGGCGCCGCCGCCGAGGGGCCCGGCACCGACGCGGTCGTCGCCGTCCTGCTGCCCCTGGCCCGCTGGCTGGGCTACGCCGGCCTGGCCCTCGGCATCGGCGTGCCCGTCCTGCTGCTGGCCGGCTGGCCCGCGGGTTGGGCGTCGCCGCGGCTGCGCGCGCTGGTCACCAGGGGCCTGGTCGCGGTCGCGGTGGGAGCGGTCCTGGGCTTCCTGCTGCAGGGGCCCTACTCGGCCGGCAGCGACGTGCGCTCGGTGGCCGACCCGGCGCTGCTGGGCGCCACGCTGCAGTCGGTCAACGGCATCACCCTGCTGGTGCGGGCCGTGCTCGCCGTCGCGCTGCTCGCCCTGCTGCGGCCGGTGTGGCGCCGCGGGGCCGCGCCGGCGCCGGCGCTGGCGGCCGGCGGCGGAGCGCTGGCGACCGCCCTGGTGCTGGCCACCGCGGCCGTCGGGCACCCGATGGCCGGCGCCTGGCCGGTCTTGGCCGTCGCCGCGGCCGCCGTGCACGTCGCGGCGATGGCGGTGTGGCTCGGCGGCCTGGTCGGCCTGCTCGCCGGCGTCCTCCGCGAGGACGCCCCGGCGGCCGACCTCGCCACCGCGCTGCCCCCCTTCTCCCGGCTCGCCGCGGGCTCGGTGACCGCGCTCGTGGTCACCGGGGTGGTCCAGAGCGTGCGCGAGGTCGGCTCGCCCGTCGCCCTGGTGACGACGACCTACGGCTGGGTGCTGCTGGCCAAGCTGGCCCTGGTGCTGCTCCTGCTCGCCGCCGCCGGCATCTCGCGGGTGTGGGTGCAGCAGCACCTCGGGATCTCCCGGCCGCGTCCCGCGGGACGGCGCCGGGTGACCGCGCACGCCTTCGCCGCCGGGGAGGACACCGCCGCCCACCCGGACACCGCCGCCCACCCGGCCGTCGAGTCGGCGGCCGGTGCCCGCGCCGAGGTGCAGGCCCGTGCCGCGGCCGCCGAGCGGTCGTCGCTGCGCCGCACGGTGCTGGTCGAGCTGGTCATCGCCCTGGTCGTCCTCGGCCTGTCGTCGGTGCTGGTCGCCACCCCGCCGGCGCGCGCCGAGGTCAGCCGCCCGGTGGACGTGACCCTGCCGTTGGAGACCGCGGCCGGCACCGACGGGAGCGTGCAGGTGTCGGTCGACCCGGCCGCGGCTGGTCCCAACACGCTGCACGTCTACTACTTCGACGACACCGGCCGGCTGGCCCAGCCGGTCGACATCCGGGTGACGCTCACCGAGCCGGCCCAGGAGATCGGCCCGATCGACGTCGACCTCGCACCCGCCGGCCCCGGCCACTACGTCGGCGACGGGATGACCATCCCCGGCGCCGGCACCTGGACCCTCGCGGCGACGATCCGCGTCGACGAGTTCACCGCCAGCACGGCGAGCACGACCCTCGCCGTCCGCTGACCCCGCACGACCCACACCCGACAGGAGAACCGTGTCCACACCCCTGCCCCGCCCGCTCGCGCGCCTCGGCGTCGTCGTCCTGGCGGTGCTCGTCGCCCTGGCCGCTGCCGTCGCCGGAGCCGGCGCCGCCTCGGCCCACGTCGGCGTCTCGTCCACCGACGCCGCTCCGGGCGGCTTCGGCAAGCTGGTCTTCCGAGTGCCCAACGAGAGCGACACCGCCAGCACCGTGGCGCTGCGCATCTCCATCCCGGAGGAGGCGGCGATGGCCTCGCTCCGGACCCAGCCCCTGCCGGGCTGGACGGTCACCCTCACCCGGTCGGACCTCGAGACGCCGCTGGACAACCACGGCGAGCAGGTGACCTCGTACGTGTCGGTCGTGGAGTTCCGCGCCGAGGACGGCGGCGGCATCCGGCCGGGCGAGTTCCAGGAGTTCGCCCTGTCCGGCGGGCCGTTCCCCGAGGCCGACGCGATCAGCTTCCCGGCGGTGCAGACCTACAGCGACGGCACCGAGTCGGCCTGGATCGAGCCGACCGTCGACGGCCAGCCCGAGCCCGACCGTCCCGCGCCGGTGCTGACGCTGGCCGCGTCGTCCACCGGCGGGGACGGCGCCTCGGCCGGGGGTGGCACGACCGGCCAGACCGCCACCGACACCGCCGCCTCGACCGAGGCCGCCGGGGACGAGGGCTCCGCCACGGGCACCGTCGCGCTGGTCCTCTCCGTCGTGGCCCTGCTGCTGGGGCTCGGCGGCGTCGCCCTCGGGTGGCGCGCCGGGCGTCGTACCGTGTCCTCGTGAGCCCGCACCGCCGCAGCCGTCTGGTCGCCCTGGTCGCCTCGGCCGGGATCCTGCTGGCCGGCTGCGGCGGTGGCGCGGCCGCCGAGGAGGGCGGCGAACACGAGCACTCCGGCGGCGCCGCCGTCGTCGAGGGCCCCGACGACCGCTACGCCGGCGTCGACCTGCCCGACCCCTACCAGCGGCCGTCGTTCACCCTCACCGACACCAGCGGGGCGGCCTACGACTTCGCCGCCACCACCGCCGGCACGCCGACCCTGCTGTTCTTCGGCTACACCAACTGCCCCGACATCTGCCCGACGACGATGGCCGACGTCGCCGTCGCGCTGCGCAACGTGGACCCGGCGCTGGCCGGGCAGGTGCAGGTGGTCTTCGTCACCACCGACCCGGCGTTCGACACCCCGGAGGTCCTGGGGGAGTACCTGGGCCGCTTCGACGCCGACCTGCCCAACCGCTTCATCGGCCTGACCGGCGACCAGGCCGCGATCGACCAGGCCCAGCTGGCCGCCGGCGTGCCGCTGGCGGAGGACTCCGGCCGGCTGCACTCCTCACTGCTGCTGCTGTACGGGGCCGACGACCTCGCGCACGTCGCGTTCAACGGCGGCAACACCAGCCGGGACATCGCCGGCGACCTCGCCCTGGTGGCCGGGGCGTGACCCGGCGGCTGCCGGCCCGCCTCCTCGTCGTCCTCCTCGGGGTGCTGGCCACCCTGCTCGTCGCCGGTCCGGCCACGGCCCACGTGGGCGGCGGCGCCGCGGGCAGTGACTTCGACGGCCGCGTCCTGGCCGTCGAGCCGTCGATGCCCGGCGTCACCGTGCGGGTGCTCTCCTTCGGCGACGAGTTCGAGGTGGTCAACGGCACCGCCGTCGACGTCGAGGTGCCCGGTTACTCCGACGAGCCCTACCTGCGGATCGGTCCCGACGGCGTGTGGCGCAACGCCCACAGCCCGGCCACCTACATCAACCTGGACCGCTACGGGCGGACGACGCTGCCGGCCGACGCCGACCCGGCCGCCGAGCCCGAGTGGGTGCAGGTCTCGACCGAGGCCGAGTACGTCTGGCACGACCACCGCACCCACTGGATGAGCGAGGACCTGCTGCCGCCGGCCGTGGCGGCCGACCCGACCCGCGAGCACGTGGTGTCGGAGTGGGTCGTGCCGATGGCCTACGACGGCAGCGAGGTGCAGGTGCGCGGCGAGCTCACCTGGAGCCCGCCGCCCTCGCCGTGGGTGGTGTGGCCCCTGTACGCGGTCCTGGCGCTGGCCGCCGTCGCCGCCGGTCTGCTCGCCCGCGGCCCGCGCCCGCTGGGTGCGCTGCTGCTGCTGGGGGGCGCCGCCGCGCTGTGGCACGCGCTGGCCACCCCGGAGCCACCGGCCAGCGTCTCCTCGCACGCCGGCGCGATCGCCTCGGCCCTCCTCCCGGGCCTGACCGCCGCCGGGGTCGCCGTCCTCGGGTTCGTCGTGTCCCGGCGCGGCCGCGGCGCGATGACCGGCCTGCTCGCCGTCGTCCTGGGCTGGCTGTTGCTGGTGCAGGGGTTGCCCGACGTCGACGTCCTGTGGACCGCGCACGTGCTGTCGGCCGGCCCGTCGCTGCCCGCTCGCGCCGCCGTGGCGGTGCTGGTCGCGGTCGGCGCCGGGTGCGTCCTCGGCGGGGTCGCCGCCGTCCGCCGGTTCCGGGAGCACGGGGGGCCCCACCGGAGCCGGCACTCCGCCGGCGAGCCGCTGCCGGTCGGCTGAGCCGGCAGCGGCTGCGGGGTCGCGCCTCGGCTCCTGGCCCCGTCCCCTGGAGGGGTTCTTCTACAGGTCGCCGGGCACCGACTGCAGGTGGGCCCGGGCGGAGAACAGCTCGTTGGCCCGTTCCAGGTCCGCCTCGAAGTCGACCTCGACGGCGGAGAACCGCGAGATGTCCAGCGGCGTGAACCGCAGCCCCTCGTCGCGGATCGCCGTCTCGATGCCGCGCTCGAAGTAGTCCTGGGCGGCGCAGGTGCTCAGGTGCTCGACGAGGACGGGCTTGTCCGCCGAGGACACGTAGTTGATGCCCACCGCCTCGCCCAGGCCACCGACGACGGTCTTGGAGAGCTCGGCGATGCAGCCGTCGGCGTCGAGGGTGTACTTGACCTCCTCGTCGGCGACGCTGGAGGTGTCGACGCAGACGAAGCTCTCGTCGGCCCGCAGCGCCGGCAGGGCCGCCTCCAGCACCGCGGGGTCGAACACGACGTCCCCGTTGAGCCACAGCACGCCGCCGTCGCGGGTGGCGCGCATCGCGCGCAGCAGGCTCTGCGAGGTGTTGGTGACGGCGAAGTCGGGGTTGTAGGCGAACCGCACGTCCGGCGCCGCCTCCATGACCCGCTTGGCCTTGAACCCCACGACGACGGTGACGTCGACCGACGGGCCGAGGACGGCGCGCAGGCCGTCGAGCTGCCGGCGCAGGATGCTGCGCCCGTCGTGCAGCGGGGTCAGCGGCTTGGGCCAGGGCCGGCCGAGCCGGGTCCCCATGCCGGCGGCCAGGATCACGACCTGGACCGGCGCGGGCACCGGCTCGGCAGCCGGGGCGGTCCCCGTCGTGGGAGCCGGCAGCGGAGGCACCGTGCCGGTCAGGCCCAGGTGCGCGGTCGTGGCACGGTCAGCGAGCACTGTCGTCCCCTCCTCGGGTCGTGGTGGTGGTCCCGGCGGACGCCGCCGGTGGGAAGAGCAGGTCGAGGACGCGCTCGGTGGCGTGGCCGTCCTCCAGGTGGCAGAAGGTCTCGCGGAAGCGGGCGTAGCGCTCCGCGTGGGTGGCGGCGACCGCGTCGAGGTCGGCGATCGCCTCGATCAGCTCCTCGCTGGTCGACAGCAGCGGCCCGGGGGCGACGTCCTCCAGGTCGAAGTAGAACCCGCGCAGCTCGTCGCGGAAGTACGCCAGGTCGTAGGTGAAGAACAGCATCGGTTTGCCGGTGATCGCGAAGTCGAACATCGTCGACGAGTAGTCGGTGACCATGGCGTCGGCGGCCAGGTAGAGGTCCCGGATGTCGGGGTGACTGCAGACGTCGCGCACCGGGGAGCCGTCGACGACCTCCAGCCGGTCCATCACCATGTTGTGCAGCCGCAGCAGCAGGACGTGGTCACCTCCGAGCCGGGCGGTGAACTCGTCGAGGTCCACGGGGAACTCGAAGTCCTGCGGGCCGGTCTTGTTGAACACCAGGTCGTCGCGCCACGTCGGGGTGTAGAGCACGACCTTCTGGTCGTCGGAGACGCCGAGGTCGGCCCGGACGGCGGCCCGGACCTCCGCGGCCCGCGGGCTGCTCAGCAGGTCGTTGCGCGGGTACCCGGTCTCGTGGAGGGCGCCGGTGTAGCCGAACGCACCGCGCAGCCGCGGGGTGCTCGCGGCGTTGGGCGACAGCAGCAGGTCCCACCGGGCGATGTCGTGCTCCAGGTAGGCCAGCCGGCCCTCCGGCGCCCAGCGGACGTCGTTGTGGATGCGCTTGAGCGGCGTGCCGTGCCAGGTCTGCAGGTAGGTCGTCCCCGGCCGCTTCTCCCAGTCCAGCGGGATGTGGTCGTTGGAGACGACCAGGTCGGCCCCCTCCAGCGCGGCGATCGACTCCGGGCTGCCGAAGGTCACCGTGGCGACGTCGTCGGGGAAGGTGGCCTGCGTGTGCGGCGCGGACAGCCACGTGTGCGTGGCGTCGACGCCGCGGGCCTGCAGCGCCTCGTAGAGGGCCCGCGGGCTGTCGGAGAAGTGGCCGCGGAAGGCCACGTACACGATGTTCACTTCGCCCCTCCCGTGGAGAGCAGGTCGCCGGCGGCCCGGCGGGTGAGGACGGGGAGCAGCAGGTCGGCCAGCTGCGACCAGGAGTCGACGAGGACGAGGACGCCGGCGTCGGTGAGCGCGGCCGCGCGCGCGGGCCGCTCGGCCTCGGCCACGAAGAGCAGGTTGCCGACGGTGGGGCAGCCGGCCCGCACCGCGGAGAGGGCACCGGGCACGGAGTCCTCGACGGCCAGCCCCGCCTCGGGCGCGATGCCGAGCTGCTCGCAGGCGTGCAGGTAGACGGCGGGGTCGGGCTTGCTGGTGGGCACCGGCAGCGAGTCCTCCGCGCTGAACCGCACGGCCGGGGGGATGAGCCCGGCCAGTCCGGTCGCGGTGAAGCAGGCGTCGAGCCGGGTGAGCGCGCTGGAGCTCACGGCGGCCAGGCGCAGGTGTGCCGACAGGGCGGTCAGCGCGTCGGTGGTCGGCCCGTGCGGGGTGAGGGTGGCGCCCAGGTGGGCGGTGACCGCGCGCTTCTCCTCGGCGACCCACGGCTCGACGTCGACGTCGGACTGCCCGGCCTCGGCGGCCAGCCGGCGCGACGTCGTGCGGAAGTTCATCCCGGTGGTCGCCAGCCGGAGCTCCTCGGCGGTGAAGCGCAGGTCGACGCCGAGATCGGCGAGGAAGCGGTTGGTGACCTCGGCGGAGGCGACGAAGGCCGGTTCCTCGGAGGGGAACAGGTTGCCGTCGGCGTCGCAGAGCAGGGCCTCGAGGCGCCCGACGAGCGTCTCGGGGAGGGCGGGCATCGGGGGAGTTCCTCCGGGGGTCATCGGGGCAGGGACAGCGGACGGGCGGGGCCGGTGGCGAGGGTCTCGGCGACCGTCCGGTGCACGCCGTCGCGGTCGATCCGCTCGAGCACGGCGCGGAGGTCCTCGGCAAAGCCGGGGACCTCCCCGAGGTCGCCGAACACGGGCCGGACGCCGAGCAGCGGGCGCGGGTCGGTGCCGCCGGCGAGGGCGAGCGCCCGGAGCTCCTCGGCGCGGGGGTCCTCCATCGGCAACGGCCGACCCGCGGGATCGGTGCCGCGCAGGTACCAGCACCAGCCGGCGACGGCCAGGGTGAGCAGCCGGCTGGGCCGCCCCTCCGCCAGGGCCTGGCGCAGCGAGGGCAGCAGGTGGTGCGGCAGCTTGGTCGACCCGCGCCGGCACAGCCGCGGCAGCCCGTCGGCGATCGCCGGGTTGGCGAAGCGCTGCAGCAGGGTGCGCTTGTACTGGGCCAGGTCGACGCCGTCGGGCCGGGGCAGCAGAGGGGTGACCTCGTCGTCCATCAGCCGGGTGACGTACTCGGTGAAGACCGGGTCGGTCATCACCTCGTCCATGCGGCCGAACCCGGTCAGTGAGCCCAGGTACCCGAGCGCGGAGTGGCTGGCGTTGAGCAGCCGCGTCTTGATCAGCTCGTGGTCGCCGACGTCCGCGACGTACCGGACGCCGACCTCCTCCAGCGGTGGACGGCCGTTGCTGAAGGTGTCCTCGATGACCCACTGCGAGAACGGCTCGGTGATGACCGGCCACCGGTCGTCCACGCCGTACCGCTCGGCGACGGCGGCCCGCTCATCGGGGGAGGTCTGCGGCGTGATCCGGTCGACCATGCTGCTGGGGAAGGCGACCCGGTCGGTGATCCAGCGGGCCAGCACCTCGTCCCGGAGGCGGGCCAGCCCGACGACCGCGCGCCGGGTGGCGTCGCCGTTGCGGTGGATGTTGTCGCAGGAGACGACGGTGAACGGGGCCAGGCCCGCCCGCCGGCGCCGGTCCAGCGCCTCGACCAGGTAGCCGAACACCGTCGTCGGGGCGTGCGGGCCGGCGAGGTCGCGCCGGACGTCGGCGTCGTCGGGGTCGAACTCGCCGGTGTGCGGGTCCAGCCGGTAGCCGGCGCCGGTGATCGTGAGGGTGACCATGCGGGTGCGCGGGTCGGTCAGGCGGTCCAGCACGGCCCCGGGGGCGTCGGGGGCGAACAGGTAGTCGACCATCACGCCCACCACGCGGGCCCGCTCACCGTCGGGGCTGCGCTCGACGACGGTGTACAGGTGGTCCTGCGGGGCCAGCGCCTCCTGCATGGTGCGGTGCCGCAGCCCGACGCCGACGACGCCCCACTCCCGGGAGATCCGGCGCTCGGCCAGCTCGTCGAAGTAGAGCAGCTGGTGGGCGCGGGAGAAGCCGCCGACGCTCAGGTGCACCACAGCGGGCGTCAGGGCCGTGCGGTCGTAGGTGGGCACGGTGAGGCGGGCGCCGTGGCTGCGCAGGGTCTCCTGGCTCAGCGGGCGGACCAGGGGCCGCACGGGGGTCGGCGTCTGGGCGACGGTCGGCGTGTCCGGTGCGGGGAGTACTCGTGATGCCGGGAAGCGCTCCGGACTCGCCATGCGGCATCGGCCCTCTCTCGTGCGTGTGGTGCGGTCGCCCCCTCGCAGCGGTCCCGTTGGGTCGTGCCTCACCGCCGGTCAGCGGGGGCAACGGGTGGTGCAGCGTTGATCATGACTACACGGCGGAACGCGTGCTGGCCACTCGGGTGCGGGGCGACGGGTGTCGCGGGCGTCCGAGCGCGGATGGTTTCACGCCGGAAACGTCCAGTGGCCCGAATCCGGCTCCGCGAAACATGCGCGGTCGTCCACCCGTGCGACACGTGGGGTGTGTGGGACGTGACACAGCGGCGTGTCGCACGCGACGCGCCGAGCGCAGGGTCACGAACAGATCACAGAGTGTTTGGATGGGTGCAACCCCATCGGGCCCGGCGACGGGCTTCTTCCCCACGAGGCGGGTACGTACATGGCCGCACGGCGTCGCTCCGCGAGCACCGCGGAGTTCCCGGTCCCCGGCTCCCGCCGGGCTGCCCGCACCCCGGCCGGGTCCGCCCGCCGCCCGGTGCCGGGCCCGCGTCGCGCGCCGCTGCTGCTGGCCGCGCTGGTCGCCGGAGGGGTCGTCGCCGGTGTCACCGGGGTGACCGGTGCACCCGACGCCGCGGCTGAGGCGACCTCGGTGCTGTCGGCCCAGACGGACCTGCTCACCACCGAGGAGGACGTCGAGCTGCTGCCGCAGGCGTCCATCTCCGTGGCCGAGGCCCGGGCCCGGCTGGACGAGGTGGCCGCCTCGCGGGCCGCGCGCGCCGAGGCCGAGGCCGCCGCGGCGGAGGCGGCCCGGGAGGCGGCCCGCCCGAAGGCCGTGCTGCCGGTCTCCGGCGCTCGCTTCACCAGTGGCTACGGCGGCCGCTGGGGCACCTTCCACTACGGCATCGACCTGGCCGCCCCGATGCGCACCCCGGAGTACGCGGCGATGGACGGCGTCGTCCTGCGCGCCGGCTCGGCCAGCGGCTTCGGCCTGGCGGTCTACATCCTCCACGAGAACGGCGACGTGACCGTCTACGGCCACATGGACAAGATCCTCGTCGAGCCGGGCCAGTACGTGGAGGCCGGCGAGACGATCGCTCTGCTCGGCAACCGCGGCCAGTCCACCGGCCCCCACCTGCACTTCGAGGTGCACGAGGGCGGCATCAACGGCGAGCGCATCAACCCGGTGCCGTGGCTGGCCGAGCGCGGCGTCGAGATCTGACGCTCGTGGTGGGATGCGGCCGTGGGTTCCGCGGTCGAGGACGCCAACCGGCGGTTGCTGCGCGCACGTGACGCGATGGACCGCGCCTACGCCGAGCCGCTCGACGTCCCGACGCTGGCCCGCATCGCCCACGTCTCCGAGGCGCACTTCATCCGCACCTTCCGGGTCACCTTCGGCGAGACGCCCAACCGGTACCTGCAGCGGCGCCGGGTGGAGCGCGCGATGTCCCTGCTGCGCTCCACCGACCGCAGCGTGACCGACATCTGCATGGACGTCGGGTTCGCGAGCCTCGGCACGTTCAGCCGGGTGTTCCGGGACGTCGTCGGGGAGCCGCCGAGCGTCTACCGCCGGCGCGGGCCGCTGCCGCCGGTGCCGACCTGCTTCGCGATGGCGTGGGCCAGACCGAGCAGTTTCGGAGAAGCGCCGGGGGAGTGAGGGTCCCTAGCGTCGTCCCCATGCTGACCGCGATCACCATCACCCAGATCTACGTCCCCGACCAGGACGCCGCGCTCGACTTCTACGTCGGCAAGCTCGGCTTCGAGGTGCAGTCCGACATGGACTTCGGCCCCATGCGCTGGCTCACCGTCAACCTCCCGGGCCAGCCCGACCGCGCCGTCCTGCTCGAGAAGCCCGGCGCGCCGTCGCTCAGCGAGGAGACCGCCGGCCAGGTGCGGGCGCTCATCGCCAAGGGGGCGGCCGGCGGGCACCTCTTCTTCGCCTGCGACGACGCCTACAAAACCCACGCCGAGCTCAAGGCCCGGGGCGTGGAGATCACCGAGGAACCGGTCGACCAGCCCTACGGCATCGACTTCGGCCTCCGCGACCCCTTCGGCAACCACATCCGGATCGCCCAGATGAAGCAGGGCTGACCACTCCTCCCGGCGGCGCCCCGCCGCACCGACCCCCCTGCGCCGGCACCCCGTCAGGGCCCTGTACAGTTGCTCCCGGCTCGGACACACCAGACCGGGTCGGCAAGGGGCTGTGGCGCAGCTGGTAGCGCACCACACTGGCAGTGTGGGGGTCAGGGGTTCGAGTCCCCTCAGCTCCACCCCGATGACCAGGCCGCTCTCCCTCGGGAGGGCGGCCTGAGTCGTCTCTGGTTGCAGTTGGCCCACCCTCACCGGCAGCAGCAGGGCGCTCATCCGGTCGGCGGCTTCGCGCGCCAGGGCCGGCATCACATGGCTGTAGATGTCCGTCGTCGTGCGCATCTGGCTGTGGCCGAGCAGTTCCATGACCACCCGCGGGTGACGTTCTCGCTCAGCAGCAGCGTGCAGGTGGACGTGCCGGACGCCTGCTGCTCGCAACAGCCGCACTCACTCGTCGTAGTCGGTCTTCTTGTCGATCGGGCGGCCGTTGGGCTGGGCGAAGACGAGGTCCTCGTCGTGCCACTCGGAGCCGGCCAGCATGCGTTCCCCGTTCTGGACGGCCTTGTGCCGGTGCAGCTCGGCCACGAGGGGCACCGGCAGCGCGAGCGTGCGCTGGCTGCGGCGGGTCTTGGGCTCCTCGTAGATCAACCCGCCTCCGCGCACGCGGTGGATGCTCCGCCGGACCGTCAGCGTGCCGGTGAGCAGGTCGACGTCCTTGCGCTGCAGCGCCAGCGCCTCGGACTGCCGGAGGCCGAGGGCGACGGTCCAGCGCGCGGAGTTGCGGACGTGTGCCGCTGCTGCGAGGACGGCGCGGGCCTCGCCGAGGTGTAGGGCGGTGGCCAGGTCACTGGGGCGCTGGGCGGGTGGGTCGACGAGCACGGCGACGTTGCGGGTGACGTGGCTGCGCGGGACGGCGACCGTGGGGCCCGGGACAGGCTCCGATGGTGGCGGAGCACCGATGCGGGGGAGTAGCCCGCGTCGAGCAGGGCCGGAGTGGGCGCCTGCAGCAACTGTCAAGGTGAACTGTATAGCTCTTGGGCGAATTCAACACCCCCCTCGAAGTATCTCCCCGTTACCGCGCGAGTGACCTTTAGGAGCGCCATGTTCCCCTCGTCGGTGATTACACAAAGCGAGTCACCCTCACTCAAGTCCTTCGCGAAGACCTCATCGATCCCGTCAGTGTCGGAATCTTCGGATTGCTTGCACTTTTGCGTCGTTCCTTGAAACAGCAAGTAAAGACGGGCAGGTTTTACAGGCTCCACACGTCCGAAATTGCCAAATGACAGATCCGATCCCGCGGGAGGATTCCATGGGTCCCCGTCTAGTTGAGCGCCGGTGTCCAGGTCAGCGTATCGCTGATATTCGACCTCCACTTCGACCGTGGTTGTAGAGATCAGCTGCTCGGTAACGTCAGTTGGAAGCGTCGAGCCTGTGGTCGCGGAAGCAGAGGGAGGTGTGGTTGATGGAATCGCATCGATGTCTGCCGTCGATGAAGTAGACGCCGATGGGCCGCCATTAGACGACCCTGCCGATCCAGTATTGTGCAACTGTAAAAGAGCTACGACCGCGCTGAGTACGCCTGCTATACCGCCAATCGCAGTCCACACGAGGCCCGATTTCCACCACCTTTGGGGTGCGGTGCGCCGGTTATGATAGTCCTGATATTCAGGCGATGAGCCCATGCTCGGGTCTGCTCCTTCGGCGGCGGATTGAGCTGGCATTCGAGCTGCAGTGGCCGACAAGTAAGAAGATGGACGGGGGGGTGATGGAGCTTACCCGTACTGACGCTTCGTGGTGCTTTACGGCACAATGGTCCCGTGACGGCTTGAGCGCGAAGCTCGAACGCCGAGTGATGGACGAGGTCTAACGTCGCTGCATATCTCGGCGTCCGGGTCAGCACGGTGAGCGCCTACCGGATGCGCGGGCAGATGCCCGAGCTGGATGCGACGGTGGGGCGGACGCATGTGTGTCGACCTGCGTGGGTGATCGCGTGGCACGGGCCGGTCCACGTCCCGGCGTGGGTGGCCGGTCGCCCGGTCCAGCTCGGTCGACGTCCTGAGTCAGGCGGCTGGCGCGTGCGCCGAGGTGCTCCACTCCGGCGCGAGCCGAATGCAGCTCGCTGTCTCGCCAGGCGTGTCCGCTGCGTACGTAGTCGCGGATGCGGCCTTCGTAGGTGAACCCGAAGCCCTCGACTAGGTGTAGTGCCCAGCACGGTTGCTGACGGCGACCCGGGTGATCGGGGGTTGTCCGCCGAGTGCGGTGTGGCTGCGGTGATGGTTGTAGGTGTGCAGCCAGTCGGGCAAGGCTGCGGCTCGCTCG